>JALNVI010000050.1 GCA_023231425.1 Desulforhopalus sp. | reverse complement strand
CAGCCCCTTTGCGGCGATAGTATCCGGGTAGAGGGTCGACATGCCGTCAATCAACCCTGTACAGATCTTTGTTTTTCTGCATTTTTCACAACCGATACAGCCTTGAAACTGCACTGTGTCAGGTTGAGAAATTTTACCGGAGTATCGTGCTGCTTCACCCCGGATGCAATCTCTTGTAAGAGAATATCTGAATTGCCATTTCTTCGTGGACTGCCGCTTGCTGCAAGAACTCTGTTCCCGGGTTGTTTCGGTGTCATTTTATTTTTCTTTCAGAATTTGAGAGTCTCTTGAAACATCTTGTATTTCCTTCATATTCGATGTCCCCTTGACACCGGGACTGCTCTTCCTACTCTTCGGGCAGCCAGGGCGTGATATCTGTCACATATTTTCCTTTGGCCTTGATCCCTTTTTCCCTGAGGGTGGTCAGGGCTTTTTCCTCATCATTTTTGTTTACCCGCAGTACGAGCTGGGTAATTCCTTCATATTCAGGTTCAGGGCAACTGATGAGACTCAGGATGTTGATGCCTGCGTCGCGGAAAATAGAACATATTCTGGCCAGCTGGCCGATGCCGTCGCGCACGAAGATCTCAACGCGGGTACTGTCCTCGCCGAGGCCGATGGTCCGCAGCAAAAACTTGAGAACGTCCGTGCGCGTGATGATACCCACCAGCGTTTCACCATCCACTACCGGCAGGGAGCTGATATGCTTTTCTACCATGACATAGGCTGCCCGTTCGATGGTGGTCTCCGGCGGTACTGTGATTACCGGACTGCTCATCAGCTCGGAGACCTCAAGCTTTTCCAGAAGATAGGTCAATTCATGGACGGAAAGGGTGGTGGCGGGGGAGGCAGAGTAGCTTTTAATATCACGATCAGAGATCACTCCCACAAGTTTGTTACTGCTGTTCACCACCGGCAGATGATCGATTCCCTTCTTTTTAACAAGGCGATCCGCTTCAGCAATACTGGTCTCCGGATGAACGGTGATAAGATCCCGGTGCATGATCTGACCTATATACATGGTTACTCCTCCTTTTTTAATTATCTCTTATGGCTACCTTGAATAATCGTGCATCTTCTTCGTTACAGCCAAAAAATTATCCTCGGGATATCAATCATATGGCTGTGGTAAATTCCCTCCTGTACCTCGAATATGAACGAAATATAAGCTGTTTCAAGGTACCCTTGTTTGTCTTCAAGATCTGGTGCGTTTACCAATTCTTTTCAAACTATACTGTTCTTTTTCAGGTTGCGCAAAACCTTCAACCATTCATTTCACTGACCTTTTTCACTTGCCGAGCCACTCTCTTCGGGGTAGTTTACCCGATGTCTTTTTTCTATATTTATTGAATATTTACTCTTTTGGAGAAGGTATGAACAAAAATCAATTCTGGATGTCGGGAAACGAGGCTCTTGCCCTTGGTGCATTCGAAGCGGCTGTTTCTGTCGCTTCGGGGTATCCTGGAACGCCGTCTACCGAAATCCTTGAAAATCTCGTCAAGTATGATGAGGTTTACTGCGAGTGGGCCCCCAACGAAAAAGTAGGGCTGGAAGTAGCTATTGGGGCTTCTTTTGCTGGAAGCCGTGCGCTGGCGACTATGAAACATGTCGGCCTCAATGTCGCCGCGGATCCTCTCTTTACTGCGGCCTATACCGGTGTCCGTGGTGGACTGGTGGTGATTACCGCCGACGACCCTGAGATGCACAGTTCACAGAACGAGCAGGACAACCGTAACTACGCCTTTGCCGCCAAACTGCCCATGCTGGAGCCGTCCGATCCTGCCGAAGCAAAAGAGTTCATCAAGCTGGGCTATCGCCTCAGCGAAGAACTTGACACCCCCGTGCTGGTGCGCATGACCACCCGGGTCAGCCATGTGAAAGGGATCGTGGAGAAAGGTGAAGTTGCCCCCCGTGCAGTTGCCTCAGTGGTGAAAAACGCTCCCAAACAGGTCATGTTGCCGGCACTGGCACGAAAACGCCGTGTCTATGTGGAAGAGCGCATGACGAAAAATCGTGAAATAGCCGAGACGATTGAAATCAACCGCATTGAGAAAGGCGACACGAAACGGGGCTTCATCTGCTCCGGGGTAAGCTATCTCTATGTGAAAGAAGTTTTCCCAGAGGCAAGTGTCCTTAAACTCGGTATGTGCTGGCCCCTGCCGGAGAAAAAAATTAAGGCCTTTGCCGACAGTGTTGACGAGCTTTTCATCGTTGAAGAACTGGATCCCTTTCTGGAAACTCATATTAAAGCGATGGGCGTTGCCTGCAAAGGCAAGGAACTGGTCCCGAATCAGGGTGAACTCAACACAGCCATTGTCCGTCGCTCAATTGTGCCGGAAACTGTAGAAAAGTGCTTTGAGGCCAGTGCATTGCCGCCCCGGCCGCCGAATATGTGCGCCGGTTGTCCGCACCGTGGTATTTTCTTCAATCTCTCACGGATGAATGTCTTTGTTTCCGGTGATATCGGCTGTTATACTCTCGGTTTCCTGCCGCCGCTCAATGCCATGGATTCCTGTGTCTGCATGGGAGCTTCGGTTACCATTGCCCATGGCATGATCAAGGCCCTGGAAAACGCGGGAGCAAAAGGAGAATCGGTTCACAACAAGGTGGTCAGTGTTATTGGTGACTCCACCTTTATGCACTCCGGTATTACCGGCCTGCTCAACAGCGTTTATAACGGTTCTTCAGCAACGCTGATTATCCTCGACAACCGTATTACCGCCATGACTGGACAGCAGCAGAATCCGGCATCCGGGAAGTCGATAAAAGGAGATCCCGCCACCAGTCTTGATATTGAGGGACTCTGTCGGGCGATTGGTGTCAAACACATCTGGACGGTTAATCCCCATGAGGTCCCTGAGACCCGCAAGGTGCTCAAGGAGGCCATGGACTGTGAAGAAATGTCAGTGGTTATCTCCCGTGCGCCGTGTGTGCTGTTGCCGGAGATGAAAGAACGCAAGGCGGTAAGTTATTATACCCGTCAGGAAAACTGTGTCGGCTGCGGTTCCTGCATCCGCCTCGGCTGCCCGGCTATCAGCTGGACGAAGTTTGGCGAGGGTGAAGCTGAAGCAAAAGGGTACAAAAGAACCCAGAAGGGTGTTTCGAAGATTGACGAGAATATCTGCAACAGCTGCGGACAGTGCGCTTCTCTGTGCAAATTCGACGCTATTACCCGTAAAGAGGCATAAGGAGGAGTATCATGGAAAAATCAGGAAATATCCTCTTTTCAGGGGTTGGTGGTCAGGGCATTCTGCTGGCGAGCGAGATTGTGGCATACGCTCTGCTCGACGCGGGTTTTGACGCGAAAAAGAGTGAAGTACATGGCATGGCTCAGCGTGGAGGTTCCGTAACAGCCGAGCTTCGGTATGGCAAAAAAGTCTATTCCCCGCTGATTGAACCTGGAAAAGTTGATTTGCAGATGGCCTTTGAAATGATGGAAGCTGTTCGCTACCTGCCCATGCTGCACAAGGGCAGCCGGGTGATTGTCAATACCCAGAAGCTGCTGCCTCCCTCTGTTGCCAATGGTTCGGTTGAGTATCCCGAAAACATTCTCGACAGGCTCACCGAAAAAGGGATCACGGTGATTCCTGTGGATGCCTTTGCTCTGGCGAGTGAGGCAGGCGAAATCAAGACTGTCAATGTGGTCATGGTCGGTGTATTGAGTAATTTCCTGCCGATGGCCCCCTCGGTTTATGAAGAGGTTATCAACACCCAGGTGAAAGAGCGTTTCCGGGATGTGAATCTCAAAGCTTTTGCCCTCGGTCGTAAAGTGAGTTGACATCCATGTACAAGCCTTGAATATGAAGGACCTTCCTGCGTGTTCAAGGTGTTATTAATGTCATAATAACAAAGTGTTACATATAAAGTCTCAGAAAAAAGGATTTAAGAATAAATGGATTCTCAATACTGGAATGATGAGATAGAGACCATGCCCCGTGCGGGACTGGAGTCTATCCAGTTGATTCGTCTGCAGAAGCTGGTCAAACGGATGTATGAAAGGGTCCTGCCGTATCGTGAAAAAATGGATGCCATCGGACTGAGGCCGGAGCATATCAAAAGCGTCGGTGACCTGCGGCTGCTTCCTTTTACCGTGAAGGCAGATCTGCGGGATAACTATCCCTTTGGTCTCTTTGCCACGCCGATGTCTGAGGTGGTCCGGATTCACGCCTCTTCTGGCACCACCGGTAAACCGACCGTCGTCGGCTATACCAGAAAGGATATTGACCTGTGGGCGAATATCGTTGCCCGGTCTCTCGTCACCGCTGGAGCGACAAAAAATGATATCGTCCATAACGCCTACGGTTATGGTCTCTTTACCGGCGGACTTGGTGCCCACTACGGAATTGAGAAACTTGGTGCTGCGGTGGTGCCTGCTTCAGGAGGGAACTCCCGCCGGCAGGTGACTCTCTTGCGGGACTTCGGTTCCACCGTGCTGCTTTCTACACCATCCTATGCTCTCAACCTTGCGGACGCGATGGAGACCGTGGGTATTGATCCGAAGAAACTGTCTCTGCGTATCGGCGTTTTCGGTGCTGAGCCGTGGAGTGAGAATATGCGTGAGGAGGTGGAGAAAAAGCTCAACCTCAAAGCGACCGACATCTACGGTCTCTCTGAGATCATGGGACCGGGAGTGGCGCAGGAGTGTCAATTCTCCAAACGCGGCATGCATATCGCGGAAGACCACTTCCTGCCGGAGGTGATCAACCCCGAAACCGGTGAGGTTCTGCCGGAGGGTGAAGAGGGCGAGCTGGTCTTCACCACCCTCACCAAGGAGGCTTTCCCGCTTATCCGTTACCGCACCCGTGATATTAGCCGTCTCTACCGTGAGCCCTGCGCCTGCGGACGTACCCTGGTGCGGATGGCGAAGGTGACCGGTCGTACCGATGACATGTTGATCATTCGCGGTGTCAACGTCTTCCCGAGTCAGGTGGAACATGTTCTGATGGGTGTGGAAGGTGTGGAACCTCATTATCAGATCGTTGTTGATCGTAAGGGGAATCTCGACACCATGACGGTGGAGGTAGAGGTCAGTGAACAGTTTTTCTCCGACAAGGTCCGCCGTCTCGAGAGTCTCGGTGCAGGCATCAAAAAAGAGATCAAAGATTATCTCGGTGTAACAGTTACTGTCAAACTGGTCGAACCCAAATCTATTCAGCGTAGTGAAGGCAAGGCCGCGCGGGTTATCGATAAGCGTAAACTGAGCTGAGGCTGCACACCGGGTTCGTCAGCGGGGAGATCTTTCCTCGAAACGTATTTCAAGGTTCCCTCAAGAAAAGGAGGACACTATGCTCGTTGAGCAGATTGCAGTCTTTGTAGAAAACAAGCCTGGCCGCCTGGCGGCTATCACCAAAATTCTTGCAGATAATAAGATTAATATTCGGGCCCTGTCAGTGGCTGATACTGCTGATTTCGGTATTTTGAGGTTGATTGTTGATAATCCGCAAAAGGCGGCCAAATGTCTGCAGGATGGCGGTTTTACCGTTGTTGTTACAGAGGTGGTTGCCATTGAGGTTGAAGATCGTATCGGCGGTCTCGCCACCGTTCTCGGGCACCTCGCTGATGCGGGAGTCAGCGTGGAATATATGTATGCCTTCGTTAACCGTTCCGGTGAGAATGCCATCATCATTTCCCGTTTTGAGCACATGGATAATGCAGTAAAGGTTCTCGAAGGAACCGGTGTGAAACTGGTGAGCAAGGAGCAGATCTACAGCATGTGAAGCAGCTGTAGCAGCTTCCAGCCTGCAATGATCCCGGGGGGGGAGACAGCGTTCCCTCCCCCACAATTTCTATTTACTGGATAAAGGATACTGATCGATGTACTGGCAGAAAAATGAGGAGTGCCGCCCGCGTGCGGAGTTGGAGAAGCTGCAGCTTGCAAGGTTGAAAAATACTCTCACCCGGGTCGCCACCAACGTCCCTTTCTATCGAAATCAATTCCATAAAATGGGATTGAATCCAGAGAATATTAAATCACTGGAGGATCTCCGCAAATATCCCTTTACCCTCAAGCAGGATCTGCGTGATAACTATCCTTACGGCCTCTTCGCCGTACCGCTGCGTGACGTCGTGCGTCTGCACTCCTCTTCTGGCACCACTGGCAATGCCACCGTGGTTGGCTACAGTCGTGAGGATATCGTCACCTGGTCCAACCTCGTTGCGCGGATTCTTTGCAGTGCCGGACTTACTCCCAACGATGTGATTCAGATTGCCTTTGGCTATGGTCTCTTCACCGGTGGTTTCGGGCTGCATTACGGAGCGGAGCGGCTGGGGGCGTCGGTTATCCCAATCTCCTCCGGTAACACCCGCCGCCAGATCCAGATCATGCAGGATTTCAAGACCACCGCGCTGGTCTGTACCCCGTCCTACGCCTTGAAACTGGCAGACACCATGATGGATATGGGGGTCAATCCCAACGGCCTTTCCCTGCGTTTTGGTCTGTTCGGGGCAGAACCGTGGTCGGAGGAGATGCGTCAGGAGATCAATGAACGTCTCGGTATCAAGGCCAGCGATAATTATGGTCTCTCTGAGGTCATGGGACCCGGTGTTGCTGGTGAATGTGAAGAGTTTCACGGGCAGCACATCAACGAGGATCATTTCATCGTGGAGATCCTCGATCCGAAAACGCTGGAGCCTGTGAAACCAGGGGATGTCGGCGAGCTGGTTATTACCACCCTGACCAAAGAGGCCTTCCCGATGATTCGCTACCGAACCCGCGACCTCACCCGTATGATTACGGAACCCTGTCCCTGCGGGAGAACCTTTCACCGTCTTGACCGTTTTGTCGGCCGCTCCGACGATATGCTGATTATTCGTGGAGTCAATGTCTTCCCGCTGCAGGTGGAATCGGCAATTTTCCGTATCGACGGTACCCAGCCACATTATCAGATTATTGTCGATCGGAAAGATAATCAGGATATCTGCACCGTGAAGGTGGAGGTAAGTGAGAGTTATTTCTTTGATGAGATGCGCAAGCAGCGCACCTTTGTGGACGGTATTAAGAAGAGTCTCGCGGCGGAACTCGGCTTGAGTATAGATGTGAAGCTGGTTGAAGAACGCAGCCTGGAACGCTTTGAAGGCAAGGCGAAACGGGTTATTGATAACCGTACCCTGTAAGAGGGTGAAGAGGGCTGCAGGTTCTGTTTAATGCCGGGTGCTGCGGGTGGGCGGCCAGGGGCAAAGTTCTTTTTTTGCTCAAGGCTTTTTTAGAAAATCAATAACAGCTGCCAGGTTGCTATTGATTTTCTGAAAATAACGCCAATATGGGAGGGATATCATTGTTCGGTATACTTCCAGGGTCTCACGCTGATTCGTGCATGGATGTATGGGTACCTTGAATAATCAGATGAACAGGATCGCCTTTACTGTGTCTTTGAATTGCATGAATGCCACCAAGAAAAAATGTAAGGGGTGATGATTTTTTTCGCTCAGGAGGTTTTTTTTAAACGCAGCCGCCCTCTGTCCGTATGTGTTGTTTAACAAAACACGACCACGTTTCTGCAGTTTGATGGCAGTTTAACTGCCTTTATTTCACGCATGTATCCATTTACAAACAACTGTATAATAGATTTCAACTGTATCAACTGTCTCTTCCTTTTTTTTACCTTCCTGGGAAAGGTGGACAGTCTGGTTGCAATTATGTTGTAAAACCTTTTCTGGCAGTTTTTTAGGATTATGTTTTTTCATGATCACAACATACCACTCTCAGGTCTGTTCAACCACCAGTCTGATAGCATCTCTCTTCTCAATAAATTTCTTGCTTAGTACTTGCCCATTTCTATAACAGTCTCGGCTGTTACCTTGTCATCCTTTAGCGATTTTATAGTCAAGTAATATGCGTGTCCTTTGCCTCCGGAGCAGGGGGGCATGTATGCCCCTTCTTTATCCCATCCTGCTCCACGATGTGCTTCAATCATTGTAAATCCAGAGGGGATCTCAAAGGTATGTCCAGGGACAGAGGGTATTTCTACTTTTCCAGATGTTGAATTAATTACGAATTTCATTTTTCCATGTCCACCGTTATCCATCTTTTTTGCATCACGGTCGCTGTACTCTAAGATGATTGCATTGGAACCGGTCGGGATATCAGAGACAATCAGTTTTGGGGTTGATGGGTTCATTCCCCCAAACTTCTGGCACTGTTGTCCTTCTGGGATGTTGACGCCATTCCATATATTGTCAGTAAATTTCACATCAAGTGCAGAAGCGTTCGTAGAAAATGTTAAAACAATAATGAAAGCCATAAGAAAGTTTAATCTCATAACGACAATCTCCTTTTTTGAGTGATTAAGGAACAAAGAAACCTCAAAGAATATTTTTTATTTTGATTTCTATAAAAAATATATCTGGCTTTTTTTGTTCTTTTGAAATTCAAGAAAATTTACCAATACCACTTGACTTCTGCTGATGTTTTTGTTGTTGTTTCACGTGAAAAACTTATGGAGACCGCAATTTGTTCAGATACTTTATATTGAATCTGACCACCCCACACGAGGTTAAACTTTTCTCTATCTTCCATGTTTTCAAATCCTGCATACCACCAGCTTTTGGTTGAGTTATTATCTATAATAAGACCAGTATTAGGGCGCAATCGAGCATATGGCTTAATTGTATGTGCAGCTGCATCAGTCATTGCATAAAATGATATTGACTTATTCAAGTCCCATGCGCGTCCTGCCCCAAAACTAAAAGCTCCATCATTGTAGGATTTTTCATTATGCTCAGTCAAGGCTGTTCCAAGGCGTAATTGCCATGACCATGGGTTGCCATCATCTATCGATATGAAATTTGTTTTGAGTTTCCTTATCCTGACAAGATCAAAATTATCAACAAAAAAACTATAATCACTTTCCCTGACACCAATTGTCGTATCTAGAACTACAAGTTCATCTCCTTCAAGGTGATTTTGCCCAACAAATTCCTGGCTGAATGGAGACCAGTGTAATTTCAAGTATGTGTTTTCAATTGAATCCTGACCCATTCCAATTCCCATTAACATTGGACGGTTCCCACTTGCTGGTGATTTCAATTGTGGTATTCCGTAAAACAATGATTTTTTCTGAGGTGGCAATCTAAGTCTGGTTAACAATATCTTATCTTTTTTCTCACGCATTTCAACAGCAGGTGAAGGTTCTTCCGCAATTAACCTGTACTTGTAATAAGATAAGACCGTATCAATAATTCTTAGTTGCGAATCTTCTGAAAAGGATGCTGTTGTTGAGGTCGACGCGCCATCGTTTATTATTGTTTTAACGGCTTCTTTTTCTTTTTTCGTTAATTGGGAAAACTGGTAATAAAATTCTCTCTGGCCTGATGGGTGAAAACGAACTGATTTTATTAATCCCTGTTTCCCTTTTTCTTTTCTATGTTTGTCTATTTCTTCCAATCTAAAAAAAGTCTCAACAGGGATATACCAACTTTTAACCTTATCAAGGAATGGTTCTTCGATAATTATTTCCAATAACTCCGCAAGACGAAAAGCACAATTTTCATCTAAAAAATAATATTTAAATTTTTTTCCCAGGACCTCCCACATATGTAAAATAAGAAGAGTTCGCTGGTAATCGGACAAAAGTAATTCGTATTCCCAGATATCACGAAATTCTGTACGAGAATAAACCAAATCATGAGTATAGAAATATTTGTCAGAAAATCCGGCCTGGTATCCACCAGTAATACCTCTTACAACATATTGTAATGTGGGTTCGTTTTCTGGAACTAACGCTCCATAGTTGATAGATAAATCAAATAATCCATTCTGGTCATCTCGTGAATATGTATTAAGTTTCAAGAATGAGTGCCCAAATACTGATGCAGGGTTACCAAAATAGCCACTAACAAGAAATAAACTAATTGACTTTACATTATTTAATAACGACCAGTTTTCAAAGGATTCACACTGAGGATCATGTAGCTTGTAATGAGGTAATGGCATCTTTTGAGAAAGCCAAAAATAGCGTGCGGGGAATTTACAACGAGGGGTTATATCTTTTTTGTGTGATCGTGATTCAGAATAGGCATTTATTGTAGCAACAAGTTCAGCTTTTGAATCGTAACGTCCCTCAGGAGATAAGAAAAAATCTTCTGTCAGTATTTCACTCCTGTTATGTTTAAAGTGCAGTAATTTTAGCCATGTGGGATCATTTGCTAAATTTTCTATGACATCTTCGTTAAGGTGTCTTCCTTCATAAGCTATAGCATTAGTCGAATATCCCAACACAACGCAAAAGAAAAATAATAAAAAACAGTGGTATAATTTATTTGTAAACAATGGCAAATATAACAAAAATATATGGATAATAAAAAAGCATACGTTAAAAGAAAAAACCACAGCGTATGCTTTTTTTGAAGTCATTTAAATATTTTTTTCGAGGCTATAATCAGAAGGTTGACTATATAAAAGATTATACAGATTTTCAGATTTTTGGAATTTTGTTTGATTGGTGTAATCTTGATTTGCGACAGAGGAAGCAAAATTATTTCGTAAGTTATTTACTGCTTTTTCCTGAGACTCTTTACTTACGTTTGTCAATGTCATCAAGGTGTCTAAATATTCACCATGTCCACGGGCAATGTCTTTTTCTAATGATTCATACGAATCATGAATAAAAGCAGCACTTTTGGCCTGCCCTCCATGGCATGAGTCCGGAGATGATATGTTAGACGAAATTGCGGTTGTACCAAGATCCCATGTTACATTAGTGACGGCAGCAACAACTGAATTGTGAGGTGCTATCATTGCTCCAAGGCCGCAATCTGTATAGATGTCTGCGAATTCTCTGGCCATTGCTGATGGTGCAATCATCAGTGATAAGACAAGACAAATAGCGGAAAAATTAATCCCCTTTGTAACCATTTTTTTGGCTCCATTGTTCTGGTTGTTCTGGTTGTTCTGGTTGTTCTGGTTGTTAAAGTTATTTACTGCTGGATACTCTTTTTTTAATTTTATCTTTTTCTATAACCTCTTTTTGTTTGCCGAACGCTCCACATAACCGGCGGGAGAAGCTGCATATCGAAGAGATACCGTGCTTTTTCTTTCGAATTTATGGGGATGCCAGTATCTGTTTACTCTTTTCATCTGTTTCCCTCAATCGCAATTTGCGCTGAGTAAGAGATCTCCTCAGTTTTTTTGAAAGTTAACGTACAGTTTTCTCTGTACAAACACTTTTTCTTGCTCTGTTTTCAGCTTATATTTCTGCTCTCTTTGAGTTTTGTGTTCTTTCTGTGTTTCCGATGTAAATGTTGCGTTATTGCGGGGTGCGGTACTCGTTACCAGAAACCACTCCTTTGGAAAAATACCAGATCATGGTTTTTCTTCAACAGAAAAGATCTCAGGCAGAGATTACTGGTACACTGAATCGTTCTAAGAGTACAATTTCACGTGACATTCGTCGAAACTATTTTTAAAGGGGTATATGATCATGGTGATGCTCAGGTCACAGCGATCACCAGACGGAAATTTGTTGAGAAGGCTACAAAACAAAGCCTTGAAGTATTGCAGATTGTACGAAAGTTGCTTTGTCCTAAGTGGTCACTGGACTCTATAAGCATCGTTTTTTCTGTTGAATTACCGCTGCAAAAACACGTTTGTCATTCAACGATTTATGATTGGATTGATAAAGACAGGCAAAGGGGAGGAAAACTCCACACGTATTTGCCAAGGTATGGCAACGTCGCTGGAAAGGCAGTAAACGTAAACGAGTCGGGGTTTCTCTTATTCCTGGCCGCGCAGACATTGCAGAACGTCCTCAGGTTGTGAATAAGAGAAAGCGGATCAGAGACTGGGAAGGACGTTTTTGGGCAGAATGCATCCCTTGTTACCTGTGGCGCGTATCAGTCGCTTCGCGCTTTGTGGTCGAACGTAGACAACGTGTAAATATGAAGTCACTTCACTGATAGATGGACTTTTTGACACAATTACAAAGTGTAAGAAGACATTGGCATTGGGCAGTAGCCGTGAATTTGCGGCTTACGCCAAAATCATACGCAAGCTGGCAGAGAGAAATAAATGAAAATATCAATGGCAGACGCAGAAGACTCTAACCAAAAAAACAACTAAAAATATATTTTTTATCAACAAAAAAACTATTTTTATTCAGATATATCCACCATTTTAGGAACAAAAACACAATAATTATACCAAACATTATTCCCATGAGTGGAATGGAAATTCCGGCAAAGGGTACTTGCCACAAAATGCAGGGGAATGCTATTCCACAGAGATAAAAGAAGCTGATAATACTATAGAAGTACATTGGAGTGGAATCTCGTTCAATTGTTACTCCTCTTGGCGTTATGTTCTTTTTGATAATTCTATATGTTGGCCAAATAAAAAAAAGCTGATACGAGCAGAATTATTACTGAAAATTTCATGCTTTTTGAAACTTCTCAAAAAATTATCCTCCGACAAAGCGAGGAACGAGACGTCGAGGTAAGCGATAGACGCCAATATCAATTACACTGGTAATGAACAGTAATCAAGCATAAGTATCTTTACTAAATATAAAATTATTCAAGGGCGCCATTTAATTTGAGAATCTTTATTCTCAAAGGTTTTTGTCTTCCTTTGCGTTCTTTGCGGTGAAAAAAATGTTTTTCCATCTTCCCCGTTTTGATTTCTAATTTCAGCATGTTACGCATATAAAAAATATTTTCAGGCAAGCCCTGTACCATAAGCAATATACTGATGGGTCCCCTGCTATCGTGATTATTTTTGGGGTTCCCCGGAATATTCAACTCGGTTTCGCCCTCTTGTCTTGGCCTGATAAAGAGCCTTGTCGGCGATTCCAACTAAATTGTTTGCCGATTGTTTCCGATCTGGAATGCAAAAACCTATACCTAAGCTGATGGTTACGATACCTAATACACTGCCTTCACTCATTAAAGACATTGCCTGGACTGCCCGCCGAAGTTTCTCGGCTAATTTTCGGGTTCCGGTCAGGTCAGTTCCGGCCGCAATAATGCTGAATTCTTCCCCGCCGTATCGAGCCACGAAATCACCTGCTCTGCACAAATTGGTCCTCAAAGTGGATGCCACTCTTTTAAGGCACTCATCCCCTGCCTGGTGTCCATAGCGGTCGTTAAATTTTTTAAAATAATCAATATCAATCATAATCAGGGGCAATGGTTGCCGTGTACGCAAGGCCCTGGCCCATTCTGTCTCAAGGACCTCGTCAAAACGACGACGGTTTGCAAGTCCTGTCAAAAAATCTGTTGCGGAGAGTTCCTCGAGTTTGCTGTTTACTCTCGCTAATTCTTGCGCTTTTTGTTCAAGCTCTATGCAGATCTTTTCGACTTTTTGGTTACTGAGGCGCAAATCAGCTTCCCGGAGGTTTGCCGCAACCGCTGTCTTTTGAAATTGGCGGACTGCAAAGCCCAGACGTCCGAGTTCGTCGTTACCAGCAGCAGGCAACTGTGCGTCAAGTTTTCCTGCCGCAAGAGACTGCATGGCTTCGCTGAGCCAGGACAACCGCAAGATGACATGGCGCATAACATGAAAATACATCAAGGCGGTAATTCCCAGCAGCCCAAGACCCGTGGCAATGAGTAGAATAAGTGTGTACTTTTGCCGTGTTTCATCGGCTGACTGGCCTGCGCTGGCCATCATGAAAATCTCTCGGCGTACCAGCCCCGAAGTGGCCTCATGAACAAGGCGGGTTATTCGAGAGTTCTCACTGATCAGATTTTGGTTTTCGATCTCAAGCATGAGTTCTCGTTTTCGTAATGTCAGCAATCCGTTTTCTGCCAGAATGATCTCCCGAAGTTCTGTGAATGATCTGCCAAGGCTGGAGTTGATATCGGAGGGAAGTTTTTTGAAAGTAATCTCGGCCTCGCTGAGTGATGCTTTCAGGATTTGCCGCGAAATCGCCAGCGTTGTGAGCGTTGGATCCTGGATGGCAGCAAAAGCGTGTCCACTTATTGTCTCCACCTCTGTGTAGAAACGCTGGACCGGAGCCCAGCGTGCTGACCTCTGAGCCATTTCAACTATCCGGTCTATGGGTGGGGATGGCCGTGACAATAACCGGCCAATCACATCATTATCTCCCTCAATAATGCGGACACGATAGGCCAGATGCTGTTGAAATGTTTGCAGGTTGGAAAACAGACGTTCACGCTTGAGGTGACAATCCAACTTCATATCAACCCGTTGTTTGGCCATGGTGCTCAATCTTCGACTATTTTGGGTTAACTCTGTGACAAGGCGTCGATCATCATTTATTGCCTTTGGAATGCTGCCAAGGCTATTCAATAATTGTTCAAGGTTCGCCTCTGCAATCTCAAATCGCTGGAAAGCGAGCTCCCGGGCGTTTTCGGTTATAGCGGATGCCAGCGAAATGCCGGTTGCGGCAAGAGTATCCACAGCCTTGGCTACCTGTAATGTCTGCATCATTTCTGGCAGTCGTGTGTCAAGGATAACCCCCATTGACCGGCTGACCCTGGCTGTGCTGAACAGCGAAATAAAGGTGGCCAGCAACATGACGAAAACCATCGCTCCGAATCCCAGCAACAGGCTGTTCTGAATACTTAAACCGACGGCAGAATGATGTGGCGTCTGTCGGGCCTGCAGAGGCGGTTTTGAACCGAAATGTTTATTTTTCCAGTGAAACACGTTTTCCCTCTTTCCAGACATACCAGGAAAAAGCCGGATAGTTTGTCTGGATATCTCCTTTTGCGTTAAAGGAGATCTGGCCCAGAATCGTTTCAATTGGAGCCTGGCGAATAGCTGTGGCCACCAGGTTTGCGTCAAAGGAATTGGCTCGCCGGACACCTTCAAACCAGGTTTCGGTGGCCGCATAGGCAAGCAGGGTATAGCCGACCGGTTCCTGCCCCAATTGTTTTATCGCAGCTGCAGCCAGCTTCGAGGTAGACAATTCAGCGGCTTCAGGAGGAAAGGTAAATGGAATTCCCTCACCTGCTGAGCCTGCAGTTTCTATAAAAACCTTTGAAACTAAAGTGTCACTGCTGATGACATTGAATGGCGCATCCATTTGGCTTACCTGGCGCATGAACACACCGCTGTCGAGTCCTCCTCCTGTCAGGTAGAGAATTTCGACTCCCGCATCAATCATATCCTGGATGTTGTCTGCATAAGATGATGCGGAAGCAATGCCAATACCGGCATAGACTGGTTTAATCCCCTTTTTTTTGAGGGCATTGATGGCAGTTTTGGCAAGCCCCTCAGAATAATTGCCAGGAAAGTAAAAAACACCGATCTTCCTGCCGGCGTGGTGTAGAGCGATTCGTTCAACAGCGATTTCGCTCTGGACATTATCCCTGCCAATCATTCGGAAGATTGTCTTGATTCCCATCTCAGTAATTTCAGAATTGGTGGATGCCGGCGTGATTTGCAGGACCTTGTAGCGTGCATAGACAGGTGCAGCTGCAAGTGTCGCCATGGAACACGAATGGCCGATGACCACTGCCGGAGGGTTCATGACTAAATCCTGGGCCACCTTTTCGGCAATAGGAATACTGCATTTGTCATCGTATGTTTTAATATTTAACTTTCTCCCCAGTAATAATCCACCTGGCAGGGTCTGGACGGCTGCAGTTACACCTGCGTTGTATTGGATACCAACTGAGAAACTATCACCGACCATGGGGCCGGCAATAGCAATTGTGACAGCGTCTTCTGCGTTCGCCTGTCGGGGAATTATTGCTAAAATCGCAACTGTAAATACAAGAAGGCACAGAGACGTCCGACAATACGTCCGAAAACGATTCTTTCGACCAGATTCGTTTTTCCACTCTTTCTTTGACACGACCATTTGGTTTCTCCACATGGGTAATAAGGGTGCCTTGAATAATTAGTCTTTCGCCCATATTCTTTGCTGCAGTCAAAAAATTATCCTCCGACAAAGCGAGGAACGAGACGTCGAAATATCAAGCATATACCTCCGGTAATTTTTTTCTTTTGCCTCAAACATGAACGAAATACAAGCTGTTTCAAGATACCCGGAAGTCCCTGTGGTAAATTTTCTCCTGTCCCTCGAATATGAATGAGATACAAGGTTCTGCAAGATACCCTGAAATGATCTTTTTCAGCTTCGAAAAAGCCCTCATACCTTATTCCCCCTTTGACAACGCAGAGGTGTGCGTCGTGAGGTTCGAGCGTCCACACTTCTTTGCTGTCTGTGTGCCGGATATCGCACACGTTTTTAAGGGTGAGTCTAACGGTACCTGATATCAAAAGGTTAAACAAGTCTCCGATCCGGCCAGAGAGGAGAGGGCTGGAGCATCGCAGAGACCACGATACGAAGTGGAGAAAGACCGAAGGGAACGGTTGCGGAAGAGGTCTCCGGTGACGGGCTTTGAAGGAGGTCGCCCTGCTGCGGCAGGGCTGCGAAAATGTGTGGGGCGAATACAGAAATCGAGTGAGGCGAATCTGGCAGGGACCAGCTTGCAGAGAGCGTAGACTACTGAGACAAGGGTATAAATTTTCTCTCCACTTATAAAGAGGCAGGGGACTGGAGCTCCCAGAAAAGCCGTATAGGATGCAGTCATCCTATACGGCTCAAGGGCCTGAGAAGAATCCCTTTTTATTCTCCCCTTTACCGGGTTCGATTAAAAGGTCCCCGAAAGTATTTACTCAAACTCAAATTGATCAATCGTCGCAGAATCTGGTTTAGCGGTTATTAGAAAGAATACAAAAACCGCAATTGCCACACCTGCACTCGCAATATTTGACGGGGTGGCAGGGAGATTGAAACCGATCTCCGCCTGCAGTATGAATGCAACATTCACCGCTGTCATAAAGGTCGCAGGAAGTGAGCATATCCAGTGAAATTTATCTTTTTTTGCAAGATAAAGGGCTGCACACCACAGACCCATCATAGAAAGCATCTGATTTGACCAGCCGAAATAACGCCAGATAATATTGAAGTCCATCTGGGTAATGAGAAATGCTATGGCGAAAAGAGGAAGAGCGATTATCAAACGCTTTGTACTCTTTGATTGATCCATTCTGAAGGTTTCAGCAATGATAAGCCGGGTAGACCGAAAAGCAGTATCTCCACTTGAAATGGGTAAAATGACCACACCAACTATCGCGAGAAAACCGCCAACAGGACCAAGAAGAGTGTTACATGCCTCATTCACCACTGCAGCAGGAGATCCTGATGCAATGACCGCACTCATGGCATCGGGTCCTGTGTAAAATGAAAGCCCGACAGTAGCCCAGATAAGAGCGATAACACCTTCCATGATCATTGCGCCATAAAATACAGCTCGTCCGTTGTTCTCATTTTTTATACAGCGAGCCATAAGTGGTGACTGGGTTGAATGAAATCCGCTGATTGCACCGCATGAAAGGGTAATAAACAAGAGAGGCCAGATCGCCTTGCCACCAGGATGAGTATTGGTTGCAAAATCAAGATTCGGTAAAATCTCATAGCCATGATAAACGAGTCCAGCCATGATACCAACGGTCATGAAAATCAGAAGAGCACCAAAAATGGGATAAAGACGACCAATTATCTGATCAATTGGCAGGATTGTAGCAAGGAAGTAATAGAGGAAGATACAGCCAACCAGAATCTGCACATTGACCCCCGTAAGGTCGCTGAGCAGCTTTGCGGGTCCAAGAATAAAGACGACTCCAACAAGAAGGAGAAGCACTACTGAGAAGATTCGCATGATCTGCCGCGCTGGCATTCCCATGATATCTCCAACAACTTCTGGAATTGATTTTCCGCCACTGCGTATGGAGAGCATTCCGCTGAAGTAATCATGTACCGCACCACCAAAGATACAGCCGATGACTATCCAGAGAAGAGCAGACGGCCCATAGAGAGCGCCCAGAATTGGTCCAAAAATAGGCCCCAGCCCGGCAATATCCAACAGCTGAATAAAGAACACTTTCCAGGTGGGCATGGCAATATAATCAACGCCATCCTCCCGGGTCATGCAGGGGGTTTGTCTCTTTGGCTCAATGCCAAAGATCTTCTCGACCAGGATACCGTAGGTCAGGTATCCGAAGATTAATAAGGCCACACAGGCAAGAAAGAATAACATTTTAACCCTCCACGCTAAATTGATGTGTAATAACACTGTTCGTTGCTGCCATGTTCAGCAGGGAGGATACTCTGCCGGTGCTGCTGCATCAATTGGTTGGCTGTGAGATGTCATTTAATCGTCCTGGAGCGTCAGATGTTTTACCTGAAAAGCACTGGATGAAGCGGAAATATCCAATCTCTTTCAGCTGGCTGTGACATAAGGGGCTCTTGAATAATCGCGCATCTTCTTCGTTACGGTCAAAAATTTATCTGCGGAGGTAATTGATAGATTCCGATATCAAAGTTATGCCTGTGGTGCATCCCCTCCTGTGCCTCGAATATGAACGAAATACAAGATTATTCAAGGTTTCCATAAGAGAGTTCCTGGATGCCCGGTATTCGAAAGGAGATCATGGTTCCGTGTCCTGGACTGCTGGTTATCTCCATGCCAAACTCAGGGCCATAGATCTGTTCCAGGCGCTGATTTGAATTGCGCAGTCCGACACCCTCTGTATGAGATTCCAGATTTTTCCGCAACAGGAGCGTATCGAGCTTTTCTGTGGTAATCCCCTGGCCATCGTCTTGAACAGTAACCTCCAGCACATCAAGATTTCTATAGATTGTCAGACTTATGCTGCCACCTCCTTCCTGGCTTCTTATCCCGTGTTTTATCGCATTTTCTATTAAAGGCTGGATAATCAGGGACGGAATAGGCCAGTCTTCACACCCGGGCTCAACATCAATCTTAATTTGAATCAGATCTCCAAAGCGGGCTTTTTCGATGGCAAGATAGGAACTTATCTGCTCCAGTTCGCTGGAAAGTGGGATATAGCCACGGCTGGAATCGAGATTTTTGCGCATGTACAAAGAAAGATCGAGAATCAGTTCTCGTGCTTTTTCCGGTGCGGTCCTGCAAAAAGAGGCAATTGTGTTCAATGAATTAAATAAGAAATGCGGATTAATCTGTGCCTGAAGATGCTTTATTTCTGCATGGGCCAGTAATTTATTTTTTACCTGAATATCCTCAAGTTCTAATTGAAAGGAAAACAGGTCGGTGAGTCCTTTGGCAATTTCAAACTGGATTCGGTTAAGTTCCATTGTGGCGGAACCATAGAATTTTAACGTGCCCACAATTGTCCCACTTTTTTTAAGGGGGACAATTATAGCCGAGCAAAAGGGGCAATCATGGTTCGTACATCCTATTTGAGAGTGGTTTCGTAAGAAAATCGGTTTACCCGTGGCAATTACTTCACGGGTAGATTGAGTCTTGATGGATTTACCTGCAAGATGATGATCATCACCTGTACCAACATGGGCCAGAACCTGAGTGGTATCTGTAATGGCAACTGCCACTACTGGCAGGCGTTGATGGAGAATATTGGCCGTGGCGAGGGCTGTTGTCATATTCAGGCCGCCCCGAAGATAGCGTACCGTGTGATTGGCAATATCAAAAATGTTCTGGGCCTGGGTGGAATCCTTTTTCTCCCTGAATTCTTGAAGGGACTTGATGACATGGATAAAAAGCCCCGTTCCCAGCGTGTTACCAATAATCATGGGAAGAGCAATTACCTGTACCAGTGACACGGCCTGGTCAAAGGGCCTTGAAAAGAGAAGGACCATGCCCATATGAAACATTTCGCAGATAAAGGCCAACAGCATACCCTTTGACCAGTCCAGACTCCGCTCCTTGTACCGCAGATGCATGCAACCGGCGAAAAGTCCTTCTATAATAGTTGCCAGTGAACAGGCGACGGCGCTAAACCCCCATGGGTCGATGACAAATCGATGCCCGCCTGCGATAAGTCCTGCCCCAAACCCCACCACTGGTCCACCAAAAAGTCCCGCAGTAATAACTGCCATTGCCCGCAGATTGGCAATGGAGTGAAAGATCGCGTTGCCGCTGTAACTGCCGAAAATGCCGAAGAGCCCAAAAAAGAGGATGAGAAACAATCGGTTATAGATAGAATTTTTCTTAAAATTCAATTCTTGCACCGGGGAGAGAGTCAGGAGCACAAAAGCACCGCCAACCAGCAGACCAACATGTTTGAGGAGGACGGTTATAAGAGTGGTAATAGTCATAGTGTTAAATCCCCAGTCGCTTCTTGAAATCCTTGACCCGAGTTCGACTCACTACCAGTTCGGTGCCTTTATTATCTGCCATTATAAGATTGTATTTTCCATTAAACCATGGGCTGAATTCACGGATACAGTCGAGATTGACCAGAACTCCACGGTGAGCTCTGAAAAATGAAGATCCCAGGAGGTGCTCTGCCAGTTTATCCATGGTAGATATGCTGTACAGTGGATATCCCTTCTCGGCTGTATGAACTATGATACGACCCGATTCGCTGGAGCAGTACACTATTTCTTCAGGCGACAGGAGTTGCATCCTGCCATTGTTTTCAACCGATACCTTTACGATTTCCCTTGGTCTTTCCAGCTGTGCAAGGAGTATCTGGAACTTGTCCTGAAGAGTTTCCCTGGTGTTTTCTTTTAAGTATCTGCGAGCTCTTTCCATCGTAACTGCCAGCCGCTTTGCGGAAAGTGGTTTCAGGAGATAGTCAATGGCGCTTTTTTCAAAAGCCTCAACCGCGTAGTTATCGTATGCGGTTACAAAAACAAACAAGGGCCTTTGATCTTTGCTGGACAAGGTCTTAACAAGATCAAAACCTGTCCTTCCCGGCATTTGAATATCAAGAAAGATGAGATCAGGTGACGATT
>JALNVI010000049.1 GCA_023231425.1 Desulforhopalus sp. | reverse complement strand
GGCATGATTATCTCCTGTATTTTATAGGTAGTTACAGAACTCCCCTTATGGGAGTTGATTATTTTGGGAAGGGGTTCTCTTAACCCGCCCAAAACGTTACCGTACTCAGACAAAATTCGTATAATTTGACATTACAAATAAGTAGAAATTGTGTCAATAATTTTCCCTATCTTACCTTTAATCCGTTGAAATAAAATATATCCAGGCAGGTTTTTTATAGACATAAAAAAAACAGATCAATACAAATAGACTGTCAATTGCTGATCAGCGCCGCCCCCTTTCAGGGTAATCTTGTACGCTGACAGGCAGAAAAAATAAAATGCCCGCGAGATAAAGTAATAATTACAACACTTTTGCCAGTGGTATCAGTTTTTTTAAGACCTTTCTCAGTGTCAAATTCAACAAAAGAACTCCGTTGTCTATTTTTTCTTGAGAAAGATTTTCCATATCATTTTTTTGATCCATCTTCTTCGTTACAGTCAAGAATTTATCCTCCGACAAAGCGAGGAACGAGACATCGAGATATCATCCAGAGACCTGGGCCTCGGATATGAACAAAATACAAACTTTTTCGAGGTAACATCACAACGAATTTCACGTAAAATTGTACTGTTAGAACAATTCAGCGCACCAGCAAGCTCAGCCTGGTCTCTTCCTGCTTGAATAAGAGCCATGATCTGGTATTTTTCATATCGTGGTGACGCTTATTGCAGGGTACCTTGAATAATCAGTCTTTCGCTATCCATCGTTACAGTCAAAAATTTATCCTCCGACAAAGCGAGGAACGAGACGTCGAGATATCAGTGATATGCCTGTGGTAAATTTCCCCCTGTGCCTTGAATATGAACGGAATACAAGATTCTTCAAGGTACCCCGTACTCATTCCGTTCCAGGCATAGATTGTTGTATGGAAAACGTGTTTTTGTAGATGGAATTCAACAGAAAATCGATAGCTTATAGACTCAGAGGACCAGCCAGGTCAGAGCCATTTTTACACAGTCTGCAATACTTCAGGACTTTGTTTGGTGGCCTTCCTGGTAAATTTTCGTCTGCCGATTGCTGAGGCATGAGCATCACAAGGATCATATTTCCCTTCAAAAGAGTTTCGACGGATTTCACGTAAAATTATACTCTTAGAACGATTCAGTGTGCCAGCAATCTCAGGCGGAGATCTTCCTGTTTGAAGAAAAGCCATGATCTGGTACCTTTTTATAAGAGTGCATTGCTGGTAGCAGGTGCGGGTACCTGTGCATGGTAACCTCCGGTCAGGTTGTGGTGACGTAACCATACCGGCAGCTCACTCTTTTTCATGTCATGGTGTTGCCCTTCTTGTCCTCATCCAGCGATTGACAAAGGGCGGAAAACTCTACACATATTTACTGCAATATGGCAAACGTCGCGGGAAAGGCGGTGAACGTAAACGAACCGGGATTTCTTTTATTCCAGACCACATAGACATCGCCAATCCTCCCCAGATCATTAATGCGAGGAAGCGGATTGGCGACTGGGAAGGAGATACTGTTTATGGGCAGAGGGCGTCCCGTGGATCAGCGACCGTTACATGGTCGCTGATTTGAGAACGAAGAGCAAAAGAATACATACAAAAAGACAACAACAAATATTTCAAGGGATATATTTTTCGCCCTGACCAATTCCTTTCTGTCCCGTAAGGCCGTACATTTTTCTATTGTTAATACTGTATCCAGGCGTTTTTTTTGCAGCAGTATTTTCAGGCTATGCGGGATGAAAAGCAGGAGTAACAGAAGATGAAAGAAGGAACGTCAAAACGGTTACTCATTGTGGATGATGAAAAAGATTTACTCATTCTTCTGCGCAAGGTTCTTACAAAAAAATGTACCTGTGATGTCTCCATTGTCCAATCGGGTGTAGAGGCCCTCGAGAAAATAACAACCTGGCACCCGGATGTGATCATAACTGATATTGTCATGCCCGACATGGACGGGCTGGAACTTCTTGCCAGGGTCTCGGAGTTGGATAGAACTGTCAGTATTGTTATTATGACGGGCTACGGTACCATAGAAATGGCGGTTACAGCGCTGAAGAATGGAGCATATGATTTTTTAGAAAAGCCTTTTGATAATACGAAGATATGTCTCATTATTCAACGGGCGTTTGAACGAACACTGCTGTTGCGTGAAAACCTTCAATTGCATGAAGAGTTGCAAAAAAGTGACAGACCCACTGAATTTATAGGACAGAGTGATACTTTGCGGCGTACCATAGATCTTTTAACAAGGTTGGGGCAAAGCGATGCTACTGTTTTAATTCGTGGAAAATCGGGAACCGGAAAGGAAGTTGCGGCACGAACAATTCATAAGATGAGCAAACGCGGGCAACAAAAAATGATCACAATAAATTGTCCAGCCTTGCCGGAACAGATTCTTGAAAGTGAACTCTTTGGATATGTACAAGGGGCTTTTACCGGAGCAGATCATGATAAGGATGGACTCTTTCTTGAGGCATCGGGATCCACTATTCTTCTTGACGAAATTGCTGATATCCCCGTTTATCTTCAAACCAAACTCCTTCGCGTTCTGCAGGAAAAAGAGATTCAGCCCCTGGGCCAGACCAGCACTGTAAAAGTGGATGTAAGAGTCCTTGCCTCAACGAATCAGGATCTTGAGGCGAAGATAGCTAAAGGGGAATTTCGAGAGGATCTTTTTTATCGCTTGAATGTGATGACTGTAACCATGCCGTCACTTGATAAAATGCAGGAGGATATCCCTTTGCTGGCTCTTCATTTCTTAAATGTTTATATGGAGGAATACAAACGTGAGGGAATGGAGTTCTCCCCGGAAGCCCTGCAATGTCTGGAGCGCAGGGAGTGGAAGGGAAATGTCCGTGAGCTGCAGAGCAGAATTAACCGTGCTGTCTTATTGACACCCGCAAAGATTATAACTCCCGATCACCTTCTCAGTCCTGAAGAATTTGCAGAAAATGAATCCGCAAACATGGCAGGGAGCGTCGTCCCCATCTGCGTCCACCGACTGCCGTATAATGAAGCGAAATTGGAAGTAACGAAGTATTTTACTACCACCTATCTCAAAAGAGCCCTGACGGTGAATAGTGGGAATGTATCGGCTGCAGCCCGTGAAAGCGGTTTGGGACGTCAATCTTTCCAGCGCTTGATGCAGCGTTTCAATATCCACTCTGAAACCTTTAAAGGCTGAGTACAGACCTTCCCGCCAGGAGGCGTTCTTCAACCCAATTACCATGCATCCGTTGAGAGGCACTGGGGGTCATGTCTCAGAATCCCAGCAGGTACTAACCTGCTGGCTTACTGTTCATCACCGCTGTCAGCCAGAAAAATTCAATGCCATATAGTCAGACTCCATACAATGGCGGAAGGACTCTAGGTGCATCGTTTAAGATGCAGTGCATTTTTATTGATGCACTTTTAACGATCTTTTCTTTAAATCTTTCTTGCTGCGATCACACCCCTTCAGCAGTAAACTCCTGATTATTCGATTTTCCCTTCTTCTTTTTTAAAAAAATCACCTCTGGCATCATATATGCTTACAACAAAATCACTGCGGACCATTGCCCCGACTGGGAAGCAGATCCGAACAAATTCAGGAATAAATCTGAGACCTTGTATGGTTACGATATGAACTTTCAAAAACAACTCTACAGAATGTTCCCCTTTCTCCTCTTTGGGATACTGGCGATGTTTCCCGGAAGTGCGTGGGCAGTTCAAAGCCATGGTGCTCCTGAAGGGTTGTATGTCCATCAATTTGCCCACATCTTTTATACTGCTGCATTGTGTTATCTTGTCTGGGGCATCCGACACACGGTATTCAAGTCGAAAGGATGGCGTTATCTCCAGGTTTTCTGTATTTTTATGATACTTTGGAATGTGGTGGCCTTTACCGGGCACTCCCTTGATACATTGGTAGACAGTGCCAGTTTTACCAATGACGCTGGATACTTGAGCACCCGCCTCGAGGGACCTTTTACCAGTTTAAAAATCTGGTATTATTTCACCAAACTCGACCATCTCTTCAGTGTTCCGGCGCTTTTTTTTCTTTATCTGGGGATGAAAGCATTATACCGCAACACCATGGAGGGGAAAGAAGTATGACCAGCCTTCCCATGCTTCCTGCCATTATTGTAGACATGGCAGGATCTTTCATTATTATCGTCCTTTCATTTCTCTCCCTTCGCTATGCCTGGCTCCTTATCCGCAGACAACCGGAAAATTTTCTCTGGGGTTTTCTTTTCTATTTTTGTCTGACTCTGGTGTGTTTTTCCGTTTCTCGAGCGCTTGGTCATCTCCTTAAACAACTGCTGCTGATCTTTAACTATACAGAACAGTGGCATATCCTCGCCCCATACACCGGTGGCTTCAACACCCTGTTAATGATTTCCCTTGCAGCAGTAAGTATTTATTATCACAAAGGAATAGAAGGGTATCGAGCTATTCAGAAAAAAGCAGGCAGCTTGAAAATCGCCAATGAACAGCTTGAAGTATCAACAGACAAGCTCCTGAAATTGAATAAAAACTTAGAAAAAATAGTAGAAACACGGACCAAAAAACTCTCTACATCAGAAAAGAAATTCCGCAATTTTTTCACTAATTCCAAAGACATGGTTTATTTCTGTGACTCAACAACCAGGATCGGGACCATGAACCCCGCAGGTTTTGAGATGCTTGGATATTCCATGCAGCAAACACCGGAACTGGGATTAAAAGATATCTTCCATAACCCGGAAGATTTGGAAAAGTACACTGAAGCCCTCACCACCGAGGGGTTTGTGGAAGACATGGAAGTGGAATTTGTCCGGGCCGAGGGGACAGTTATATATGTACTTCTCTCTGCCACTGCTCTCTTTGATGAGGATCGAAAATTTAGCGGTTGTGAGGGTATTGCCAAGGATCTCACCAGGGTCAGGACCATGATGAAACAACTGGCTTCCAGTGAAAAGATGGCCTCTGTCGGACAGATGGCAGCCGGCGTCGCCCATGAAATCAATACCCCCCTCGGGGTTATTCTTGGATATGCCCAGTTGATGATGGATGACTTTGGCCCTGAAAGTGAAGAAGGGAAAAATCTAGAGGTTGTCGAACGTCAGGCCAGGGCGTGTCGAAAAATTGTTGCGGACCTCCTCAAGTTTTCACGCCAGTCAGAAAGTGCCCGGGAAAATATTTTGCTCAATGAAGTTCTGGAGGATGTCCTGGCAGTGACAGAACATTCCCTGAACCTGGATCATATTCAGGTCTGGCGTGATTTCGACGAAGACCTGCCAACCATTGTAGGAGACCCCGAGAAATTATGTCAGGTCTTCGTCAATTTTGTCAATAATGCCCGTCATGCCATGGAAGAACAGGGAGGCGGCGACTTGTTTCTGTCCTGCCATTATGAAAAAGAGAGGGGCCAGGTAGCAGTCACCATAAGGGATACCGGACACGGTATCCCCAGGAATGTTATGCCACAGATTTTTGATCCTTTCTTTACAACCAAATCCGTGGGTAAGGGAACGGGTCTTGGCCTTTCTGTGTCCTATGGCATTATCAAAGAGCATGGTGGGGTTATTGAAGTTGAGAGTCCGGTGCAAACTGAAGATGGAGAATTGAAAGGAACTGCTTTACGTGTGAAACTTCCGGTACCACTGCTGGAGTCAGCGGCTGTAACCAATGATAATCATAGAGAAAAAAGTAAACAAAGTTGATGGTGGAAAAAACTACACAAGAAGGAAGATCTAATGGCTGAGATATTATCTCTGGATGATGTACAGGACGCAACGATACTGATCGGGAAAATTCTTTCCAAAAAAGGACATACCGTACACAGTTTTACTGATGAAGATGAGGCTATAGCCTATGCCAGGAAAAACAAGATTGATCTCGCTATTCTCGACATCAAACTGGAGAAAATGAGCGGCATTGAAGTGCTGGGTTTTTTGAAAGAGGCACAGCCAGCCATGAAGACTATTATGCTCACCGGTTACCCTACCGTTGAAACAGCACGTGAGGCAATCAGCCTTGGTGCTGATGAATATTGCGTTAAACCCATTGACCGTGATGAGCTGGAAGAAAAAGTTGAAAAAGTCCTGAAGTCACGAGGCAATAAAAGTGCTATGAGTGTCTAAAAAAGGTGCATATAATGGATATTAAAGTAAAAAATTTGGCCCGAGCCAAAATCTATCAGTTTCTTTCCACCCTCTATCGCGACGAAATTCCTCTGTGGCTTATCAAAAAGATGGGAGAAAGTTCCTTTCTTGACCAGATAAAAAAACTCCAGGAAAGATGTACTATTCAGGATTTCTGCTCCGGTCTGGGGCGAATGTGCGGAAGCATAGAGTCTTCATCGGCAGAGAACGTTTTTAACGAACTCCGCTACGAATATGCCGATCTTTTTCTGAATGCAGGCAATAATCCCGCATTTCCCTATGAGTCCTGTTATTCCACACGGGACCCACTGGTGATGCAGGAACCGGTGGTAAAAATTCGCGAAGTCTTGAATAAAGCCGGCCTGCACAAAAATAAAGAATATCTTGATCTGGACGACCATATCGCAGTGGAACTCGAACTCATGCGTTATTTTGCCGAACAGGCATCCTGTAATGATATAAGTCAGGAAGCTGAGTTCGAATTTCTGCGCAATCATCTCATGGGCTGGGTCGTAGAGTTTTCAGCAGTGCTCACCAGTGCCACCCGGACTGCATTTTATCGAGGTCTGGCAGAGATCACCATGAGTTTTCTCTTCCATGAGCGAATGTTCAGCTTTGCCATGCTGTCCCAGCAGGCCACTGATGAAGCCTATGAATTTATCCTGGAACAGATGAGTTCGGCCATTGCAGCATTGGAACTTGGTGAGGAATACACAACTCTTGCCGAGGGCGCAGTTGCACCGGAAAAGGCAAAAAGTGTCAAATCCCATTGTTTCATCTGTTTGGGCCTCTGTGGGCAGGAATTGCGGGTTAAAGACAATATCATCACTGGTTGCAAGGGACTCCCCGGGGACCCGAAGGGTGCTGGCAGGCTCTGTATTAAAGGCGGAAACGCCCATAATAACACGTACTCTGCCTACAGGCTGAAAAGTCCATTGATCAAAGAGAACGGTAGATTTCGCAAGGCAAGCTGGGAAGAGGCTCTTGACCTTACCGTGAAGAATCTGAAACGGATCAACCCCTCAGAAGTTGGCTTTCACCGGGGCAATGACTTCAACAGCTGGTGTCACGAAGCGGTTATGTCTGCCTACGGAACCCCAAACAAGGTGACTCACCGTCAAATGTGCGACAATCCGGCACGTATGGCAAATGAAAAAAATTTTAGCGATAAGCGCCCCTGGATTGATTATGAAAATTCAGAATTTATCATGCTCTTTGGGATGAACGAACTGGCAACCTCTGCCGGACAGCGAAAAGTTGCTGATCTGAAAAAGGCGGTTAAGCGTGGCTGCAAGCTGGTGGTAATCGATCCCCGATGCAGTGAGACTGCCGAGATTGCTTCGGAGTGGATTGCCATTAAGCCCGGAACCGATGGTGCCATGGCCATGGCCATGTGCTATGTGCTGGTCAAAGAAGATCTCTACGATAAAGAGTTTGTTGAAAAATGGACCTATGGCTTTGAGGCCTTCAAAAAACGCCTCATGGGTGAAGAGGACGGTATCATCCGTTCCCCCGAATGGGCTGCCGAGATCTGTGGCATTTCAGCAGGCACCATTACCCGTCTGGCCCAGGAATTTGCCATTGCAGCCCCCGCGGTAGGAACCAACAGCTGGACCGGGGTCAGCCAGGGAGCGAACACCCTCCACGCCACCCAGGCACTCATGGCCATGAACGGTCTGATGGGTACCTTTGATGCCCCTGGTGGACCAGCCCTTGTCCGTAAGAAAAAACTCGCCTCCGCCTGGAGCGATGATCAGCCTAAGCCACCCAATAATGAACCCAAAACCAAACTTGATAAGGGACACCTCTGGAGTGGCTGGATTCCTGGCTATTTTGAAAAAGATGTAGATGAAGGCAAACTCAAGGCCATGCTTTGTTACTTTGGTAACCCGGTTATGTCCAGCGGCAGTGAGCCCTCAATAAAACGAGCCATCGAAAAGCTGGAATTCTCCTGTTCCATTGACTGTTATATGTCCAACACCACCGAACTCTGTGACGTGGTTCTGCCCGACTGCACCTATCTCGAACAAAGCAGAGTCGTTGCCGATTGGATGTATGATTCCTTTATCTCGCTGTTTCAGCGGGCCATTGAACCTATGTATGATTCAAAGTCTGTTGTTTCCATCTTTCAGGAGATTGCCAAACGGCTGGGCTACGGGGAGTTCTTCAACTGGAAGAATGAAGATGAGTTCCTGGAAAATCAGCTCAGGAATCAGCCCATTACCCTGGAAGAGTTACGCAAGGTTGGGTATCACATCACGGATAAGCAGGAGTTTTACAAATATAAGGAATGGGGGTCTATGAACCCGCCAGCCGGATACGGTTCATCCGGAAACACAACGACCGGCAAGTACAACTTCATCAATCCTCTGGCTGAAAAAAATGGAGTGGATGGCCTTCCCGACTACAAAACCCCCTGGGAAGACTGGCCGGAGCTTGAACCGGATGATGACCACCCGATGGTCCTTGGATTTTTTCGGGTGCTCGAACATGAACACACGTCCACCTTCTGGAACGTCTCCCTGATGAAGGCCTGCGGCAGTAATCCGGTATGGATCAACTACGTGGATGCAAAAAAGCTGGGAATTGCTGATGGTGACGCAGTGAAGATCAGTTCACCATGGAACTCTGTTGAGGCAACAGCCAAAGTCACCTGGGGAATTCGCCAGGGTGTACTCGCAACTGCCGGAGGCTTTGGCCATAAGTATGGTCTTGAAGGGGATCCCAAGTATCCACAGTACAAGGGCTTTAACACCAATATGCTCTTACGGCCAAATACAGCCTGCAAGTGGACGGCGACACCGCCCCTGAAATATATCAAGACCAGAATAGAAAAAATCTGATCAAAGCCAAACAGGTCCATGCCCTTGTTACAGGAACAGAAATATCTCAAGGTCCTTCAGAAGGTAACCAAACTGACGGCCATGGTCCTTGATCATCAGCAGGTGATGGATACCATCGTTCGCAGTCTTCCTGATCTCATGGCAGTGGACGCGGCGACCATTCGTCTCCTTGATTCCGAGACCGATCAGTTTGTCATGGGTGCTGCCCATGGCCTGTCTGTGGAGTACCTCTCCCGTTTCAGTATTGATACAGAAGAGACCATGGAGATGATCCGTTCCGGGTATCCGGTCGCCAAAACCGATATGGATCTGAAGGCTGATTACCATGATCAGGAACTGGTGCAGGGCGAGGGCGTAAAATCCGTCCTCACCCTGCCCATCATTTTTCAAGACTCAATTATTGGAATGCTTCGTCTCCTGACCCGGGAAAAACGGATTTTTACGGCCGACGAAATTTCTTTCTCAATGGCCCTTGGTGAACAGGTTGGCATTGCCATCTCCAACAGCAGGATGTTCAACGAGATGGGAAACCAGGTGGATTTCATGAAAGAGATGCAGGAGATCTCTACTCTCGTCAATTCCAGTCTCGACCTGTCGGCAATCCTTGACAGCATAGCCAAACGTCTCCCCCAGTCTCTGGGATGCAAGGGTTGTACTATTCGTCTTTTACAACCCAAAAATAACCAGTTAGATTTAGTCGCATCCCATGGACTGTCAGAGACCTATCTGCAGCGGGGCCATGTGGAGAATGAAAAGAACGTAAAGGCAGCCCTCTCCGGTTCTCCGGTTTCCATCTATAATGTGAGCCAGGATGACCGCATTTTCTACAAAGAAAACATGGAAAAGGAGGGGATTAAATCTCTACTTTCCGTACCCATTAAAGCAAGGTCTGAAGTTATCGGGGTGCTGCGGATACTTTCAGATACATCTCGTTTTTTTACCAGCAGTGAAATCAACTTTGCGGTCACTGCTGCAGAGGTTGGGGGTGTTGCCATCCGTAACGCCAGGACCTATCAACAAATTACTCTGCTTTTTAACCAGATTGAGGAAAATGAGCATTTTCTGACAAATATTCTGGATTGTATCAGGCCGCAACTCCTGGTTGTTGATAAGGAAAAGCATCTGGTATTAGTGAACAAGGTTTTACAGGAGGAGATGGGCCGCTCCGAAACAGAGCTTCTAGGCTGTGGCTATGATACCCTTTGGCATAGTCAGGATTGTACTATAGCAGAGTGTCCGATAAGCCAGGTTTTGAAAACTGAAAAGAGTGCTGCCTTTACCCACAAGACCATCCATAACGGCAGGGTGAACTGGTGTGAGCGTACCGCTTCACCTATACTGGGACCGGATGGAAAAATTGAATATGTGATTGAGGTGATACGTGATATTACGGCCAAAAGATAACTGGAAGAAGAACAACTGGAGCGGGTAAAGCTTCAGGGAATTGTGGAGCTTGCAGGAACTGTTGCCCACGAAATAAACTCACCATTGTTTGCCGCCCTGGGAACTGCTCAACTCCTTGAAGAAGATTTGAAGGAACAGGAAGTCATCGATAACATGAGTACGATCATCAGGAACCTTAAAGAAATCAGGCTCCTGACGGAAAAAATGACAAGTATGACCGGATTTGAAGGTCGTAATTATGTCGGTGATGCCAAGATTGTCAAAATAAAGTGATGTCTAAAAAAGTTTGTTAACTAACTGACCCAAAAAGGAAGGAATATGAAACGAATTTTACTGCTTTTTATTGTTATTGCAGGCGGAGTGTTTGTAAGCAGCAATGCAATGGCCACTCAGGCCACATTAAGTGCCGATAAGGTAAAGGAAGGGGAGGCCATCGGGGTTGAAGGTACTATTGATCCCGGCCAGGAACTCTTTGTGGTTGTCTCTACCGACAAGTTATTTTCTGCAAAAGATGCCCTTGGTCCCAAAGAAAAAGCTCGATTGATAAATGGGGAAAAGGGAAAAAATGCCTTTGGTCATACAGCCATCCCTGCATCTTTTTACGTGGTTACAAGCAGTCCAGAAAAACTGGCGACGCCAACAGTCTCTGCCAAAGGCCAGACTTCAGGCATATTTGCTTTCCCGCCATTCAAGTATAATGTCAAGGTAAACAAAATTAAGGCATGGGGTGATATTGATCCTGCGGTACAGGCCATGATGGGACCTGTCAACAGTGAAAGTCAATGGAAAATGCTCACCTTCACTCATGAAAATGAGTTCGGAATGAACACCATTGTGAAGGAAAAGCCCAGTACTGGCGGTAATGCCCGGATGATCATGACTGATTATACTGCCCAGCCCGAGCATTGGAATAATGGGGTCTCTCTGCAACTGGACAAGGCCACAGGAAAGTTCTCAGTTACTCTTTCTCCTTACAAAAACCTCTACCCTGACACGATAATGGCGGTTTATGTGAACGGCCAGAAGATTAACACCTTTAGCATTGAGAAATCAGGATACTTCTTTAAAACAGCCAATGTGTACATGAACCCCCTGGTTGTCTTTCTTGGTGCCTTTATCATCGGTATTCTTTTCGTTATCATGGGTGCTGCCGGTGGATTGTTTACCGCAGCTTTCCAGATTACTGCCATTGGTACAAATGGTCCTGTTGGTATCAACGCTGGTAACACCATTAAACCCACCAACCTGTTTCTCACTCTTTGTTCTCCTATTAGTGGGCTCTTCAGTTATTTTAAAGAAAAACGCTTCGCCTATCCGGTAGCTATTCCATTTGCTTTGGGAATCGTTATTGGTGCCTTTTTTATTGGACCGCCACTCTCAGCAAAATATCTGAATCTTGCAGCATTTAAATTTTATCTCGGAATAATATGTCTGGTTATCGGTATCAAATTGTATATTGAATCGCTACCCCGTTCCATTGAGAAGAAAAAGGCAATGAAGGCCATTGTCCAGAAGTTTAATGCAGCAGTGAAAGAATCCAAAGAATCAGGAAAGGCCATGCAAATTGGCTCCATTGAATTTGATAAATTTAATCCCATTAAATTTGAAATGCGGTTCTGGGGTGAGACATTTATTGCCAAACCAATGCTGATGCTCTTTGGTGGTATTGTCATGGGTATTATTGCCTCATCCTTTGGTGTGGGGGGCGGGTTCATGTTCATGCCTTTTATGACCACCATGGTGGGCTATCCCATGTATCTGGCAGTACCCATTGCCCTGGCAGGTGCCTTTTCCACTTCGGTTGGTGGCATTGCAAAATATGTTATGATGGGATACCAGCCTGACTGGATTATGGCCGCCCTGATCGCAGCCGGTGCCATGTGCGGTGGTCTGATAGGACCAAAACTTCAGAAAAAGATGCCTGAGATTTTTCTGAAGCGTCTTCTGGCCGGTGCCTTAATCCTGACCTGTCTGGATTACACCGGACTCATCTGGTTCATGCGTTAAGGGACTGTCAGCAAGTTCCGCCAGTAAAGGACCTTGAAACAGCTTGTATTTCGTTCATATTCGAGGCGCAGGAGGAAATTTATCGCAGGGCTTTTGATATCGGAGCCTGATACTTACCTCCGAGGATACTTTTTTAACTGTAACGAAGAAGATGGGCGATTATTCGATGTTCCCGATAAGGGTGAGAGCAGACTCTCACCCTTATTTTTTCTTGCAATGCAAACAATACATTATGGAACCGTAGATCTATGGAACTATTGAATACTCTTCTTGATTACATTTTTTACAGGGGAATTCAACCACTGACACTCTGTGTTCGAGACCTGTTTACTTTCATCTTTCTCGACACCATGTCTTTCCTTGGCATCCCTTATAGTGGACAGGTTGTAATTATTGCTGTCAGTACTGTTCTCTTTGCATTTTTTCTTCGCAAGTGGCTTGATGTTGAAATCAAAGAGAAAATATTTAAAAAAAGGTTTGCTGCCCAAAAAGCTGAACGAGACAATATCGCTGTTATTCCTGATAAAAACAACAGGGATGCCATGTTTACTTCAGCTGATCAATCCATCGATGAGGATTTTAATACCTATCTGGCACAACACTATTTTCGTTATGTCCTGATCTATCTCTTACCAATATTTCTGGTTATGGCCTGGTTGAATGACACCCTGAACGAGAACGTTCTCCCTGTCGTTTCAGGACACCCTTATCTCTTTTTACTCCCTTCACAACCCTTTGGCATGGAAGGCGTCTCAGTGACGCTGTTGTTCCTGTTCAGTTATATTATTTCTTTGACAGCTGGCTTTCAGTTAAAAAAGCGATACTTTTTAGATACTCATGGAAGAGAAGAGAGTGAGCATTCTTAAATGCTCTCTTTATATCAATTGAATTTTCATTAAGGTGTTTTCAATAATGGATCACACAACCCGGCGGGAGATTTTACGGATTACGGCTTTTTTGTCTTTATAAAAGGTGAGGAAGAATAAGGGGTGAGTGTGAGAACGAAGGCGGGAATCAAGCAGTAAGTGCAACACGTTTGCCAGTGAAGGCTTTCAGCTGAGGAAAAATATACTGCAGCGAACAAAGTATATCATTTTGCTATTTTACTGACTGTACCTGTTCCCAAGTTTTTTTCACATGGATTGTGAAACATGACGCACACAGTAACGGGGGAAATACAGTTAGCCATAATTTACAAAACGAAACCAGCCACAAACAGCAAATATCGAAACAGACCCAAAAGTCCAGTACTGATTTATCCTGCTTTTCATCCTGTCTCCAGGGGCAAAGAGCTCTGATAATGTCATCGCAACCTCCTGTTTCATAACGGCAGAGATAACCTCCCGTGCTCATGGGGTCTTATCTGCAGCACAAAGCCCGTTCCCTTCCTACACGTCTTGCCGTTCCAGCATCGTAACAAGAGAGAGGGAACAGCAAATAATCGCCCTTCTTCCTGGTGACAGCCAAAGAGCTATCCTCCGACAAAGCGAGGAACGAGACGTCGAGGCAAGCGATTACCTCCATGATCAAAGTTATGCCTGCGGTAAATTTTCTTCTCTTTCAAGAGCAGTGCTTGAGAGAGGAGTCAGCGGTGATCCGAAACAACAAAAAGATGAAGCTCTCGCGGTCCATGTGCCCCATGCACCATAACCAGCTCAATGTCACCGGTTTTACTGGGGCCGGAAATAAGCGAGAGGTTGTTGGTCAGGCCCTCGGCCTGTTCTGCTTCGTCCCACTTGAGCAGGGTATAAAGCTCTTTTAGTGTTGCAAGCAGTCTGCTCTCCTCTACCACGGCCACGTGAATAGAAGGAACAAGGGAGACAGATCGCGCCTGTCCTGGTCGTGTCTTCATGGCCAGAGTGGCGGTTGCCGCAATGCAGTAATCTGCTGAGGTGATGCCGATAAACGATGCCTCAACCTCTTTTCGTGTCTGCTGCCGCTGTGCCTGCAGATCATCCGCTGATGATGTCGCAGCAACATGGTTTGTAATATAAAGAGGGATATCTTTCAGCTCTGCTGCGGCTTCCAAATTCAGGCTGTTTAGCAGAGGATGGTCCCAGCGAACCACGCTTTTTTTTGTGCCCCATTCCGGATCTTTCTCGAGAATGAGTGTGATAATGGCCTGCCTGATGTCTTCAAGGCTGCGTTCAGGATGAAAATCAAGGTGCAGCGGGACGGAGACTTCCTGCAGCGTCTTTATGAAAGGCTGACGCTCCCCGGAGCTTCGCTGCCTGACAGCCTTTAAAATATCCTGTTCTGCTGTGGTCGGCGCCACGGTAAACACGTCTACTGACACAGGTGTCGGACGCCCCAGTGCTGTGCTGATATCCTGAATAAACTCTTTCTGAGTTGTCATGAGCCTTTTTTCTCCTTTTTCTCTCTCCATTGCTGCATGAACGTTTTTGGTGCCAGCTTCTTCATGTTGCGGTTGGCAGTCCAGCCGGATAAGGGCCAGGGCAGACGAGAGATCATTCCCTGTTTTGCCGGGAGCAGATGCTGCAGAACCCTCATGAGGCCAAGCAGCAGATCATAGACTTTACGGTTGCTGTTAAAACGCTGCCAGCTGGCAAAAATCAGATTTTCTCCCTTGCTCTTTGGTTGTACATCCCAGTCGGGATCGCCTTCAGACAATTTAGAGCGAAGTGCCAGCAGCATCCTCGGCAGATTGATTTCCAGCGGACAGGCCTGTTTGCAGGCACCGCACAAGGTCTCGCCAGCACAAAGGTCAGCAGAATTATTGATACCAAAGAGAAGCGGTGTCACCACTGCGCCCACAGGACCGCAATAAGGGGAGCCATAGGCCTGACCACCAATTTTACCATAGACCGGACAGACATTAAGGCAGGCACCGCAACGGATACAGCAGAGCATCTCGCGAAATTCCGGGTCAGCCAGAATCTTTGAGCGCCCATTATCGATGATGATCAGGTGGAATTCCTGAGGGCCGTCGCCATGGTCCACCTCAGCCGGACCGCCAACATAGCTTACATATCCGCCAATCTCCTGTGCGGCAGCGCCCATGGACATCAACCGGAGAATACTTTGCTGCTCCTCCAGATTGGCAACGATACGTTCCATCCCCATGAAGGCCACATGAATTTTCGGCAGGGTTGTCGACATGCGAATATTGCCTTCATTGGAGACCGTCACGATATGGCCGGTTTCCGCACAGGCAAGGTTGCAGCCGGAAATCCCCATGTCTGCCTTTAAAAATTTTTCGCGCAGGGCCTTACGGGCATACCTGGTAAGTATGGGCGGGTCTTCGGTATAGGGTGTTCCCAGCTTTTCGGTAAAGAGTTCGGCAACCTCTCGGCGCGTCTTATGGATAGCCGGGGCAACTATATGGGTCGGGGCTTCACCTGAGAGCTGGAGGATATATTCACCGAGGTCAGTTTCATAAACCTCTATCCCCTCTTTTTCCAGGGCGAGATTGAGGCCAACCTCTTCAGTGACCATGGATTTACCTTTAACCACGGTTTTGACGTCATTATCCAGCGCAATTTTCTTGCAGATTTCCACAGCTTCTTCAGCCGTTTTTGCAAAATGGACGATACCGCCATGTCCCCGGACCTTGTCGACCAGAGTTGACAGCAGAACATCGAGGTTATCAATGGCCTTACGCCGAAACTGGTGAGCCTCCGTTCGCATTTTGTGGCCTTCAGGCAGGCTGTTGTACAGATTCTCGGTGGCTGGCCCAAGCCGTTCCTGCAAACCGCTCAACGCCTTTTGCAGTACTGGATCAGCAATGTTTTTGGAGGCATTCTCTTTATATTTTTCTGGTGCGATTGTGCTCATGTCATTTCTCAGCAAGCAGTTGCGCTATATGTTTAACTTCAATCGGAATGTTTTTCCGACTCAGCATTCCTTGAATATTCATCAGACAGCCCATGTCACATCCAGTGACAACCTCAGCGCCGCTGTCAACAATATTTTTCACCTTTTCCGCCAGAACCGCTCCGGAGATTTCCGAGTATTTTACGGCAAAGGTCCCGCCAAAGCCGCAGCAGGTATCAGCGCCCTTCATTTCCACCAGAGTCATATCATCGATGTGGGCCAGCAGTGTGCGCGGCTGCCTGTCAATGCCCAGAAAACGGTTAAGATGGCAGGAAGCATGATACGTAACCTTGTGAGGGAAACGCGCTCCCACAGATTCCACACCAAGGACATCCACCAGAAATTCGGTGAATTCGTAAATCTTCCTGGACACGGCCTGAGCCCTGACAAGCATTTTGGGATCATCTGCAAAAAGGTCAAGATAGTGATCCCTGACCATGTTCACACAGGAACCGGATGGGCAGACAATGATCTCCGCATCTTCAAAAATATCGAGAAATTTTACTGCTGCCGCACGGGCTTCCCGGGTATGTCCCGCGTTAAACGCAGGCTGACCGCAGCAGGTCTGGTTGGCAGGACAGTCCAGTTTCAGGCCGAGGCTTTCGAGCACTGTCACCATAGCCGCTCCCGTCTCTGGGAAAACAGTGTCCACAAGACACTGGATAAAGAGCGTCACTTTTTCAGGTTTATTCATGGTGTTATCTATCAGTTAATAAAATGATTTGGGAGACAGGTGATGATTTGCGGAAAAATCACTAAAAGGATAATAGCCAGTATCTGCAGACCGACAAAGGGCATTACTCCACGATAAATATCGGAGGTCTGTACCTCAGGAGGCGCAATCCCTTTTAAGTAAAAAATCGAATAGGCAAAAGGCGGTGTGAGAAAAGATATTTGCAGATTGACCATGACTAAAACAGCAAACCAGACCGGATCAAAGCCCAGTTCTGCTGCAATCGGTGTAATCAACGGTACAATAATAAAGAGAATCCCCATCCAGTCGATAAACATGCCGCAAAAAACGAGCAGCAGCATAATAGCTGCCAGCACTCCCCATTTGCCCATGGGCAGATTAAGGAAAAGATCAGTGATGATATCATCGCCGCCCAGCGCAACAAAGACGGTGGAAAAAAACGAGGCGCCCACCGCGATCATCATGATCATGGCAGTGATTCCAAGGGTCTGCTCACATGCCATCTTGATGACAGAAAAATTGAGCTTTTTATAACAGGCCGCAAGGAGCATACTTGCCACCGCACCCACGGCAGCAGCTTCAGTGACGGCAGCGATTCCTAAAAAGATACTGCCAAGGACCGAAAAGATAATGAGAGCCGGCGGGATAACAGAGGTGAGCAAAATTTTAAGCTTTTCGGGGGTGGAATGCTGCTGTTCTTCCTGAGACAGGGGTGGGCCGTCCTCCGGGCGCAGATGGCAACGAATAGCGATATAAAGCATGTAGAGCACCACCAGCAGGAGACCGGGCAGGATGCAGCCGAGAAAAAGTTTGCCAACGGACAGTCTGGCAATAGGACCGTAAATAATAATCATAACACTGGGCGGGATAAGAATTCCTAATGTCCCGCCAGCACAGATCGTTCCACAAGCCATGGACTTGTTGTATTTTTTCTCAAGCATGGCTGGAAGGGCCATGAGACCGATGGTAATTTCTGAGGCACCGACAACGCCTGTGGCAGCAGCGAAGATCGCGGAGATGGCAATAGTGGAGATACCAAGCCCCCCACGAAAGCGCCCCCAGAGAATGTGCATGGCGTTAAAAAGACGCTCAGCCATGCCCGATTTCTCCATAAAAACACCCATAAAGAGAAACAGCGGCACAGCCAATAGAGTGGAATCTTTCATCAATCCAAAGAGACGACCGATGAAGAGCCCGAAGATATCAGGCCCCATGGTTCCAAAACCAAAGAGAAATGCAACCCCGCCCAACACAAAGGCCGTGGGAAAACCGAGAAAAATCCCGGCAAACAGAGTGGCAAACATCAAGATGACTGTAATTTCAGGACTCATGCTGCTCACCTCCATAAAGGGCAATCGTAAAATTTCTCAACAGTTCGGCCACACCCTGCAACAGCAGGAGGCCAACGCCTGCAGCCATAACCGTTTTAAATGGATAAATAATTGGCTGCCAATAGCCCTGCATGGATCGTTCACCCATCTCCCAGGAAAAAGTGACGTAGGGAATAATTGCATAAAGAAGGCCGCCCCACAGGGGGAAGAAAAAGATGCAGAGCAGTACGATGTCTATTATGGCCCGCGTTTTTTTAGAGAAGCGGCTGTAAAAGATATCGATCCGCACATGTTGTCGCTTACTCAGGGTCCAGGCTTCACCCATCAGGAAAAAGGTGCCCCCAATCATATAACTCAGATCAAAACACCATTTTGTTGGGTTGTTGAGGACATAGCGACAGAATATTTCGTAGCAGATAATGAAGGAGAGCACCAGTACAAGCCACATACAAACTTTGGCTATAAAATTGCTGATCGCGTCAATACCCTGGATAAAGCCCTGGATTGTATTCATTGAGGTTTTCTATGTAGAACTTTAGGGTACCTTGAATGACCTGCTCTGGACAACTCTGCAGGATATGTTGATCTCAGCGGATAATGCTGGATTTCTTGAAAAACGTCATTCTCCTGCAAAAAAGGGGATACCTTTTCTGCAGGAGTCCATTTGGCTGATTCCCCTGTCTCTTTATTTGTAGGATGGGGTCATGAGTTCTTTATACGCATCATATTTTTCTCTGAATTTCTTCTGAGATTCCCAAACCTTTTTAAAGAAGGGATCCTGCTCACTTTTTTGCTTCATCACCTCTTCAGTTTTCGCGGCAAGCTCTTTCTGGATAGCCGGATCAAGATACTGAATTTTTACTCCTTTTTCGCGGAAAAATTCGAGTGCCGGAACATCCGCGTTGATGAATTTAGTCAGCATCTCAAGTGTGGTTGCCTGGGCAGCGGTACTTACGATTTCCTTGAGATCATCAGAGAGTTTGTTCCAGGAACTTTTATTGACGCGCAGGTCTGTGATGGTACTGGTCTGATGGATTCCTGGTACGAGCAGATATTCGGCAATTTCATAGAAGGACAGGTCTTTGTCTATGCTGGGGGTACTGAACTCACCTGCATCAATGACCTTGCGCTGAAGCGCTTCATAGACCTCTCCGGCAGGCAGCATGACAACAGATGCGCCAGCAGCAGTGAGAATCTCTCCCCAGTAGCCGGAGGTTCTAAATTTCAACCCTTTGAAATCTTCGAGTTTGGTAATCGGTTTATTGGACCAGGCCAGGTCTTCACTTGGAATAATCCCGCAGGGTGCAATAAAACCAAAATCATATTTTTTATACAGTTCAGGGAAAAGAGTCTTCCCCTCCCCCTCATAAAACCAGGTCAGGTATGGGATAGCTTCCATCCCAAAGGGTATATAGCCGAACAAAGCGGCAGCCGGAATCTGACCAACGACGTATGCAGGAGAACTGTGAGAAGCATCAATAGTTCCCATGCGTACTGCGTCAGTAACTTCAAGTGCACCCATGAGAACACCGGCCGGATAGCTTTTGATAATCAGCCGCCCACCGCTCATCTTCGTAACCCGGTCAGCAAAGCTGTCAGCCATCTCCTGCAGCAAAGTACCCTCAGGCCAGGAACTGGCCATTTTCCAGGTGATGGGTTTGTCTGCAGCAAATGCACCTGTACCCGCGAGCGAGCATAGAAAAAGAACGACCAACAACACCGAGATGATGTTTTTCCTCATGTTTACTCCTCCCTATAATTATAGTTGCACATCGTCTTAAAAATACCTGCGTAACTAACTGCCGACAGAAAAAGATGTCAATGTTTTTTGCACATATATGCTTGAAATTTTTGGACAAAAACTTGTCAAAAGTATTTTAAGGGGCTTTTTCTTTTAAGAATATTTATGAAAATTTTCCCCATAGCAGGTCGTCGCTGGATTCGAGGAATAAGGGACCCTGGAAACAGCTTGTATTTCGTTCATATTTGAGGCACAAGAGGGGATTTACCACAGGTATGACTTTGATATCGGGGTATAGCGCTTACCTCGACGTCTCGTTCCTCGCTTTGTCGGAGGATAAATTTTTGACTGTAACAAAGAAGATGGGCGATTATTCAAGGTTCCCATAAATCGTTGTCTGACAAACGTCTTTCTACAGAGAAAATTCAACAAAAAGTCGACAAATTATAGCTTCTGGTGGGCAACCAGGCGGAGCATCTTTCGTAGAGCCTGCAATACTTCTGGGCTTTGTTTTGTTGCCATCTCAGTAAATTCCCGTCCAGTGGTCGCTGTGGCCTGAGCATCACAAGGCTCATATTCCCCTTCAAAAGAGTTTCGAGGAATTTCGCGTGAAATTATACGTTTAGAACGATTCCGCGCATCAGCAATCTCAGCCTGAGATCTTCCTGTTTGAAGAAAGGCCATGATCTGCTGCCTCTCTCAAAGAGTGCTGCCAGCGCAACCTCCGGTCAGGTTGTGGTAATGTAACACCGACAGCTCACTCTTTTCCATATCACGATATTACACCCACTGTACTCATCCACCCATTGCATGGAATTTTCAATAGATGTGTACTCAAATCAACTAAAATATGTCAAAAAACGAGGAGAAGTGAACAGTTCCCCCTCCGATTGGCAGTTATCTGTTGCTCGGGTTATGATGAACATCAGAGGATCTTGAAACAGCTTGTATTTCGTTCATACTCGAGGCAGAGGCGGAAATTTACCGCAGTTATATGGGTAATATCGGAGTATAGCGCTTCCCTCGACGTCTCGTTCCTCGCTTTGTCGGAGGATAATTTTTTTGACTGTCCCGAAGATGATGGGCAAAGAAATGGTTACTCAAGCTGCCCTGAACAAAATATTTTGCTGCACCTGTTCGAGTAAAGCCTGAAATGTAAAATTTAAATCCAACAAAATTCTGGCGGAGAAATAAAGTGAAAAACCAATTCTATGAATATTCTCACCGTATTGTTTTATCGGTTGGAGTATCAGCGCTGTTGCTTGCTATCCTCATTCAAGGCAGTTTGTCTTCTACATCTTTTTCCT
>JALNVI010000048.1 GCA_023231425.1 Desulforhopalus sp. | reverse complement strand
CTCCCTTTTCCCGTCTCTATCGCAACTGGTTATTTCCCATGCTTGCTCAGATATTCAGCAACACCTTCGGCGCTTGGTTTCATTGCCTCGTCCCCTTTGTGCCAGTTGGCGGGGCAGACATCGCCGTATTTTTCGGTGAACTGCAGGGCATCAAGAACACGCAGTGTTTCATTCACGTCGCGACCGAGGGGCAGGTCGTTAATGGTGGCATGGCGGATGATCCCTTTACGGTCGATGATGAAGAGGCCGCGCAGAGCGATGGAGTTGTTTAGCAGGACGCCATATTTCTGTGAGATGGATTTGTCGAGGTCGGAGACCATCGGAAAACGGATGTCGCCGATACCACCGTTGTTCACCGGGGTGTTTTTCCACGCAAGGTGGGTGAAATGGGAGTCGATGGAGACGCTGATCACCTCACAGTTGGCGGTCTTGAAGGTATCAAGCGCCTTGTTGAACGCGATGATCTCCGAGGGGCAGACGAAGGTGAAGTCCATCGGATAGAAGAAGAGCATCACGTACCTGCCTTTGTAATCAGAGAGGGTGAAGTCCTCTTTGAAAGAGTTGTCTGGCATGACGGCGGTGGCGGTGAAATCCGGGGCGGGATTGGTTACTAACAGACTCATAATGTTCTCCTTGTATGGTTAAATGAAAAAAGGCCCTGCCGAATGGCAGGGCCTCATCAAAAAAACGATTTCTCATACGTCGAAGAAAGAGTCTTTCTCTGCTCCACAGAGTGGGCAGACCCAGTCTTCCGGGACATCTTCCCAGGCGGTACCAGGCTCTACACCGTTATCGGGATCACCAACTTCGGGATCATATATGTAGCTGCAGGGACATTCCATTTTTTTCATGTCTGCCATGTTGTTCTCCTTTTTTTTATTGATAATGATTCTCCAATACTACGCCGAAAACTATAGCATCTCCGAATTTGGAGTCAAGGAAAGAGTGGAAAATTTTCTCTCTTTCACTCCTGTTTTCTTATCTTTTATCGTAAAAAACAGTTTTATGCGCAGATGAACCCTCATGATATCCGCTTGAGAATCTCTTTGCACGGAATAAGGGCAGTGGCCGTGGCGGAAACGATGTTACCCGCAACGCCAGGACCATCGCCTGCCACAAAGAGACCGTGAACCTTTGTTTCAAGGTTGTTGTCTGTCGTGACTTGGGTGGCAAAAAATTTGATCTCCGGGGCGTAAAGCAGCGTTCCGTCATTGGCCACGCCAGGGATTATTTCGTTGAGCTGCTCAATGCCGTCTACAAGGTTGGTGAGAATTCGCTCCGGCAGGGCCATGGCGATATCACCGCAGGTGACGCTGGTAAAGGTCGGCTCTATGGAGCTGTGCCTCACCCGGTTCCAGGTGGAGCGGCGCCCGCGTTTGAGGTCGCCGAATCGCTGCAGGATCGGTTTGCCGCCGCCGATAAGGGTAGCCAGTTTGCCGATAGATTCGCCGTAGGCCTGGTTGTCTTCTACCGGGTTGTTGAGCACTACCTTGGAGAGAAAGGCGAAGTTGGTATTTTCACTCTTTTTCTCCATCAGCGCATGACCGTTGACGCAGACAAAGTCCTGATAGTTTTCCAGCGCCACAAAACCGCCGTAGTTGGTACAGAAGGTGCGGGTCTGGTCGTCATATTTCGCGGTCTGAATAAAGAAGGTCGGGTCGTAGATAATGGAACAGAGGTCCTGCATGATCTCGTTGTGTACCTCAACCCGCACGCCTACCTCAATGCCGCGCTGGCGGACGGTGATGCCCTGAGCCTGCACTACCCGTGCGACCCATTCCGCACCGACCCGACCAGGGGCGAGGATAACGTTGGGGGCGTGATATTCGCCTTTATTCGTCACCACTCCCACCACCGAGTTCTCTTTCACCAGCACATTGGTTGCTTCTTCCATACAGTGAAACTCCACTCCCTTCTCCTCCACATACTTCGCCATTTGGGTTATGTGCCTGGGCAGGTTGTCGCTTCCGAGGTGCTTCTGTTTGATGATGAGCAGATCAATGCCATGCTTGCGTGCCTCTTTGCGAATCTCTTCGGCACGGTTCATGTCGGTTGGATAGATGCAACCGTTCATACCGAAGTGGTTGTAGATCTCTTCGGTTTCGTTAATCAGCTCTTTCGCACTGGAGACTGACATGAACTGGGTGAGATCGGTCTTGCCAAGCTTATGGATAAAGTTGAGTTTACCGTCGGAAAAAAGCCCGGCGCCACCGATGCCGCAGAGAATATTACAGGGCTTGCACTTTATGCAGCCCTTATCTTTTATTGGACATTTGCGATCCTGCGGGGCACGTCCCTTCTCAATAACCAGAACACGCAGACTGGAGTGTTCGGCGAGGTACCAGGCGGCAAAAAGACCCGCAGGGCCGCCACCGACAATGATGACATCGTATTTGTCTGTCTTCTGCATGAGATACCTGCTGGAAAAAGGAAGGGCGGACTCTTGCGAGCCCGCCCGGGGAATTCAGCCTGTGCCGAAAGTATGCAGAGAGGGAATATCGTAAAATGCCCTCAGTCTTCCTGTTCCGGCGGAGCGGGTTTTTCTTCACTTATCGGTACATCCGGCATATCCGGCACATCCGGCCCAGTCGGCAAGCCATAGGCGAGGCACACCTTGTGCTCAATATCGGCCGCCATTACGGGGTTGTCCTTGAGAAAACGTTTTGCATTTTCACGGCCCTGACCGATGCGCTCGTTATTGTAGGAGTACCATGAGCCGCTTTTCTCCACAATCTCAAGATTGACGGCGAGATCGATCATATCACCGACTTTGGAGAAGCCTTCTCCGTAGATAATATCGAACTCCGCCTCTTTGAAGGGCGGTGCCATCTTGTTTTTTACCACCTTTACCCGGGTCCGGTTGCCGATCAGATCCTGGCCATCTTTGAGCTGGCCGATACGGCGAATATCAAGGCGGATGGATGAGTAGAATTTAAGGGCGTTACCGCCGGTGGTGGTTTCGGGATTGCCAAACATCACGCCGATTTTCATGCGGATCTGGTTGATGAAAATGAGGATGGTATTGCTGCGGCTGAGCACTCCGGCGAATTTACGCATCGCCTGGGACATCAGGCGCGCCTGCAGGCCGACGTGGGCGTCTCCGACGTTGCCATCAATTTCCGCGCGGGGTACCAGGGCTGCGACCGAGTCAATGACGATAACGTCTATCCCCCCGGAACGGATGAGGATTTCAGCGATTTCCAGCGCCTGTTCGCCGAAGTCCGGCTGGGAGACGAGAAGGTTGTCGATATCCACGCCGAGACGGGATGCGTAGCTGGTGTCGAGGGCATGCTCGGCATCAATGAAGGCTGCGGTGCCTCCCAGTTTCTGTGCTTCGGCGACGACATGCAGGGCGAGGGTTGTTTTCCCGGAGGATTCCGGGCCGTATACTTCAGTCATTCTCCCTTTGGGCAGGCCGCCAATGCCAAGGGCGATGTCGAGGCTCAAGGCACCGGTGGAAATGACCGGGACATTTGCATGCTCCTGACTGCCGAGGCGCATAATGGAGCCCTTGCCGAACTGGCGTTGAATTTGTGAGATAGCGTTATCGACGCTGCTCATCTTATCTTTGGGAGCTGCTGCCATGGGATATCCTCCTGTAATTGTTTATGGGGACCTTGAATAATCGCCCATCTTCTTCGTTACAGTCAAAAATTTATCCTCCGACAAAGCGAGGAACGAGACGTCGAAGTATGCGTTAGACTCCGATATCAAACAGATGCCTGTGGTAAATTTTCTCCTGTGTCTTGAATATGAACGAAATACAAAATTATTCGAGTTTCCCGGTAAAAAATTTATCCTCGGAATATTCCTCAGCCGCGCAGGTGGCGGCGCACCATGTCGAGGGCCGTGAAGGCGGTGAGCAGGCGAATCTGTCGACGGTTGCCGGTGAAGGAACAACGCTTCACTTCAATGCCGGTTTTATCCGCCATGGCAACATAAACAGTACCCACCGGTTTCTTTTTGCTGCCACCACCGGGGCCGGCAATGCCGGTCACGGCAAGGCTGATGTCAGCACCGCTGAGCTGGCGGATGCCCTGAGCCATGGCGTCAGCCACCTCATGGCTTACCGCGCCGACCCGTTCAATGAGCGCCGGGTCAATCCCGAGAAGTTTACTTTTTATGTCGTTGGAGTAGGAGATCACGCCGCCGAGGAAAAAGGTGGAGCTGCCGGGCACATTAGTAATCATTTGCCCGATCAGCCCGCCGGTGCAGGATTCTGCCGTAGCAAGCGTCAGCTTCTTCATCTTCAGCAGATGTCCGGTGACAATCTCCATGGAGTCGCGGTCGTAGCCGAAGATTGCATCTCCGAGGGCAGATTCAATGGCGGCTGCGGCGGTGGCAAAGGCGTCATTGGTTTCGCACTCTTCCGGGTCGCGGACGGTTAGATTGACATGCACCTCCGGAAAGACGGGGTAGTATCCCACGTGGGCGTTGGGGTGGAGTGACAGTCTGGCAATCCGCTGGTTCACCTCAAGTTCATCCATATTAAAGACGCGAAAGAGCCGCTGACAGGTGGAGAGTCGATAGTTGCTGCCGAGAGTGGGCAGTTTCGGCAGCACCTCTTCCTCCATCAGCAGCCGCATCTGTTCCGGAATGCCGGGCAGAAAGAAGATCGGCCGTGTATTGAAGACCAGCAGATAACCTGACATCTGGCGACTGGGGTCGAAGGGAATTGCTCCCTGCGGCAGCAGGGCCAGTTTTTCAAGTCCGGCGGGCAGGGCCCCGTGTTCCACGCCCACGTGGGAACGGATGGCAGTGAGGACGGCGGCGTTTTTCTCGGTGGGCAGATTGAAAGCCGAGCAGACTGCGTCGGTGGTGAGGTCGTCGTCGGTGGAGCCGAGTCCGCCGGTGACAATGATGGCGTTCGCCCGGCGCAGAGCACGTTTGATTGCCTCACCGATCTGATGAGGGTCGTCTCCGATGGTGTTCATGGCGCAGATATCATAGCCTGCTTCGAAGAGCTGTCGGGCTGCATATCCACTGGTGGTGTTACGGATTCGACCGGAGGTCAATTCATCGCCGATGGCGATAATTTCAATCTTGCGTGGTGACTCGTTTTTCATCTGCTGTTCCTCTCCGTGATTCTTATTGGTATCTTGAAGAACCTCGTATTCCGTTCATATTCGATGTTCCCTTATGGGTACCTTGAATAACCCGTCTTTCAGGGAATAATTTCACCGTGAACTATACCATCTTCCAGCGTATTCAACCGGGTTTTCAACCGGCTGCGGAGCAGGGAGTCATCTCCGATTGCGCGGATATCAACATAGTTGTCAGTAAAACCCTTGAGGTTGCCGCTGTGATCTCGTCTGCCCTCGAAGATCACCGGGTGAATTGTACCAAGCTGGCTTTTATAGAAGGCCTGTTTCCGCTGCCCGCTCAGTTCGCGGAGTATGGCCGCGCGCCGTTCCTTCTCGGCCTGTGGCACCTGGTCCGGCAATTCAGCGGCACGGGTGCCAGGGCGTATGGAGTAGGGGAAGACGTGCAGATAGGTAAAGTCAAGACTCTCAAGGAATTGTACCGCGCGGGTAAAATCGGCTTCGGTCTCACCGGGAAAACCCGCAAGAATATCTATGCCGATGGCAAGGCCGGGAATATGCCGGTGGCAGTTTGCAATGACCTCTCGGAACTGCGCCGTGGTGTAGCGGCGGTTCATCGCCTTGAGAATTGTGTCGCAGCCGCTCTGCAGGGGGATGTGCAGATGGGGCTGGATGCCGGAGCGGTTGGCCATCAGCGACAGCAGGGCGTTGTCAATCTCTACTGGTTCAAGGGAGCTGATACGGAAGCGAAGCTGAGGCAAACTTGCCGTGAGGACGTCGAGCAGAGAAACAAGGTTCTCCTGCGGCTTGAGATCAGCACCGTAGAGACCGAGGTGGATGCCGGTGAGCACCAGTTCGAGATGGCCGGAATTCGCGAAGGCGCGTGCCTGTTCCACAACCTCCGCCATCGGCAGACTGCGGCTCGGGCCTCGGGTGTAGGGCACGATGCAGTAGCTGCAAAAGGCATTACAGCCGTCCTGGATGCGCAGATAGGCGCGGGTGCGGCGGGCAAAGCGGGTCATCGGCAGGCGGGTGACCTCGCGGGCCTGCATGATGTTGCCGACGTCGCTGTGGTGGGTACCCGCAATGGCGTTGGCTGCGAGGCTGTCTTTGTGATTATTCCCGTAGATGGAGAAATTGCGACCGTGCAGTTCCTCCATCTTCTCCAGCTCCTCGTGAGCCTCTTCGGCGTGGCAGCCGGTGATGTAGATATCGGCCTCCGGGTTTTTTCGCAGCAGGTGGCGCAGTTTCTGCCGCGACTGGGCAGAGGCGTGGGCGGTTACGGTGCAGGTGTTAAGGATAATGATGTCTGCAGTATCCTTTTCAGAAGAGACGGGTATCCCCGCATTTTCCAGAGCCGCGCCGATGGCGGCCGATTCCAGCTGGTTAACCTTGCAGCCGAGGGTGGTAATAATTGCTTTCTTCATATTTCTCTTATGGGGACCTTGAAGAACCTTGTTTTTCGTTCATATTCGAGGCACAGAAGGAGATTTCTTTCAGCTCTCTTTGATTCCGGAGTCTAACGCTACCTCGACGTCTTGTTCCTCGCTTTGTCGGAGGATAAATTTTTGACTGTAACGATGGCTGAGTGATTATTCGATGTCCCCTGTTGAATGACTCCCGAGCCGATAACCTCTTCCCCGTTGTAAAGGACAGCAAACTGCCCTGGGGTAACGGCCCGCTGCGGCTCAGAAAAGAGTAACCGGCCGCAGTTGTTGCCATTCAGGGTGAGGCGGGCAGGGGCCCCACGGTGGGTGTAGCGGATTTTGGCCAGGTATTCGCCCTCAACCGGAACCTCTCCGCTGAACCACTGTATTTCGGCCAGCTTAATTTCACTGCACAGCAAATCCCTGTCCCGCCCGACAATTACCTCATTTTTCTCCATATCGAGGGCGATGACATAGAGAGGTGCAGAGCTGGCGATACCAAGTCCCCGTCGCTGACCGATGGTGTAGCGGTGGACTCCGGCGTGGCGTCCCAGCTCGTTGCCTTCGGTATCGATAATGACGCCGGAAGGGGCAGTGTCCCGCCGATCCTCAAGAAAAGTGCTGACGCTGATATTTTCAAGGAAACAGATGTCCTGGCTCTCTTTGCCGCGGAAGTCTGTGAAACCGTGTGCCTCGACGAAATCGTAGATATCACTCTTTGCCATCTCGCCAAGGGGAAAGATCACCCGGCCGAGTTGCTGCTGACGGAGACGGGCGAGGAAATAACTCTGATCCTTGCGTTGATCGACACCCATCAGCAGACGGCAGGGCGTGCCGTGGAGCAGTCTGGCGTAGTGCCCGGTGGCGATTGTGTCCACCCCGGCGGCAATCATGGCATCAAGAAAAAGACCGAACTTGATTTTCAGGTTACAGATGACGCAGGGATTGGGTGTGCGGCCACTGAAATAGCTGTTGGCGAAGTAGGAGACAACGTTCTCTTCAAAAGCGGCGGAAAGGTCGATAACGCGCAGCTCGACTCCTACCCGCTCCGCAACCTGCTGCACTCTCTCGAGCTGCTGTTCGAAATCGGGCTGGGCAAGGCGCATAAAGAAACCGCGCAGATTTTCTGTACCGTATTTCTCTTTCAGGATAAGGGCTGTGGCGGTGGAGTCTACGCCGCCGCTCATGGCGATGCCTGTGATCTGGCCGGGCTGATGGATGCTCATGGGGATAGTGGAGGGTAGAAGATGGATGTGCTATAGTATAAAGACATTCTACCTGCCGCACGTTGGAAAGGAAAGTGGTCTAAGATAAATTTGCTGTATTTTTCCGTCAAGGGTGTGTTTTTTTTCACCGCGAAGAACGCGAAGGAAGGCAAAAACAGATCAACCCGTGGATACCTTGAAACAGCTTGTATTTCGTTCATATTCGAGGCACAGGAGGGAATTTACCACAGGCATAACTTTGATCTCGACGTATAGCGCTTATCTCGACGTCTCGTTCCTCGCTTTGTTGGAGGATAAATTTTTTACTGGAACGAAGAAGATGGGCGATTATTCAAGGGGTCCTGATTACAATTATATCTTTTCCCTGTGTCAGGAAAAAGTTGAAAAAAGATTGTATAACGAACCTTGAGCACCTATCTTTCCCCCTGGCTCCTAACGAAAATCCGCATCCTTATCCTCTTTCAGTAAAATCACCATGCCAATTAAAATACCCGAACTTCTTGCCCCTGCGGGCAATCTTGAGAAACTTGTCACTGCCATACACTACGGTGCTGATGCCATTTATCTTGCCGGAAAGCAGTATGGTCTGCGGGCGCGGGCCGGGAATTTTACTGAAAAGGAGATGGCGGAGGGGATAGCCTTTGCCCATGGGGCCGGAGCAAAGGTTTATGTGACGGTCAATATCTTTGCCCACAATCAGGACTTTATCGGTCTGGCTGAATATCTCCATGAAATTGCCGGGCTTGGCGTGGACGGAGTAATTATTGCGGATCCCGGTGTTCTCGCTGTTGCCAGGAGAGAGGTCCCGCAACTGCCGGTGCATCTCTCTACGCAGGCCAACGTCACCAATATGGAGTCAGCACGCTTCTGGCAGGAACAGGGCGTTGTCCGTCTCAATCTCGCGAGGGAGTTGTCGTTGAAGGAAATTTGCGGAGTCCGTGCCGGCGTCGACTGTGAGCTGGAAATTTTTATTCACGGTGCCCTCTGCATTTCTTATTCTGGTCGCTGCATGCTCTCCAGCTATCTCACCGGTCGTGATGCCAACCACGGTGCCTGTGCCCATCCCTGCCGCTTTAATTATGCGCTGATGGAGGAGAAGCGGCCCGGTGAGTATTATCCCGTAGAGGAGGATGAACGCGGCACCTATATCTTCAACTCTCGTGATCTCTGCCTGCTTGAGATGCTGCCGCAACTGGTGGCGGCAGGAGCTGATTCCCTGAAGATTGAAGGGCGGATGAAGTCCATCTTTTATGTGGGAGGTGTGGTGCGGGCCTACCGTGCCGCGCTGGATTACCTTGCCGCGCTGCCCGAGTCTGCCTGGGATCTACCCGAGCTGATCAAGATGCCGGGATATCTGATGGAGGAGGTCTCCAGTCTCGGCACACGGGGGACGACGGAAAATTTCATCAAGGGGCGGCCTGGCAGTTCGGAGATGATCTACGATTCCTCGCGCATGGAGCAGGTCTATGAGCCGATTGCGGTGGTGCGCAAAGCAGGGGAACAGCCGTTTGTAGAGATGCGGAACACTGTATTTCCCGGTGAGGAAATTGAATATATGGGCAGGGCATTTGCTGAAAGGCAGGTGGTGAAACTTGTTGCTCTGCGTAACGAAGAGGGGGAGGTGATGGAGAAGGCCAATCCGGGGAATCGGCTCTTTTTGGAACTGGAGCATCCGGTTGTGGTAGAGCCGCTGGGGATCTTCCGCCGCAACCGGGATGTGTGACACCCTCAGTGATTGCTTTGCCCGTTTGGATTTTTCTGCTCAAGCAGTTCCATTTTCATGTTCCACAGCTTCTGTGAAAGATCGACGGTGTAAATATGAGGATTGACCAGCCGCAGAATTTCTTCCGGCAGGGTTGCCATCTCTGTCTGGGCATTTTTGCAGATTTCTGGCAGGGTCGGGTTTTTATAGACCAGCTCTCCAGCGAGGAAAACAGGTACCTGCAGCTCTTTCACCCGGAAGTTCTCCAGCGTTCTGGTTTTCCAGGGATACTGCGGATGAAAAATCGTGCAGGGTTTATCTTCTGCTATCTCTTCTTGCTTCAACATGATGAGATCTGCGAGGGCATGGTCGTTCTCGCGGTCGTAAAAGCGGAGGGTCTTTTTAAAAGAGGGATTGGTTATCTTGGCAATGTCTTCACTGATCTTGATTTTTGGGATTATTTTCCCCTGTTCCTCAATCCCGGCCAGTTTATAGACCCCGCCGAATACCGGGCAGGATTTGGCGGTGATCAGGTTTTCTCCCACACCAAAAGTGTCCAGCGGAGCATCCTGCTGAATGAGTGATGCAATGACGGTTTCATCAAGGCTGTTGGAGGCGATGATTTTACAGTCGGGATATCCCGCTGCGTCGAGCATTTTCCGTGCCTGTTTGGAGATCCACGCGAGGTCGCCGGAGTCGAGACGGATGCCTTTCGGCCTCTTGCCGAGAGGGGTCAGCACCTCATCAAAAACTTTGATAGCGTTGGGCACACCCGATTTCAGGGTGTTGTAGGTGTCTACGAGCAGGACACAGTTATCCGGGTACTGTTCGGTATAGTCTTTGAAGGCCTCATATTCTGAGGGGGCGAGCTGCACCCAGCTGTGCGCCATGGTGCCGAGGGCGGGCATGCCAAACATCTTTTCGACGAGCAGGGTGGAGGTTCCGATTGCTCCGCCGATCCACGCCGCGCGGGCACCATAAATGGCGGCATCCGGTCCCTGGGCACGACGGGCCCCGAACTCCATCACGCCGCGTCCTTCGGCGGCCCGGACGATACGGCTGGTCTTTGTGGCGATGAGAGACTGGTGGTTGATGGTGAGCAGCACCATGGTCTCGATGATCTGGGCGTCGATTACCGGCGCACACACCGTAACCAGAGGCTCGTAGGGAAAGGCGATGCTGCCCTCCGGCATGGCGTAGATGTCACCGCGCCAGGTGAAATTGCGCAGGTAGTCGAGGAAACCGGAATCGTTTATCCCTTTACTGTGCAGCAGCTCCAGATCTTCTTCCGAGAAGCTGAGATTCTGGATATAATCAATGACCTGCTCCAGCCCCGCGACAATGACATAACCACCGTTATCCGGGATGGAGCGGAAAAACATATCGAAATAGACGTTTTTGTCACGATACCCTTTGCGAAAATAACCGTACGCCATGCTGAACTGGTAGAAATCAGAGAGCATGGAGAGATTTCTGGAATTCATTGAATTGTGTTTTGAAGTTGGGGAGTTGTCTCCCTGATGAAAGTCCCGGAGAGAGTGGTATTTTTGTTTACCATGGGGGATACTCTGTTATTGTGCAAGAAGTTTGAAAAAAATCACTGAAAAAGGGAGACGGAATGTCAATACGGGCGCTGGCCAGGGATGTCTATAAGGCGGTACAAGCGGTGGAGACACTGAATAAAAAGCTGGAGGCGACAGCGCCGGAGCAGGAAGACTCGCTGCGTCGGGAGCTCCAGATGGCTGAGAAAGAGCTGGCAATATTGCGGCGCATGCTTGCCGGGGAGAAGGAGAACGGCGAGTTTCGCAAAAAATTCTCCGGGTTTGGAGGCTTGTAAGCGGTGTCGTACAGGATGTCGGTTTCTCGGGTTTTTTACAGATCATCGCTTTCAACATAGGCGTAGGCGCTGTGGTTGTGAATCGACTCAAAGCTCTCCGCGCTGGCGGTGAACCAGGTGATCTCCTCGTGGCGCAGTGCTGTTTCAGCCACCTTGCGCACCACGTCTTCCACAAACATTGGATTATTGTAGGCCCGTTCCGTCACATATTTCTCGTCGGGACGTTTGAGCAGGGAGTAAAGCTCGCAGGAGCCACAGGCTTCCACCAGCTCAATAAGCTCTTCCGCCCAGATGAATTTTTTGAAGCGGACATTGAGTTTCACCTCCGCCCGCTGATTGTGCGCACCGGCGTCGCTGATCTCTTTGGAACAGGGACAGAGGGTGGTAACTGGCACAGTGACGCCGAGGATGAATCCAGAATCTTCGCCAATGCCGCCAGAAAAGCTGACCTTGTAATCCATCAGGCTGTGGGTGCCGGTGACGGGGGCCTGCTTGTCGATAAACCACGGGAACTCCATTGACAGGCGAACGCTGCGGGCACAGAGTTCCTCCTGCAGGCGCGGGAGCAGTTCCCGAAAACTCTGGATGGAGATATTATCGAGGGACTCGCCAATGAGCACCCTGGCGTGGTCAACATAGTCTGTTCCTGCTCCTTCGCGCAGTTCAGCGTGCATGGAGATCGTGGCGATGGTGTGCTGCAGGCCACCGCCCCTCTGGCGCACCTGAACGGGGGTCTGCAGATCAGAGAGGCCGACGGTGCTGATGTTCATGGTTTCAGTGTTCATGGGGAGTTTAATTACCCCGTTCCCGGGTGATCGACAATCATTTTTTCCGCAGAGCGTGTTGGGAATTTGGCATGCTTTTCACTTTCGTTCCGTGTATTCTAAAGGGTTTTATCAATCTCTGACCGGGGGGCAGGACTATGACTGAAAAGGAATTGAGCTCCGTCCGTATTGACAAGTGGTTGTGGGCTGCACGTTTTTTCAAAACCCGTTCGCTGGCCGTAAAGGCTGTGACCGGGGGAAAGGTTCATCTCAACGGGAACCGGGTGAAGGCTGCCCGCGCCGTGGAAGCGGGGGATAGCATGACCATCACCATCGGGACCTCCGAGTATCATGTCTCTGTGCTTGCCCTCTCCGAACGGCGCGGCGCGGCGACCATGGCCCGGCAGTTGTATGAGGAGTCCGAAGAGAGTATCAGGGCGCGGGAAGAGCAGAGAGAGATGCGCAGGATGGCCAATGCCGGAATCTCGGAGTCGGCCGGACGGCCGGATAAGCGAAATCGCAGAAAGATTCGAGAATTCATTCGTAAAAATTAATACATGGAGTGAAGCATGGCAAAGATAGAACGGGCAATTATCAGCCTGACTGATAAGTCGGGAATTGAAGATTTTGCAAAGAAACTGGTTTCCTTCGGAATCGAAATTCTCTCCACCGGAGGCACGGCGAAAAAGCTGCGGGGTGCGGGTCTTACGGTGATGGACGTGGCCGAATTTACCGGCTTTCCCGAGCTCCTTGACGGCCGGGTGAAAACCCTTCATCCGCGGGTGCATGGCGGTATCCTCAATCAACGTGCCAATCCTGAACATCAGCGGGAGTGTGCTGAGCACGGTCTGAAAAATATCGACATGATCGTGGTTAACCTCTACGCCTTTGAAAAGACGGTGGCCGATCCGAAATGTTCCCTTGAAGATGCCATTGAAAATATTGATATCGGCGGGCCGTCCATGCTCCGCGCTGCGGCAAAGAATTTCCGTGATGTGACGGTGGTGGTTGATCCTGAAGATTATCCGCTTATCCTTGACGAACTGAAAATGAACAGCGGTACTACGCTGCGTACCCGTTTTTATCTGATGCGCAAGGTTTTTGCCCTGACCGCAGCCTACGACACCGCCATCTCCAACTGGCTCAAGAATGTGAATGTCAACTCCGAGCAGTTTGACGAAAAGTGAGGCGCCCATGCTGAAAATTGCAGTGCTTCTCTCGGGAAGCGGACGAACGCTGGACAATTTCCACCAGCATATTGAGCAAAAGAATCTTGATTGCCGCATTGAAGTGGTGATCTCCAATGTGGCTGATGTCCTGGGCATAGATAAGGCGCGGAACTATGGTTATCCGTCATTCTATGCCGGGGACAGCGAGTCGATTAACCGTATTCTTGCGGATTTCGAGGTGGATGTCATCTGTCTTGCAGGATTCATAAAGCTCTATCAACCGCCTGCTGAGATGAAACGGGCAGTGGTCAACATTCATCCCTCGCTGATTCCGAGTTTCTGCGGCGCAGGTTTCTATGGCCATCATGTGCATGAGGCTGTGCGGGCGAAGGGCTGCATGGTCAGCGGCTGCACGGTTCATTTTGCCAACGATCATTTCGATGACGGACCGATTATCTGGCAACAGGCAGTACAACTCGACTGGGACGACGATGCGGACTCCATCGCCGGTAAAGTCTTTGCCGCTGAATGCGAGGCCTTTCCGAAGGCATTGCAGCTTATAAATGACAGAGGGACTGAATTCTTCTGGAAGAGGGTGGGGCAATGAGTAACAGAATACTGATGACAAAGGAGGAAATTGAGCTGGCTGTTCAGCGAATCGGTCTACAGATACTTGAGGACCACCACAGCCCGCAACGTATTGGTATCGTGGGGATTTATACCTGCGGTGTCTCTATCGCCCGGTGTCTGCACGCCTTTATTGAAAGGACTATGGGGATGTCGGTGGAGAGTGGCTCGCTGGACATAAATCTCTATCGGGATGACTGGTCACTGATGAGCCAGAATCCGGTGGTGAAAACTACCGATATCCTCTTTGATGTGAATGGCAGGGAGATTATCCTGGTGGATGACGTCATTTTCACCGGGCGCACCATCCGTGCCGCACTCGATGCAATTATGGATTTCGGTCGGCCGGCGAACATTCAGCTCGTCGCACTGATCGACAGGGGCGGCCGAGAGCTGCCCATCCAGCCGGACTATTGCGGACAGAAATTCAGCGTGCCGCAGGGCAGTAAAATAAACGTAATTATGGACACTGGTGATGATGGTCATATCACCAGCGGAGAGGTTGTCATTGAAGATTGAATTGCTTGCCCCGGTGGGAACACTGGAAAACTTTCAGGCGGCGCTGAACGGCGGTGCCGATGCCGTCTATGTCGGTGCACCAAAATTCAACGCGCGCAATCCGGCGCGGGAACTGACTCACGGTGAGATTCAGGCGATCGTAGACCGCAGTCATGAACTGGGGAAAAAGGTCTATTTTGCCGTCAACAGTCTTATCATGGAGAGCGAACTGCCGGAGGTAATTGCCAGTCTTGCTCTCTTCGAGAAGATGGGCCCGGATGCCTTGATCGTGCAGGACTTTGGCCTCGTTACTCTGGCCAGGCGCCACTTTCCAGAACTGAAGCTGCATGGCTCCACCCTGATGACGGTACACAACTCCGAAGGAGTACGTGAACTGCAGGAGCTCGGTTTTGAACGGGCGGTGCTGGCGCGAGAACTCACCCTGAAAGAGATTGAGACCATCGCTTATCGCAGTGCTGGTATGGAGCTGGAGATTTTTATCCATGGCGCCATGTGCTTCTCCTTTTCCGGTCTCTGTATTTTTTCCTCTTACCTCGGCGGACGCAGCGGTCTGCGCGGGCGCTGTGTGCAGCCCTGTCGTCGTGCCTACAGCACGGCGCAGACCGGCCGTAATGATCGGAGCGGCAGGGAGAAAACGAAACAGGGCAAATATCTTTTTTCCATGAATGACCTCAACGGGCTCGAAGCGGTCAGTACGCTTGCGCAGCTCGGAGTCTCCTCGTTGAAGATTGAGGGACGGCTGCGCTCTGCCAACTATGTGGAGACGGTGGTGCGTGCCTATCGTACGGTGCTCGATGCCCTGCAGGAAGATGGCAGTGAAGGGCCGGATTTCCCGCAGGCCCTGGCCGAAGGCGAGCGCCTTTCCGAGATGGCTCTGAGCCGGCGGACGTACCCCGGTTATTTTTTCTCTCCGCAACCGGCAGATGCTATTACGCCGGTGGTCTCCGGCAACATGGGAACCCACCTCGGCCGCTTTACGGCGGTGAAAATGGGCGGCGGCATGCCCGTCTGCCGTCTCACCCTGCAGGGGTCTCTGCGATGCGGAGATCGGCTGCGACTTCATCTGGAACCCTCTGGCGAACGTGTCGCCTTTCGTCTCAAGCAGCTCTTTGTCGGCGCTGAGGAACGAGAGGAGGCAGTAAAAGGGGAGCGTGCCTCGCTGCAGCTGCCGCCGAATTTCATCGCACCGGAAACGGGCCATGTCGAGGTCTTTCGCGTAGACGGTGCACCCGTTCCCTTTGATGCCGGGGGGATGCATCTGAAGGAAGCGCAGGAGAAGGTGGATACCTTTACCGCCTCCCGTCGGCGGGATGTGGAGAGCCTCGTTGAAGAGGTCGGTTACGGTCAGGAACAGTTTCTTGAGGAGCCCCCCAGAGGACGCCAGCGTGAGCGTCTGCGTGGGAAGGGTCTTGGCGTGGAGTGGTGGTTGAAGATTGACCATCCCGAAGTGCTCTCCTGGCGCTTTCCTTTCGATCCTGATCGGCTGCTGCTTTCTTTTGAGAAAAAACTGCTTCTCCTCGCCGGGAAGTTGCGGCGTGATCTGGGCAAGCGCTCGCGCAGTGTTGTCTGGGCGTTGCCGCCCCTTTGCATGGAGAATGATCTGGTTCGGATACGGAAACAGATCAATGTGCTGATCCGCACTGGTTTTCGCAGTTTTCAGCTCAGTCATCCCTCTCAGTTTCGGCTCTTTGGCGGGGAAAAGGTTCACCTCTTCGGCAATTATACGCTTAACGTGATGAATTCGATGACCGCACAGTTTTACGCGGAACAGGGAATTGAGGGCGTGCTGGCCTCCATCGAACTGGATCGTACCAGTCTCGGCAGACTGCTTGACGGGGTGCGCGAAATGGGAGGGAGAAAACCGACCATCGGTATGCAGATATATGGTGCGCCCGCGCTCTATACCTCACGGCTGAACGCCCCCTTTCCTCTGGAGAAGGAGCTGCTCAGTCCCCGGGATGAACCCTTTGTGGTGCATCGTAAAGAGGGTTTCACCGTTACCTGTCCGACGCGGCCTTTTTCTCTGCTGCCCGCAGTTGAGGAGTTGAAGACCCTCGGGGTGAACTATTTTGTTGTGGATACCTGCGGTCACAGCCGGAAAAAGGATTTGGAAGAGCTCTCCGCCAGACTCTCCGGCAACGGGCGCTATGGAAAACTTTCCACCTTTAACTATCTCGGCAAACTGGAGTAGAGACAAGGCGTGCCTTGTCTTTGCACCACCGCTGGAATTACTGCTCCGTGTTGATTTTCTCAAGCGGCGCAGTGATTCCAACGTTGCCATCACGACCGATTAATCGGCTTGTTGCACTATTATTTTTTATTCGTTTACAATTACCGCTACAGTTATGTTTCCGTCTCCGTAGAGACAAGGCATGCCTTGTTTAATCATCGCTGAAATTACCGTTTTGTGTTGATTTTTTGTAGACGGTTTCTCAATCCCGGCGTTACCATGGTGAATCCCATTATTTCAATTTCGGAATCCCCCGTCTGTTGAGGCATTGTGCCATATCCGGGCTGTTTTCCCATTACCACCACCGTTAGCTGTCACCACCCCGTAGAGACAAGGCATGCCTTGTCTAACCACCAACGCGAGAATCATCTCGCCATACCAATTCCCCACAAACAGCGGCGCAATTGTACCCCCAAGAGAGAAAGGCAGGCGGGTTGGAGTTGTGACATCAATGACCAGTGAATGTGAGGTTTGTGCAGGGGCTTTCGGGTGAAAAAAGCGCATCTCTCCAAAGAGGTATGCGGAGATCCCCTTTTCTTCGTGTAAACGGTGAATGGAAGGAAGCAGTGAAGTTCAAATATCTACTTGACCTTATCGTCTAAAAAGTGTAAAAAACGCTCTTTCATACATTCAATTGCACACAGTGGCAGCTGTTACCCCGCAGGGGACTGTTTTTGTGTGCCTGTAAATCCCCGCGGGGTATCTTAAAAAGGAGTTAAACGTGGCAAATCACAAGTCAGCTGAAAAAAGAAATCGTCAAGCTCAGGCTAGTCGCCTGCGCAATCGCGCTAATAAATCTGTAATGAAAAACGCTGTCCGCAACTTCCGTGAAGTTGTTGCTGCAGGAACTGTTGAAGAGTCCGTAGAAGCTCTGCGCAAGGCTACCAGTGTTATCGCTACAACTGCCCGCAAGGGCACTATCCCGAAGAAAACTGCTTCGCGGAAAGTTTCTCGTCTGGCAAAAATGCTTAAGGCGAAGGAAGCCCCGGTGGAAGTCGCAGCATAAGGTTTTCGGTTCCATGAGTGGTATGGTTTTATAAGGCCATGAAATCTTTGTGATTTCATGGCCTTTTTTATGTATAGTTATCGACGGGAACAGCGAATAATCAGTCTTTCGCCCATCTTCTTGTTACAGCCAAAAATTTATCCTCCGACAAAGCGAGGAACGAGACGTCGAGATATCGAACATATGCCTCCGGTAAATTTCTTTCTGTGCCTTGAATCTGAACGAAAGACAAGGTTTTTCAAGAGTCCCTGAACTGCAGTTTTCTCTTTTCCTTTCAACGCGATACTGTCATGCCAATAGTTCCCGATTCCAGCACATTTATCGACAAGAGCCGCAAAGGCGGGCTGGTGCCCATCTCTTTAGAGGTGATTGCCGACCTTGATACGCCGCTGACGCTCTTTTCCAGAATTCAGAAGGAGAGCAGCCACTGTTTTCTCTTCGAGAGTATGCAGGGCGGTGAGAAGTGGGGCCGCTTCTCCTTTATCGGTTTCGACCCTCTTGTCACCTTTACCTCGCAGGGCGAACAGATTCATATCAACGAATTCTTTAACGGCACAGCGAAGGAGAAAGATTTCTCCGGGGATGCCCTTGAAGCACTGCAGGAGCTGCTTGCTTCCTGTCGGGCACAGGTGGCACCGGAGCTGCCAAGATTTTCCGGCGGAGCGGTGGGGTTCCTGGGCTACGACATGGTCCGCTTTATGGAGGAGCTGCCGAGCAGTAAACCGCAGCACGACCTGCCGGATTCCTCTTTCATGATTCCCCGCTTTATCCTCGCCCACGACAACTTCAAGCAGACGCTTACCATTATCTGCTGGGTGCGGGTTGATGACGGTGATGCCGCCGTGCTGTACAAAGAGTCGGTGCAGGAAGTGGAGCGCATTGCAGCACTCCTGCGCAAGCCGGTAGACGACAGCCTCTTTACCGATTCTGCGAAAGGATACCCGGCTCATGAGTTTACCTCCAACTTCAAGAAAGAGGAGTTTGAGGCAATGGTTGAGAAGGCGCGGGAATATATCCTCCAGGGGGATATTATCCAGGTGGTGCTCTCGCAATGCTTTCACACCATCACAAAGCTCTCGCCGATGGTGCTCTACCGGGCACTGCGCCATATAAATCCCAGCCCCTATCTTTTTTATCTGCAGATGGGAGATATCCTGCAAATCGGTTCTTCACCGGAGATTCTGGTGCGCAAGGAGGGTCGTGAAATTTACCTGCGGCCCATTGCCGGGACGAGAAAGCGTGGTGCGACCCTTAAAGAGGATCTTGCCCTGGAGAAAGAGCTGCTGGCCGATCCCAAGGAAATCGCTGAGCACATGATGCTGGTGGACCTTGGTCGTAATGACGTTGGCCGGGTAGCCAAACCTGGACAGGTCTGGATGGATGACCTGCTGGTCATCGAACGCTACAGTCACGTCATGCATATCGTTTCCGGGGTTCGTGGTGAGATTGCCGATGGCCTGGATCAGTTTGACGTGCTTAAGGCGAGTTTCCCCGCCGGAACGGTGAGCGGGGCGCCGAAGATTCGTGCCATGCAGATTATTGATGAGCTGGAGCCGGACCGTCGCGGACCCTATGCCGGTTCCGTGGGGTATTTCGGGTTCTCCGATAATATGGACTTCTGTATTACTATCCGCACCTTTGTTATGAAGGGGGAGGATCTCTGGATTCAGGCGGGGGCGGGAATCGTTGCCGATTCTGTGGCGGAGAAGGAATATGAAGAGACCGTCAACAAATCCCTCGGCCTGCGCCGGGCGGTAGAACTGGCTGAGAGGGGATTCTGATATGCTGCTTGTTATTGACAACTACGATTCATTTACCTGGAATATCGTACAGGTTATTCACGCCGCTGCACAGGCGGAGGGACGCAGTGAGGATATCCGCGTTTTCCGTAACGACAAGATTACCCTGCAGGAAATTGAGGCGCTGAAGCCAGCCCGGTTGATGATTTCTCCAGGTCCCTGTACTCCGCTTAAGGCGGGGATTTCGGTGGAGGCGATCCGTCACTTTGCTGGTAAGGTCCCTATTCTTGGCGTCTGCCTTGGTCACCAGTCAATGGCGGTTGCTTTTGGCGGCAAGGTTGTGCGTGCCGAGCGTTTGATGCATGGCAAAACCAGCCCGATAAGCCATGACGGCAGGGGAATTTTTGCCGGGATGGAAAGCCCCTTTGAGGGGATGCGTTACCACAGTCTTGTGGTTGAGGAAAAAAGTCTGCCAGACTGTTTTGAGATCAGTTGCCGCAGTGATACCGGGGAGCTGATGGGCATGCGTCACCGTGAGGTGCCGATGGAGGGCGTGCAGTTTCATCCTGAATCGATCAAGACTCCGGCCGGGGTTCAGTTGTTACAGAATTTCATGGCTGATGACTGGCTGAAGGAATTTTAAAGAAAAGGCTGCCTTGAATACGAACGAAATCCAAGATTATTCAAGGTACCCAAAAGAGCGAAATTCACAGAACTACAGCTGAGAGAGCAGACATGAATATACGGGAAGGAATAGGCAAAGTGGTAACCGGCGAGAATCTCACTGAAGAGGAGATGGTCGGCGTAATGGGTGATATCATGGGAGGGGATGCCACTGAGGCACAGATAGGCTCCTTTATCACCGCACTGAGCATGAAGGGCGAGACTGTGGATGAGATCGTCGGTGCGGCAAGGGTAATGCGCGAAAAGGCAACCCGGGTGAATACCGGCGTAGATACCGCAGGCGGAGAAGACCTCTTTGAGGTGGTTGGTACCGGTGGGGATTGTACGGGAACCTTCAACGTCTCCACCTGTACCAGTTTTGTGGTGGCCGCGGCGGGAGTGCCCGTTGCCAAACACGGCAATCGCAGCATCTCCAGCAAGTGTGGCGCCGCTGATGTGCTTGAGGCGCTTGGCGTCAATCTTGGTCTGAACGCAGAGCAGGTGGGTGAGAGTGTGAGAAAGGTTGGTATCGGTTTCCTGTTCGCTCCCAACCTGCACAGCGCCATGAAATATGCCGCCGGGCCGCGTAAACAGCTTGGGATTCGGACCGTATTCAATATCCTTGGGCCGCTGACCAACCCCGCAGGGGCCAATGTGCAGCTCTCAGGGGTCTTCGATAAGAATCTCACCCGGCCACTCGCCGAAGTGATGGTGCGTCTCGGTGCGAAGCGAATTATCTTCGCCTGGGGGGAGGGTGGAATTGATGAACTCACCGTTACCGGAACCACATGGATCGCCGAGGGTAAAGACGGCAGGGTGCAGGAGTACAGCATTGAGCCGGAAGACCTTGGTTTAGGCCGCTGGTCACTGGCGGATATCCAGGGGGGGGCCACCGCAGCGGAGTCTGCACAGCTCCTGCGTGATGTCCTCTCCGGGGCCACGGGAGCACGGCGTGACATGGTGCTGATGAACGCCGCCTACGGGCTGATGATGCTTAACCGTGCCGTCGACCCGCAGGCCGGTGTGAAGCTGGCCGCAGAGCTTATCGATTCTGGTGCCGCCTTAAAAAAGGTGGAGGAACTGGCAGCGTTTTCCAGGGCACACGGTTGATAAAACAGGAAGGACGGAAGGACGGGAGACGGGAGACGGGAGAAGGGAGACAGGAGACAGGGAAAAGCAAAAGGCGGAAAGACAAAGACCGGGCAGCTAATGAAATACACGACAGTTTCTCTCTATAAAATGCCCTTTTTCGCATGTTTAGAGTCTTCCTTTGGCAAAAAAAAATCTTGTGTTGTTCCGTTTTTCACAAGGAACTCTTCAGCACAACAGGCGTTTCATCGCACAAGGGATGTTATCGAGTTTTGTTGCCCTGCTTTTTCCTGTCTCCTTTTTTGTCTT
>JALNVI010000047.1 GCA_023231425.1 Desulforhopalus sp. | reverse complement strand
TACCATTTTCCCAGATATTTTTCTACTTCGAAATTTTTTATTGGCGCTACTGAATCAGGCATAGTGACACAACCATTAAGCAGGAATGAAACCATAATAATTAAAATATTCTTCATGTTTTCTTCTCCTTGAGGGTCATCTATGAATGTTTTTTTGGCAGGCGTATTAATCCATTTGTTAAAACTATCATTCCGGGCATACCGGCTCACTGGATACCTGTTGTTTGCAGGTATCCAGTGAGCCGGTTACCGGGCGGAAATTTTTCTGATCGAATTACTTCATTTTCTTAATTTCTTCCTCGACCTCTTCAGCCCCTTCTGCATAGAACTTTGCTTCATCTGGAGCAAGCTCGTGAAGCAATCGCAGAAATTCCCCGGCATGGACGCGTTCTTCATCAGCTATATCTTTGAGCACTTCGATAGCAAGGGTATTATCTGTTGACTCTGCAAGCTGCATGTATAGTTGAATCGCTTCGTACTCTGCGGCTACCATAAATCTTATGGCCCTGATAAGTTCTTGATCTGTAAGCTTTTTATCTTTAGCTAATCCTGAAAAAGGTGCTCCAAATTCTGGCATGTCTACTCTCCTTCGTTGAGTGTTATAAATTCCCGCCGACATCTGACGTTAAACATTTTTTTCTTCGACGCCACAATAAGTGAAAAACTATTTAATGTAATTCTATAATGTCTTTTGTCATGTTAAGACTGACAGAGAGAAAACACAAACAAAAAAATTTTTAAGGAATGGCCACTCTGATCACGATGCAGGCCAATGAATAAAGGGTCCCTTGAATAATCTTGTATTTCGTTCATCTTCAAGGTTCCCTAAAGTTCGCAACGCCCTGTGTTCTCACCATTATGGATACAGCACAGAGAAGAGCGTATTGTAGCTGGATGTGCCCCGGTTTCTGACAGGGAAAACCGATGTGCCCATGTAAACCAGTCCGGTTTTTCATCCCTGCAGACGAAAAGCTGGATTGCCCCAAAAGGGCAATCCAGCTTTTTTATACAATTCCGTAGAATATCCCTGTGACTCTACTTTCCGAAACTGCATACCGGATAGGTACACTTCGGACAATTCCGACACAGCCCGCCATGTCCCAGCTCCGCAAATTCCTGGCGCCCAATCGTCTCGCCAATCATCACCCTCGGCAACAGGAGATCAAGCACAGTGATCTTATGGTACATACCGCAGGCCGGAAGACCAAGCACCGGAATCTGTCGGTCACCCGCCGGGAGATGTCCACTGAGGAACATGGCACCAGGAAGGACCGGAGTGCCGTAAACGGAATCAGCGGCGCCAGCCTTGAGGATTCCATGGCGGGTAACGTCATCCGGGTCAACAGACATTCCGCCACTCGTAATAACAATATCCACGCCAGCATCCACACAGGCACGAATCTCTGCGGCAATGGAATCAATATCATCTGGCGCTTTTTTGACCATGGCAACGTCAGAGCCAATGTCAGTAACTTTTTCCCGAAGCACAGCCTCAAACTTGTCTTCAATGCGGCCATAGAAGACCTCATTGCCGGTAATTACCAGACCAAACTTCAGTTTCGGCAGTTTCTTTACCTGTATAATTGGTTCACCATTCTTGAGAATGGCAGCTGCTTTTTCAACAATATCCCGTGAGCCGACAAGAGGAATCAACCGACTGGCGGCGATAGACTCGCCTTTTTTCACAGGGGTGTTGGTTTGCAGGGTCGCACACATCACCTCGCCGAGGAGATTGAACTGCAGCAGGCGATCCTTGTCGATCTTCAGCAGTCCGTCACAACCGGCTTTGAGGGCAATTTTACCCTCACTTGCATTGGGGTTGAATTCGACGTTTTCCCCGGCCATGGCTCCGGCAAATATCTGCGCCGCTTCATTCTCATGCACTTCGTTTTCCTCAAGGGTGAGCACATAGATATGATCCTTGCCGAGACGCTTGAGATGTTCTACATCTTCAGGACGGATGATGTGCCCCTTTCTAAAGGCGGGACCTTTCTTTACATCTTTTACAATTTCAGTCATATCGTGGGGAATTACCATCCCCACAGCTTTTTCAACAGGTACGGTTTTCGTCATGATTTACCTTTACAGGCTACCATCAACCTCTGTCGGAGGATAGATGCCCTTTACGTCATAAATAATTGATTTTTCGTGACAGAGAGTACGGAGATCTGCCACTGCCATCTGCTTGAACTGGCGATGGGCCACTGCGAGAATAATGGCGTCGTAGCAGCCTCCATCAAGCTTTCCTATGGGCACAATGCCGTATTCGGTCTGTGCCTCCTGCGGGTCCACCCATGGATCATAAACATCCACTTTGAGACTGCAGTCCTGCAATTCACGAATAATATCCACCACCTTTGTGTTGCGCAGGTCGGGACAGTTTTCCTTGAAGGTAAGACCAAGTACCAGAACCTTCGCACTGGAGGTGTTGATACCGTTTTTCATCATCAGCCGGATTGTTTGCGTTGCTACGTAGCCGCCCATGGAGTCGTTGAGGCGACGCCCGGCAAGGATCATGTCCGGATGGTAGCCGATCTCCTGGGCCTTGTGGGTGAGGTAGTAGGGATCCACTCCGATACAGTGGCCGCCGACGAGGCCGGGACGGAAGGGGAGAAAGTTCCATTTGCTTCCGGCAGCAGCAAAGACCTCGCCACTGTTGATGCCGAGCTTGTTGAAAATCAGCGCCAGCTCGTTGACGAGGGCGATATTGACATCGCGCTGGGTGTTTTCAATCACCTTGGCGGCTTCTGCCACCTTCATGGAGCTGGCACGGTAGGTGCCGGCAGTGATGATGGAAGAATAGAGGGCGTCGACAAAATCGCTGACTTCGGGGGTGGAACCGGAGGTTATCTTGACGATGGATGGCAGACGGTGATCATGGTCGCCGGGGTTGATGCGCTCCGGGCTGTAGCCGCAGAAGAAATCTTTGTTAAATATCAGACCGGAACCGGCCTCCAGCAGCGGCACACACACCTCTTCGGTGGCTCCGGGATAAACCGTACTTTCGTAGATGACCACATCATTTTTGCGGAGAACTTTCGCTACGGTCCGGCTGGCGCCTTCAAGGGGGCGCAGGTCTGGACGGCGGGCCTTGTCAATCGGGGTGGGGACGGCAACAATATAGACGTTACAGTCGGCCAGGCCGGAGAGTTCTGAGGTGAAATGCAGATGGGTCGCCTGCGCCATCTCTTCGGCTGTCGTCTCCAGGGTAGAGTCGGTGCCGGAATTCAGCTCGGCAATACGCTTCTCCTTGAGATCAAATCCCACTACAGACTTCGTCCTGCCAAATTCAACGGCCAGAGGTAATCCGACATACCCGAGGCCGATAATGCCTATCTTTATAGTATCCAAATTCACAAATTTCATCAGTCAGCTCCTTGATTCTGTGGGCCATAATAGTGCAGACCCTGGGTATCCGTCTCTTTCACCGTGATTGTGTAAAGTCTGCAGCCATCTCCCTGCAAACGCTTCTCCACCTCAAGCCAGATAAACTCGGCAATGTGTTCGGAGGTTGTGTTTTTCTCGGCAAACCAGGGGAGTTCATTGATGTCATAATGGTCAAGCTGATCGATTACTTCTTTGACAATTTTCTTCAACCGCTTAAAATCAATGCCCATGCCCATGGAGTCCAGCTCTTCAGCCCGCACAGTCACACGAACCTTCCAGTTGTGTCCGTGCGGGCGCTCGCAGGATCCATGATAGTCGCGCAGATGATGCGCACCGGCAAAGTGGGTATCAATGAATATATCGTACATTGTTTTCTCTCAGATGCGTGTTTGATCGTTGGAAACCCGCCCGTTCCGCCCTTGGAACCGATTTGTCAATATACAGCTTTTACTGGAAATCGCCATGCCGCCAGCCGAGAAACCTCAACGAAATAAAGAATATACAGAGAACACCCTGTTCAACGGAGCGCTCCTCTGCCGGCAGCATGCAGAGGGCTATCGCTTTTCCGTGGATTCCGTCCTCCTTGCCCATTTCATTGATGTGAAATCCGGATTTTCCGTATTTGATCTTGGCAGCGGCTGCGGCGTGCTGCCGCTGATTCTGCTCTATCGCAACAGGGATATCACCTGCAGCGGGATTGAACTGCAGCCCGATCTCCACCACCTCGCCACCGGTAATATTGCCGCCGCCGGGTTCAACGACCGCGGAACTATCTTCAACGGTGACCTGCGTGACATAGCTCATTTTGCCGAGGCTGAAAGTGTGGACCGGGTGGTCAGTAATCCACCGTTCTATCCGCCGGGACAGGGGAGGGCGAGCGGTGGTCAGGAAGAAGAATTTGCCCGGCGTCAGCAGAACGGGGGCCTTGCAGAATTCCTCGCTGCGGCGCGTTACCTGCTGAAGAACAGGGGCAGCGCCGCCTTCATCTACCCGGCGGAGCAGGGCGCAGATTTCATTGTGACCGCCCGTGAGGGAGGGATGGAGGTGAAGCGTCTGCGTCACGTCCACAGCTATCCTGGCGGCCCGGCGAAACTGACACTCTTCTCCTGCATGAAAAATGGCAGATCTGAACTGAAAGTGCTGCCACCACTCTACGTTTATGAGTATAAAGGCGGCCCGCGCAGTGAAGAGGTTAAAACCTTTTACAGGCGGAACTGATTATGCTTGCCACCATCCACAGCTGTTGTGTTACCGGTATCGACGGCTACATCGTTCAGGTGCAGGTTGATGTAGCACGCGGTCTGCCCCAGTTTGCTACCGTCGGCCTGCCCGATTCCTCTATTAAAGAGAGCAAGGATCGCGTGCGTGCGGCGATTCGCAATTGCTCCTACGAATTCCCCGCCCGACGAATCACTGTTAACCTTGCTCCTGCCGATTTGCGCAAAGAAGGGCCGGGTTTTGATCTGCCCATTGCCCTCGCCATTCTGGAAGCAAGCGGATTCTTTACCCCGCAGCGGAGCGGGGCCTGGTGTGTAACGGGTGAACTTTCGCTTGATGGCGGGGTCCGTCCTGTGAAGGGAGTGCTTTCCATGGTAACGGCGGCACGGGATGCTGGATTTAAAACAATCCTTGTTCCGGCGGCAAACTATACCGAGACCTCTTTAGTGCGCGCAGGCATTGAGGTCGTTCCGGTCACCTCTCTTGCACAGACAGTTGAGTATCTTGCAGGGGTGATTGAGGCACCGGAAGGGGTGATTGAGGAAGAGGCTCCGAGCGGGGAGAGGTTTCTTGATTTTTCCGAGGTGAAGGGACAACACACGGCCCGGCGCGGTATGGAGATTGCGGCCGCCGGCAACCACAATATCCTGCTGGTAGGCAGCCCCGGCGGGGGCAAGACGATGCTGGCGAGGCGGATGCCAACCATTCTTCCCACCCTCACCGACGAAGAGCTGTTGGAGACGACCCGTATCTATGGTGTCTCCAACAAGATTCCGGCCGGAAAGAAGTTCTCCCGCCGCCGGCCATTTCGCGCTCCGCACCATACGATCTCTGATGCCGGGCTGATCGGTGGAGGCCAGGTCCCGCAGCCGGGGGAGGTCTCACTGGCGCACAACGGTGTGCTCTTTCTTGATGAATTGCCGGAATTTAAACGTAATGTACTTGAGGTGTTGCGCCAGCCCCTTGAGGATGGTGAGGTCTCTATTGCCCGCGCCAACATGACGCTCTCTTTTCCCGCCCGCTTTCTCCTTGTTGCGGCAATGAATCCCTGCCCCTGTGGTTTCCTCGGCGACCCACACAATCGATGCCGCTGCACAGAGGTGGAGATTCAGCGTTATACCTCACGAATATCCGGACCCTTGCTCGACCGTATTGATGTGAAAATCGAAACCGCGCCTCTCAGTTTTTCGGAACTGCAGACGGGAGATCCGGGCGAAAGCTCGGCGGTGGTAAAGGCACGGGTTGAGGCGGCGCGGCAGAGACAGCTGCACCGGTTTGTGGATGACAAAGGGATCTATTGCAACAGCCAGATGGGCAGTTCTCTCGTGGATAAATATTGTATCATTGACGTTTCCACCTCAAAACTGCTGGAACAGAGCATGACACGCCTTGGCCTCTCGGCTCGGGCCTGCCATAAAATTTTGAAGTTGTCGCGCACCATTGCCGATCTTGCCGGTGCGGAAAAGATCGCCGTTAACCATATGGCCGAGGCTGTTCAGCTTTGCAGATCGTACGGGAAAACTCATTAACTAAAGGAATATAATGGAAAAGATGGTGAAGGAATTAAAAAAATTGATGAATTTTAAACCGACCACGGAAACTGGTGATACGGTTCTCGTAGTCGGCAAGGGTGAAAAGAGCTCCGAACCGGATATACTTTTTTATGCCCACGTCTCCGACATTGAGCGGGACACCAGTCGTCGAGATGAGTGGTGGCATGTATATTTGCAAATACTCAGCGTTCCGGTACAGAAGGTCACCTGGACGCTGCGGACCTCGCAAATGTGCGGCGAGGAGATTTTCACCATGGGCGGCGCGCCCCGTTTTATCAAGGCGGTTGATTTCGGCGTCAAACCTCCGGTGGAGCCGCTGAAAAAGAAAGAGAAGGGGGAAGGTAAAGTGCTGACCTTTAAACGTTGATTTTTCATCAGAAAATTTCCGCTGGGAATCAACGATCCTCGGGAGCAACGTAGTTCAACCGTACTTCACGGCGCTGGCTCTCGAAGCGCCGTATTTTTACTCCGGCTGTCTTCAGCATGCGCTTGGAGGCCTTTACGGAATCTGTATCAGCATATTTGTCTGAGATATAAATAATCTCCCTGATACCAGACTGGATGATAACCTTGGTGCATTCGTTGCAGGGAAAGAGCACCACGTAGAGCCTGCAGCCAGTGAGGTTGGTCTGGTTGGAGTTGAGCACAGCGTTAAGCTCGGCGTGACAGACGTAGGGATATTTTGTTTCCAGCGGTTCACCCTCTCGCGCCCACGGCAGGACATCATCAGAGCATCCCCTCGGAAAGCCATTATATCCCACACCGACGATTTTATTTTCTTCATTGGCCACACAGGCACCGACCTGAGTGCTGGGGTCTTTACTGCGCCGCGAAGCGAGCAGGGCCGCTGCCATAAAATACTCGTCCCAATTGAGATAATCTTTACGTTTGTCTCCAGAAGTCATTTTTGTCTCTCACTCATTAAGGGTACCCATTAGGCATTTATTTGCTGGTCGGTCTGACCTTTTTTCGCCGCTGGCGCCAGGTGTTGATACCGCAGGCTGTGTTGATAAACTCGCGAATGGCATCCAGATAAGGTTCGCCTCCCACATCACAGAGAGCTTCTTTGTCTGGAGCGTGTCCACCGGGAATAATGAAAAAATGTTTCGTGCGTGCGCCACTGTCTGCCTGCAGTCTCTCTGCCACCGGGGCTGGAGTGATTTCATCAAGTGCACCGTGGAAAATCATGGTGGCGAGGGTAATATCTTCCATGGCGTCAAGGATGACACGCTCGTATTCATCACATGTAATTCCTTTAATATTACAAATTTTCTCAAGCCATGCGCCATAATCGAGAACTGAACCCTCAAGAAAGATTCCCTTTAGTCCTGTTTTTATTTCTGTTATGCCGTGCACTGCTGGCAGGGTGGCGATTCCCTGTCCAAAAAGAAAGAGCTGGCCGCAGCCCTCTTTTTCAAGAAACTCCATTGCAGCCGTACAGATATCTGCACCCTGCAGGGCAAATGCCGCGAGAGTATCTCCAGAGGGGCGAACGGTCAGCACGTTGAGCCCTTTCGCGACGAGACCGTCAACAAGTGACCGCGAATGCTGCGCGTCACCCTCCGGTGCCGGGAAGAGAAGAACGGAGGGGGCCGCTTTTTCCGTCGGTCGCCAGACTGCGGGGATTCCGTTAAGGGAGCATGTCGCCTCTGCAGATAAACGGGGAGAACTGATGGGGGTATCGACGGTCTGCAAATTGTAAAAGGAGGCTGGGATTTTCATATATTGTCCAGGGTAGATTTGGGAGGGCAGTGGAGGGAACATCTTTCGTACTGCCGACAACTCTAACAGATAATAAAAAAAATTCCCCTGAGACATTAAAAACGTCTCAGGGGAATGTCAATTCATTGATGGTGGGGTGAATGATGGGACTTGAACCCACAGCCTCCTGGGCCACAACCAGGTGCTCTAACCAAATTGAGCTACATCCACCACGTTCTCCATCGGAAAAGAAGACCTTATATACCTCCTCAGGTCCTGAAATGCAAGGAGATTTTCTCTTGTTTTATACATCTCCCTGACAATATTTACATTTCTTTGCCTGTGCTTTGATAATTTCGGCGCAGTGAGGACATTCTTTTTTGAAATTCTTCTTCAACACGGCAGCAACTGCCAGGCCTACGCCAGATTCCAGGCCCGGATCGCGGAAGGCGTGATTGCGGATTGGATCAATGCATTCAAGATTGGCAATTTCAACCAAAATTTCACATGCCTGCCTGCGTTTATCTTTGGCTGCACCCTCATTAAGCAGGACCGCCAGCGGGGCCGTTATGTCCTTCTCTTCTTCGGCGGTATCCAGGCGCGCTATCATCTTTTGGTGCTCGGCATATTCCTTGTCCTTGGCAAGGATCTCTTCCCGGTCGATAATACAGCCCGTGAAAGCACCGGCATTGCCCACCATCATGTAGTTCTTCTCTTTGCTGCCGGGAAGTTCCATATAGCGGTAGGAGGCGTGGTGTCCATAGGCCTCCTCAATTTTATCCCAGCCGTCCACGAAAACAGGGCACTCGTCGTTGAGGCAGATAAAAAGGACTTCCGCCCCCCAGCCAAGGCCATCGCCGACATGGATTGGAGGTGCTTCACATGCAGTAAGCTGCTGGTTGCAATGCGGACAGATTTTCACTTCGTCAAGATAGTGGAGAATATTTGTCATGGTCTGAACTCCCTCAAAACTGCAGGATTATAAAAAAGGTGCCTCCGGTACTCTGCAACAGCTTCCATCTATGCCTTGCGGATTCCCGGCCGGCTCAGTATTTCATCCACCGCCTTTGCCTCTGCCATTCTCGCTTCCAGAAAGGCGGCGGGCATGACAGAACGGTTTTCTTCCATTAATTCACACAGTGCATTGATCTGCGAGTTTTCTGCCAGATCCATCAGCTTGAGAATATTCTCAGCGAAACTGCGTACAATCTTTCTGCCTTCACCACCGGTGGCCATGATCTCTGCGTAAGTACGCGGATTCTGGCTATGGATGCGCGCCATTGCAAGGATGCCGTAGAGCGAGGTGAGGGTGGAATGACTGGCGATGTCTTTATAGTCAAGGTTATGATCTTTAAACGTTTTGGCAAGGGCGACGGAGATAGTCGTGGGGAGTTTCTGTCCCACACCCATCAGCAGATCGTGTTTCCGCGGGCTGTCCTGATAGATGTCTGCCCCGTGTTTATAGAGAAAGGCTTCAATCTCGTTGCACAGTGCGCCAGCCCTCGAAGTATGGACAACAGCGGCATGTTTATCCTTCATCGTCGCCGACTGCGGCCCCCAGAGGTTGTGAATAAACATTACCTCCACCCCTTCACCGGAAGAGGTCAGTGCTGCCTCAATGTTATGCTCAGACTCCCCGGCGAGGATGATCAGTGCCTGACCGTCGCGCAGCTTTGGCGCATAATGACGGATGGTCTCGGTGGTCACCGAGATTGGCACGCAGATCATCACTACATCAACCCGCCCAATCATCTCCTCGGGGGTGATGGTGGTGGTGCGACCGGTAAGCAGAGTGCGGTATCCCTCACCGCGCAGGCGCTCAGCAAACCAGCGGCTCATCGCTCCGGTGCCAATGAAGCCGATAGATTTGATGTTCTTTTCACGCATGTCCACCCGGGGAAAGGAGCCGAGGATATAGAGTGAATCCTTTTCCTGGATGATGGCTTCTTCTATGGTGTGCAGCGTCTCGGCGATGAGTGGTTCTTCCTTGTGCCCCTCGAATTCAAGATAGATCTGCAGCTTTTGGGTTTTCACATCGTTTTCAGACTGCAGGTCTATTATGTTGATGCCTCGACGGGTAAACTCGTTGAGGATATCTACCAGCAGGCCGACGCGGTCTTTCAGCGGAATGGTGATCACTGCCGTAGCGTCGTAGCCGGTTTTTACTGCGGGATGACGGGCGACAACGGCGAAGCGGGTACGATTATGGGAGGCGAGTTCGCGTTCCACAAGGGTGAGACCGTGCCGTCGGCCTACCTCTTCGGTGTCAATGAGAGCAAAACCTTTGCTTTCACCACTGCCGATGTGTTTGATGGTGCTGTCTATATCGTGAACTGCCATCTGGGTGGCGTCAGGATAGACACTGTCGAGAAAATCCCGGCTCTGGCGAAGGACCGAGGCACGACCTATGACGGTGTGAACCTCATCTCCCCGTTTGAAATCTGCTTGAAAAGAAAAGAGAGAAACGTGAATGGGCAACACCACGTTGTCCACCCAGTAAAGACCTTCACTCTCGGCGATTTTGCGGTAATATTCGCGAATGGAGCCTTCACGGGTGTTATACACCGGGACGAGAGCGATATCACAGCAATCTTCAGTGAAGGAGGCGAAAACCTCCCGGATGCGGCCAAAGGTGAGGATTTTTGCGGCAGGGTTATACTGGCAGGCTGCCTGCCAGCTGTTGGATCCCTCCGGGCCAAGGGTTGCGATGGTAAACATGGTGTCTTGCCTTCTCTGTTTTCAAAGGTCTCCGGGAGGCGTTTACCTCCCCTTAAAAAGTGTGTAACATAGTGATTTAATCATGAAAATGCAACAGTGAAGCCATGAAAGTCAGGGGTGACATAGAGGAGTATCTCAATGCGCTGGAGCATTCGCGCAAGTATGGTCCGCAGGTGGTCTGCCACCGGAAGACTGCTGCCACGGAACCTATCTGGGGTGAAATGCCGCAGGGCCTCCACCTGAAAATCAGCCGCATGCTGCGCGCCAGCGGGGTAAATCAGCTCTACAGGCATCAGGCGGAAGCGATAAACGGCATTCTGCGGGGCGAAGATGTACTGGTCGCTACGCCCACGGCATCGGGCAAAAGCTTCATCTATAACCTGCCGGTACTCAACACCATCTTTGACGATACGCCCTCCAGCGCCCTCTATCTCTACCCGCTCAAGGCCCTTGCGCGGGATCAGCGGAATACCCTGGAAGAGCTGTATAAAAAGCTGGTTCCGGAAGAGAAAGGTGATTTTTCTGCGCTTTTCGACGGTGATACGAACAGTTATCGGAGGCGGAAGATTCGTGAAAATCCGCCGAGGGCACTGCTTACCAACCCGGAGATGGTTCATCTCTCCCTGCTTCCCTGGCACCAGAGCTGGAGCGTGTTTTTCTCCCGTTTGAAATATGTGGTGATTGACGAGGTGCACAGTTATCGCGGGATCACCGGCTCTCACGTTGCCTGGGTTCTCCGCCGACTGCAGCGGATTGCCGCAGAGTATGGCTCCCACCCGATCTTCATCATGCTCTCCGCCACCATCGGTAATCCTGCGGATCTCGGCAGAGAACTCCTTGGTCGCAAGGTACAGGTTATCACCGAAAGCGGTGCCCCTCAGGCAGAGAAAAACATGCTTTTTTTCAACCCGTGGGACAGCGCTGGCCATACTGCGAGCCAGTTTCTGCTTGCCGCTGTCAGGCGTGAACTGCGCACTATTGTTTATACCCAGTCCCGTAAGATGACGGAGCTGATCAGCAACTGGACAACCAGTTCCCTCAAAGGAGAGGGAAAACGGATCAGTGCCTACCGCGCTGGTTTTCTCCCCGAAGAGCGGCGGGAGATAGAAGGGCGGCTGTTCTCCGGGGAACTGCTTGGAGTGATCTCTACCTCGGCGCTTGAACTGGGGATAGATATCGGTTCTCTCGACCTCTGTCTCCTCGTGGGCTACCCCGGCTCCATTATGGCCACCTGGCAGCGGGGCGGCAGGGTGGGGCGTACGCACAAACCGTCCGCAATTATTCTCATTGCCGGAGAGGACGCCCTTGATCAGCACTTCATGCGTGATCCAGATGATTTTTTCAACCGATCGCCGGAGGATGCCATTCTTAATCCCATGAACCCGGAAATCCTTTGTCGCCACCTGGTTTGTGCCGCTGCTGAGATGCCCCTTGTTCAGGGGGAGGCCTTGCTGCAAATGAATGGTATTTTCGAGGCGGTTGAGCGGCTTACCTTTCGGGGTGCTCTGCTCAACACGAAGAGTGGAGACCTGTGGCTTTCTCCGAGAAAACGCGTCCATCAGGATGTGAGTCTGCGGGGCGGCGGGCGTCAGCTGGCGATTATTGACACCTTGAAAGGGGAGGTTATTGGTGAAATAGACAGCGGTCGCGCAATGAAGGAGTGCCACGAGGGTGCGATCTACCTTCATCGTGGCAGGAGCTGGGAGGTAAGCGAGCTTGATTTTACCGGTGGCGAGGTAATGGTGAGAGAGATTCGTGCCCATTTTCACACCCGGCCTCTTTCTGAAAAACAGACAGAGATTCTCTCCATCGATAGTGAAAAAATGTGCTTTGGCATCCATGTCTACCATGGCAGAGTGCGGGTGAGGGAGAGGGTGACCGGGTATCAGAAGCGGCAGAACCGCACCCAGAAACTGCTTGCCACAATTCCCCTTGATCTGCCTGAACAGGTGCTGGAAACCACTGGCGTCTGGCTCACCATCCCGCCGCAGATTGTGGAAAAGATGGAAGAGGAGAAGCGCCATTTCATGGGGGCAATTCACGCCCTTGAACATGGAATGATTGCGCTTTTTCCCCTGCTTACCCTCTGTGACCGCAATGATATTGGCGGGATCTCTACTCCTCTTCATGCCCAGACCGAACGTGCCTCGATTTTTGTTTATGATGGCTATCCCGGCGGGGTGGGATTGTCAAAGGTTGCCTTTGACAAAATGGAGCAGCTGTTGTCGGAGACGTTCGACTCCATTAGTCGCTGTGGGTGCGAAACAGGCTGTCTCTCCTGTGTCCATTCTCCGAAATGTGGTTCGGGAAACCGGCCCATCGACAAAGTGGCCTGCCTCGCTCTGCTTGGCACTCTTCTTACCGGGAATTTTGAAGATATGGACATCTCTCTTGAAGAAAGAGTGGCGGGAAGGAGAGAAGTGGGTGACAACGTTTCTTCACGCCCGACGGATTTTCCGGATGAAAAAGAGTATCTGGGCGTTGATGTCCTGCCCGCAGCCTGGGGCGTCTTTGACCTTGAAACAATCCGTTCTGCGGCCGAGGTGGGGGGTTGGAATCGCGCCGACATGATGGGCGTTTCAGTGGGGGTGGTTTATGACTCCCGCCTTGATGATTGTGTCTGTTATCTTGAAGAGGAGGTTGACAGACTGATTGAGCATCTTGAGGAACTTGAACTGGTGGTGGGATTCAACAATAAACGCTTCGATAACCAGGTGCTTGCCGGCTATACACGAAAAAATCTCCATCTGCTGCCCTCGCTGGATATTCTTGAAGAGGTGCATAACCAGCTCGGCTATCGTTTGAAACTCGACAATCTCAGTACTCATACCCTTGGTGCAGGGAAGAGTGCGGACGGACTGCAGGCCCTGCAGTGGTACAAAGAGGGCAGAATTGATCTCCTCCAGAAATATTGCCGTAGAGATGTTGAAATAACCCGTGACATATTTCTCTATGCACTTGAAAACAGGTATCTTCTTTTCTCTAACAAAGCGAAGTAGATTGTGCGTCTGCCACTTCACCTTGAAAGGGCTGTTCTCAGGCTGACCGGGCGGGATTGATCTCCCTGACGGGACAGCCTGCCGTTCTTTACTCACCTCGTGAATGAACGGTACCCTGGTATTAGTATCCGGGGTGAATTTCCTTCTGGGCCTCGAAGATGAACGAAAAACAAAGGCGGCGTGGAAGAGAATCTCCACGCCGCCTTTTGTTTGAGAGCCTTGAATCTGAACGAGATACAAGCCGTTTCAAAGTACTCTTATGCCTTTGCCCGCTTCACCGCCCGTTTGAAACCTTCTGCAGCGTTTGTGATTGTCTCATCCGGTACGCAGAAGGCGATACGGATATGGCCCGGACCACCAAAGCCGCGTCCCGGGACAGCGAGAATTTTCTCTTCTGCGAGCATTCTCACAAACTCCACATCATCTTCAATCGGAGTTTTGGGGAAGACGTAAAACGTTCCCTTTGGTTCGGTAAACTCAAACCCGGCTTCACGCAGCACATCACATATCATCTTTTTGCGGCGGACATAGGGAGAGATGTCTGGTTTTACATCAATGAGTTCAGCCACTGCCCGCTGCATCATTGCGGGGGCGTTGACAAAGCCCAGGATGCGGTTGGCGAGAGTAAGGGCGTTGATCAGTTCTGCTTTGCTGCGAATTTTTGGATTTACGGCAAGAAAACCGATCCGTTCGCCGGGCAGGGAAAGATCTTTGGAAAAGGAGGAGAGGACAATGCTGTTCCGCCATGCCTGAAATATCGAGCCGACCTCGGCATCTTCATAAACGATCGCCCGGTAAGGTTCATCCGCAATGAGATAGATTGTTTTGGCGACCTCCTCAGAAACCCGTTCCAGCATTTCACCAAGAGCTGTCAGCTCTGCGGTTGAGTATATTTGCCCGGTGGGGTTGTTTGGGGAATTGATGATGATTGCCCGTGTTTTGCTGGTAATTGCATCCTCAATGGCCTGCAGATCAAGGCTGAAATCATCCTTCATGTTTATTACTTTCGGCACGCCGCCGTGGTTCTCCACATAAAACCCATACTCCACAAAGTAGGGGGCAAGCAGCAGAACCTCCTCGCCGGGATTGAGCAGTGCCTTCATGGTAACGTTGATGGCACCTGCAGCTCCAACGGTCATGATCAGGTCGTCACCAGCAACAGGTACTCCCTGCTCCCGGGTGAGTTTGTCGGCGATGGCGTCACGAACCCAGGGGTAGCCACCGTTTGGCATGTAGGCGTGGATCCCCGGAGTGGTATCTGCGGCGATGCGCTGAATCACTTCGTTAAATTCTTCCGGCGGGGACAGATCAGGATTGCCAAGACTGAAATCAAAGACATTTTCCGCACCGAATTCAGCCTTCATTCTGGCACCCTCTTCAAACATCTTGCGTACCCAGGATGATTTGCTGGCATACTCCCTCATCTTTTCCGATACCGACATGGCGACCTCTCGTGATAGTGTTAAGTGCTTCTGGTTGTTCTTCCGGGAACCCTTTATTTATCAGGGAACCTTGAATAATCGTTCATCTTTTTCGTTACAGGCAAAAAATTATCCTCCGACAAAGCGAGGAACGAGACGTCGAGGTAAGCGCTGGACTCCGATAGCAAAATTATGCCTGTGGTAAAGTCCCTCCTGTGCCCCGAACATGAACGAAAGACAAGATTATTCAAGGTCCCCATCAGACTGTTTCTTAAAGATACCCGTTACGTTCAAAATAATCGTGCGCAACATTTATCTCCTTCATTTTTTCCTCAGCCATTTTTTGAAATTCTTCGCCGAGGTTGCGCACCTTGTCTGGATGATACTGCATGCTCAGAGTGCGGTATGCCTTCTTGATTTCGCTTGCCGAGGCACCTTTACTGAGGCCCAGAGTGGCATAATGTGTCGCCGCTTCATCTCCCGTCGAACCGGTTGAGCCACTCCTTCTTCCCCCCCAGCTGCTGCCTCCGCTGCTGGTCCTGCTCTGCTGATTAAAGCGGTACTTGTTCTCAAGAGTTTGCTGATCCCAGCTGGAGATCTGCAGCAGTTGCGCTATATGGCGGGCCACATTCAGCTCAGTTTCCGGAACACTGCTCTTGGTGAAAAGAATTTGATAGACGAGTTCCAGGAGGATGAAACGGTGCTCGTAGGGAAAGGTCTGGCGAAATTCAACACACAGTGTGTCAAGGGGCTGATCGCTGTTGGTGGCTTCTTTGATCAACTCCTTTACCCAGCTCATCTGTGTCTGGTTGTAGCGCAGATTGATTTGAAAAAAGTTATGGATCGTCTGTACTTCCGCGCGGGTTATCTGGCCGTCAATCTTGGCAATGGTGATGAGGATGTTGACCAGCAGCCAGACAAAGCGGTTATGATTCTCTGTCTGTGACTGTTCATATTCAGAGACCCGCTTACGGAGCAGCCAGGAGAAGATCATGAAGCCGCCGATGCCAAGAAGTGCCAGAGACATCACAAAGTAAAAAATAGTGCCGATAAAGCTCATCAGGGCAGGGGCTCCTCCGGTAAGAAGGATGAAAAGTGCGGCAATCAGCAGGCAGCCGCCGCAACCCGGAGGCTGTTGTTGTCGGTATCGCATTGTATTCTCGTATTACGTTTCAGGGTTTTCAGTGGGAATTGTTTTCAAGCAGGGCGTCGGCAAACTCTTCGGGGGCGAAGTCACGCAGATCTTCCATCCCTTCGCCTATACCAATAAAACGGATGGGAATCTTCATCTCCCTGCAGATGTTGATGACAATCCCGCCTTTGGATGTCCCATCGAGTTTGGTCAGGGCAAGACCGGTAACCTCTACTGCGGCATCAAACAGACGGGCCTGGGAAATACCATTCTGGCCGGTGGTGGCATCAAGAACCAGCAGAGTCTCGTGGGGCGCTGCTGGTAGTTTTTTCTTCATCACCCGTTTAATCTTCTTCAACTCCTCCATCAAATTATCTTTGGTGTGCATGCGGCCGGCTGTGTCCACCAGCAGGACATCAACATCCTGTGCGATGGCGGCGGATATTGCATCAAAAACAACAGAGGAGGGGTCTGCACCATCGTGGTGAGCAATGACCGGCACGCCGTTGCGTTCTCCCCAGATCTTAAGCTGGGAGACAGCTGCTGCTCGGAAGGTGTCTCCGGCGGCAAGCATCACACTCTGTCCAGAGGCGATAAATTTGTGGGCAATTTTACCGATGGTGGTGGTTTTGCCCACACCGTTGACGCCGATAACCATTATAACAAAAGGCCCTTTTGCAGGCATGACGAGGGCACTGTCAGTTTCATTACTGAGAATGTAATCTTTGATCTGTTTCTTCAGTAATTTCTTGAGCGCCTCCGGTTTGGTAATTTCTTTTCGGTTTACTTTGCGGCGAAGAACTTCCAGCAGTTCTTCTGCGGTGGCGACACCAACGTCAGCAGTGATGAGAATTTCTTCAAGACTGTCCAGCAAATTGTTATCGATCTCTTTGCTGCCGAGAAAGAGTGCATCCATCTGATATGTGAACGTCTCTTTCGTCTTGTCAAGGCGCTTTGAAAGACGGGAAAAAAAGGAGCTGTGGGACTTTTTAGGGGGAGGAGATTTTTCCTCTGCTTCAGGAACTTTCTCCACTTCAGGAACTTCTTCCGCTGCAGGAATTTCTTCCGCTTCGGGAATTTCTTCCGCTTCGGGAATTTCTTCCGCTTCGGGAATTTCTTCCGCTTCGGGAATTTCTTCCGCTTCGGGAATTTCTTCCGCTTCAGGAATTTCTTCCTCTGCAGGAATTTCTTCCTCTGCAGAAATTTCTTTCACTTCAGGAACTTCTGCTGCTTCAGTAAGAGTGGCAGGTTCGGCGGGGACTTCAGGTGGAACAGGTATTTTTGTCTCAACAGGAGCGGGTGATGTGAGAGGTTTGTCCGGTTCAGCGGATTCAATCAGAGCTGCAATCTCTGGGGCAGCTTGTGACGGGGGAATTTCTGCCTCTACGGCAGGCCTCTCAACACTTTCCGGAGCTACCACATTCTCCGTCTCAGTGGTTTTTTTCGTACTGCCTTTGAGCTTCTTTTTGAACCAGTTGAGCATGTTTCACCTGAGAGTCTGCGGGGGGAGAATCTTTCTGTGGCTATCCGTCTGCCGCCCCTTTTGAAAAAAAATAATGTGCCTGTCGCAATTGTCGATAATAATCGTTGTAGCAGGAAATACAAATTTTCCCGCCGTCGCGCAAGTGCGAATCCCGTCTGCAGACGGATTCAACATTGCACGAGTGGCAGGCATGACATATAGTCTAATTCGATAAATTCAGCGTAAACTGCTTGAATATAAGGTAAAAGCGGCATGTTTCCCATCTTTCCATTCTGGAAGAGCGGGACAGGCCATTTCATGCTTAACAGCTCAAGTATAAGGAGGTAGTACAGTGGCAGGTAAAAATGGAGGAATGACTCCGGAAGCCCAGCAGGCAGCGGCAGCGCAGCAGGAGCTGGCAATTAAGAAATCTCTTGGCAAGATCAAAAGAAAGATCCTTGTCATGTCCGGCAAGGGTGGTGTAGGAAAATCCACCGTTGCTGTCAACCTTGCTCTCGGCCTTGCCGACAAGGGGTACCAGGTTGGCCTGATGGATGTCGATATCCATGGTCCCGATGTTCTCCGCATGCTTGACATGAAAGGAGAGCTGAAAGGTCCTGATTCTCCGAAAGATCTCGTTCCTACCTTGAAGTTCAATGACAACCTGAAAGTTGTCTCCCTTGAATACATGATGCGTAACCGTGACGAAGCGATTATCTGGCGCGGACCGTTGAAAATTCAGGCTATCCGTCAGTTCATCTCCGACATGGACTGGGGGGATCTTGACTATCTTATTATTGATGCTCCTCCAGGTACCGGCGATGAGCCCCTTACCGTCGCACAAACCATCCCCAACCTTACTGCTATCGTAGTTACCACCCCGCAGAAGGTGGCACTTGCAGACGTCCGTAAATCCATTAACTTCTGTAAAACAGTAGAAGTGGAAATTGCTGGATTGATTGAGAATATGTCTGGTTTCATCTGCCCGCATTGTGGCAAGACTGTTGATATCTTCAAGTCCGGTGGCGGCGAAGATCTCGCCCGTGAAACCGACCTTGCCTTCCTTGGTAAAATTCCACTGGATACCCAGATTGTAACAGGTGGAGACGACGGGAAACCATTCCTCATATCCAACCAGACGGGCCCGGCTGTTGATGCCTTTGCCAAAGTCCTTGCGCAAGTTGTACTGCGTGTTCCAGCTGTGAGAATTCCTGCACCAATTCCGATGGCAAAACACTGATCTTCATGGCCGGAAGGAATTCCCTTCCGGCCTTACTTTCTGGATAACTGTTATGATACTTGAACAACTGATTGTCGGAACCATGGATGTCTGCTGTTATGTCGTGGGGTGTGAGAAAACGGGGAAGGGTGCGATTATTGATCCTGGTGGAGATGAAGAGAAGATTCTCGCCAGTGTGAAAAAGCATGGTCTGGACCTTGAATATATTCTCCTTACCCACGGCCACCCGGATCATGTCTGCGGGAATCGTAAAATTCAGGAGGCCACTGGAGCAAAGATTGTCATGCATGTCGATGATGCAGCCTTCTTTGCAAAACGAAGCGTTGCCGAATATTTTTCCATGCTTGGTCTGGAAGCATCGCCCCCTGCGGATATCCTGATAAAAGAGGGTGATGTCGTTTCTGTGGGTGAAGAAAAATTTGAAGTTATTCACACGCCCGGGCATACGCCGGGTGGTGTCTGTTTTTATAATGCTCCCAATCTCTTCACCGGTGATACGCTTTTTGCCGGAGGTATTGGCCGTACTGATTTTCCCGGTGGTTCCTCACAGCAGCTTCTCAGCTCTATTCGCAGTAAACTTTTTGTTCTTCCCGCTGAAACGGTGGTCTGGCCGGGACACGGCTACGGCGGATGCAATTCCACCATCGGCATTGAAGCGAAGTCTAATCCCTTTCTCTAAGTCTTTTGGGTGATTCATGCGTGAAATAGTTCTCGGCACGGCGGGCCATGTTGACCACGGCAAAACCAGTTTTGTCCGTGCGCTTACCGGGCAGGAGACTGATCGGCTGAAAGAGGAAAAAAAGCGTGGAATCACCATTGAACTTGGTTTTGCGTGGCTGGATCTGCCCTGTGGGCACCGTATCGGTATTGTTGATGTGCCGGGCCACGAGAAGTTTGTAAAAACGATGGTTGCCGGTGTCTCCGGAATAGATATTGTTGCCTTTATTATTGCCGCCGATGAAGGGATTATGCCGCAGACGGTGGAGCACTTTGAGATCTGCCGGTTGATGGGTGTCCAGCAGGGAATTGTGGTTGTGACCAAGAAGGACATGGTTGATGCCGACTGGCTGGAGATGGTTCATAGCGAAATTGCGGAATTCTGTGAAGGTTCTTTCCTTGAGAATGCGCCGATGATCAACGTCTCATCGACTACCGGGGAAGGGATTGAGGAGGTTCGTAATAAGCTTGACCGGATGGTGCAGAAATTTGTCTTTCAAGAAGTCTTCGGTCCCTTCCGGCTGCCCGTAGACCGCTGTTTCGCCATGAAGGGTTTTGGTGCGGTGGTTACCGGCACTTCTATCTCCGGACGTATGAAGACGGGGGATCCCATGCGCCTTTTTCCCTCTGAAACTGAGGCAAGGGTACGCGGTATTCAGGTTCATGGAGAGGCTGTGGAGGAGGTTGAGGCCGGGCATCGCACGGCGGTCAACCTGCAGGGAGTGATGGTGAGTGATATCTCCCGTGGCATGGTCCTTGCTCCTGCGGATGCCTTGGAACCGAGTTTTATGCTCGACACCAGAATGATGTATCTCAGCTCTGCGGAAAAACCGTTACAGCATCGCACCAGGGTTCGTGTCGATATCGGTTCTACCGAGATTCTGGGGCGGATTTCCCTGCTCGACCGCGAAGAGCTTCAGCCGGGAGATGAAGCCCCGGTACAGCTGCTGCTCGAGGAACTGGTTGCAGTCTGGCCGCAGGACCGCTTTGTTATCCGCAGTTACTCCCCGGTGCTCACCATTGGTGGCGGAGAGGTGTTGGGAAATGTGCCGTTGCGGAAGCGCAAACGTCTTCACGATAAAGATCGGGAAGCAAACCAGCAGATTTATGACATCCTTGAACAGGGTGATCTTACCGATAAAATTCTTCTGCTCCTTGAAGAGAGCAGAGAGCAGGGACTGACGGCGGGAGATATTGGTATCCGTATCGGTCTCTTTGGAAATCACCTTAAGAAGGCGCTGCAAGAGCCTCTTTCTACGAAAAAAATATCAGTTGTTGATTCTGCTGTCCAGCGCTATGTCATTACCAATGTGGCCGAGAACGTAAAAGTCATGATCGTGGAGGCTCTCACCGGATGGCATAAAAAACATCCACTGCTCCCCGGCATTGTGCGTGAAGAGTTGCGCAGCAGTCTGCCGCGACCAGTAGAGCAGAAAGTATTTAACTACTGCCTCAACGAGCTGGTGAAAAAGGGTGAGGTGGTGCAGGAGGAGTCGCTGCTTCGCCTTCAAGGCCACGAAGTCGCCTTAAAGGCGGACGAGAAGGCGCTTGAGCGGGATCTCCTGGAGTGGTTGCTGGAGAAGGGACTGCAGACGCCGACCATCAAAGAGATCATGGAACGTTTTGATGAGTATCCCGCGAAGCTGGTGAAAGAGGTGATGGAAGTTCAGCTGCGGGACGGCGGCATTATTAAGGTCAGCGAATCACTCTACTACGCAAGAGGGGTGATGGAAGCGCTGATTGAAGAAGTAAAAACCTATCTGACTGAGCATGGCGAAATTGATGCTCAGGGCTTTAAGGAAATGACGGGGCTCTCCCGAAAATTCTCCATTCCCATACTCGAATACCTTGACCGCGTGAAAATCACCATGCGGATTGAAGATCGCAGGTGCCTTCGAAAGCAATCCTGATAACTTCTT
>JALNVI010000046.1 GCA_023231425.1 Desulforhopalus sp. | reverse complement strand
GCAAACTTCGAATATACAGCGAAGAGAAAAAAGTACCGCAGATATTGAGAGAGGAGACATTAATATCCCAATGTTCGTGTGGTTTGAGAGATCGATATCGTTCTGTTTTTATACATTCCCTCTTTTCCCCCAGATATGCCCATAAACGGGATCTTTATTCTCTTCCCCCGCTCGTGTACATTTCCTCCACTCAGGTAAAGCTTAAAGATCAGCATCTGTATTAGTTTTAGGGTCTGAATAATAAGCTGTCATAATTCAATGAATTTTCCTTTGATATTGTGTTGGTTTTTGTGGCGAAAAGTGGTAACAGATGAAACTTTAAATTCTGCGGATGCCGCACTTGCAACAACCCGGAAAAGAAAGGGCAGGACCTGTTGCGCCGTGTCAAAGATGTGAAGGGTTCTGGACTTGAATCTGATTGATCAACTTGACGGGGGAAGATGGAGAAGAGCACTGAAAAAATGGCGATACTCTAACGGATTATGTCGATTATCTTTTTCTGTATTCCTGCCACAATTCACTGTGCTTACCGCGTGTTTTTCCTTCGCTCTTTTATGTAAAAAAAAATCTGCAGGAAGAGGAAAAGTAGATGTCTAAAAGTGGAAACAAGAAAATAATTGAAGTCTTTGGGCCTGTAGATAACCTGGAAAGCTATGTAAAATCTGACTGGTGGCGTCATCTTTTTAATGCAAATTATCTGCGCACGGACGGAGATGTTGTAGAAGACCAGGATATAAGTATTAAAGAAGTTGATACCTTCCTTGCGGCGGTCAATGCCTCCCCAACTGACAAAATCCTTGACCTGTGTTGTGGTCAGGGCCGACATGCTCTGGAGATTGCAAAAAGAGGCTATAATAACGTCGTAGGGCTGGACAGATCCCATTACCTGATAAATCGGGCGAGGAAAATAAACAAAACAGAGGGCCTGAATGTTCTTTTCAAGGAAGGTGATGCCCGGAAGCTGCCGTTTCAAACCGATGAATTTCATGTCGTTTTCATTGCCGGTAACAGCTTTGGTTATTTTGATTCCAGCATAGATGATACAAGAATCCTCCAGGAAGTCAGGAGAGTTTTGAAGCCTGGTGGAAAGTTGTTGATAGATATCACTGATGGCAGCAACATGCGGGAGAATTTCGACCCTCGCAGCTGGGAATGGATAGACAAAAACTATTTTGTCTGTCGGGAACGGTCTCTCTCTGAAGACGGTCAGCGTCTGATCTCCAGAGAGGTTATCACCCATGTAACCAAAGGTGTTGTTGCTGATCAATTTTATGCGGAGCGTCTTTATTCAAATAATGATCTGAAAGAACTGCTGAATCAGGCTGAATTTGAAGATTTTTGCAACTACTCAAAGATCTCATCTGAATCGAAACGGAACCAGGATCTGGGTATGATGGCAGAACGGATAATCGTAACTGCTGTTGCGAAAAAGGAGTGGTCACCTGTCAAAGAACTTTCAGTAGAAAAAGATACCGTGCTTGTTTTGCTGGGGGATCCCGACAAAAGGGATGTGGTTAAACCCGACGCAAGTTTTGATGAGGATGATTATCATACCATTGATCTGCTCAAGGAGGCTCTGGCAGGTCTGTCTGAATATGAATTTATTTATCTGAATCAGCACGATACGCTGGTGAAGGATCTGGAAAGGCTGAAAAATAAATGCCGTTTCGTCTTCAACCTCTGCGACGAAGGATTTCAGAATGATGCAACAAAAGAGTTGCATATTGCCGCTCTTCTCGAAATTATGGAATACCACTATTCAGGTGGTTCACCCCAGTGTCTCGCCTACTGTTACGATAAATCACTGGTGCGAGGCATTGCCAGGGAAATGGATATTCCAGTTCCTGAAGCCTATATGCTCAATCCGGAAGATGTTCAGTTTATGGAATTTACCTTGTCCTTTCCTGTCATCGTAAAGCCCAACTGTGGGGATTCCAGTTTTGGTATTACACAAACAAATGTTTGTTACGATCTGCAGGCACTGGAAAGTGCAATTCTTGAAATCAGAGCGAAGTTTGGCTACAATATCCCGGTTTTGCTGGAAGAGTTCTTAACCGGAAAGGATATAAGTGTTGGCATTATTGGGAACCAGTCCGGTTCATATACGATACTCCCCATAATCGAAGAAGATTATTCCGCACTGCCCGAGGGATTACCCAGAATCTGTGGTTATGAGGCAAAATGGGATCCCAGTTCTCCGTATTGGAAAATTAAGTCTGTTCCCGCGAATCTTTCAGAAGATGTCGAGAGATTCCTTGGGGCGAGTTGTCTCAAGTTGTTTGATCGCCTGGGATGTCATGATTACGCCCGCTTTGACTGGAGGCTGGACGAAAATGGTACTCCAAGACTTCTGGAAGTGAACCCTAATCCCGGCTGGTGCTGGGACGGGCATCTGGCAAAGATGGCTCAATTGCAGGATATGCCATACAGTGAAATGTTAAAGAACATCCTGGAAGCATGTAAAAGTCGCATGCCTGATCTCAATTCGCCTGTTGCGAAATAAATGCAGGAATTTGATATTAACCTGTTGATTTAACAGGTTAATAAAGGAATCATTCTGAACTGTCCCGGTGGAGTGGCTTTGGGCCGGGACCTTCAGCACAGAGCTTGACTTCAGGAAAACATTTGGTTATTTTGCCAAAAAAGAAATGGAGGAGTGCTGTGAATCCGAAAGAGAAAAGGCAATACGAAGCCAGGGCCAAAGTCCTCAAGGCTCTGGCTCATCCCACGAGGTTGTGGATAGCCCGGCAACTCTCCGATGGAGAGCACTGTGTCTGTGAGTTTGTGGATGCTGTCGATGTCGATTTTTCCACTATCTCAAAGCATCTTACCGTATTGAAAGAAGCGGGAATCGTAGAGAGTGAAAAGCGGGGAAAGCAGGTTTTCTATCGTTTGAAAATCCCCTGTCTTCTTAAATTTATGGAATGCGTTGATGCCGTTATCCTGGCGCAGATTGAGTCACAGTCTGAGTTCCTGTAAAAGGCGGCGGAATCTAAAGGGAACATCGAATAATCGCCCATCTTTCTGGTTACAGTCAAAAAATTATCCTCCGACAAAGCGAGGAACGAGACGTCGAGGTAATCGATATACTCCAGGTAAGCGTTAGACTCCGGGTAAGCGTTAGACTCCGGGTAAGCGTTAGACTCCAGGTAAGCGTTAGACTCCGGGTAAGCGTTAGACTCCGTGATCAAACATGGCTGTAATAAATTTCCTCCTGCCCGTCAAACAGGAACGAAATACAAGCTGTTTCAAGGTACCCTTATACGGGGATTTTCCTTGTTCAGGGGACGATTTTCCACAAATATCCACAAATATAAACGGGGCGCGGGAGCAATAACATGCACCAGACCTGCTCTGAACATGGAGAATGAGATGGATTGGATGTTAATTATCACCACGGGCCTGGCCTTCGTTTTCAGCTTTATCTTTGCTCTCGGCGGAGTGGGGTCTGCCCTGGCTCTTATCCCGGTGCTGCACTGGCTCGGAGTGCCGCTTAACGCGGCTAAACCCACCGGCCTGATGATCAATGCAATTTCCATGGGTGCGGCGAGTTACTCCAATATAAAGAACGGGCTGCTCGATTTTCGCCTTGGCATGCCGATCATTATTACTTCCATGATCCTTGCCCCTCTGGGAGCGTGGTGTTCGGTGCTTGTTTCCCGGAATGTGGTGCTGTGGGTCTTTGTCGCTTTCCTTGTCTTTTCAGGTTTGATGCTGCTGTTCTATCGACGCAGGGGCGGAGAGGAGAACTACCGTGAAGACCGGCCCGTGGTTGCGCCTGCCCTCGTTGGGGCGGGTGCCGGATTTCTCTCAGGTCTGCTGGGAGTGGGAGGCGGGATGATGATTTCGCCAATGCTGATTTTTCTTGGTTTCAGTCCCAAAAAGGTTGCAACTATTACGGCCTTTGTCGTTCCCTTCTCTTCACTCATCGCTTTTACTGCCTATGCTCTGATGGGGACAGTGCAGTGGCAGGTGCTGATCTGTGCCTCTGTCGCCGCATATTTTGGTGGTACACTGGGAACAAAGGTTATGCACGGGCATCTCAGAGCCGCAACGATCAAAATTTTCCTCGGAGTTATTCTTCTTGGAATGGCGGGAAAAATGGTCTTCAGTCTTTTCTGATCCTTTGCTGGAAGGCAGGAGGGCCCTTGAAACAGCTTATATTTCGTTCATATTGCAAGGGGCAGGAGAAATTTACCGCAGGCACAACTTCGATCACGGAGTCTAACGCTTACCCGGAGTCTAACGCTTACCTGGAGTCTAACGCTTACCCGGAGTCTAACGCTTACCTGGAGTCTAATGCTTACCTGGAGTATATCACTTACCTCGACGTCTCTTCCTCGCTTTGTCGGAGGATAATTTTTTGACTGTAATGAAGGAGATGGCCGATTATTCGATGCTTTCTGAAGTTAATTCTTCCCGAGCTGCTTTCTCCCGTGCCAGCGCAATTTTCTCCAGCAGTTCATCGTAGTCTACCGGTTTCATGCAGTAGTCAAAGGCGCCCTGTTTCATACCTGTGATACTCACGCTCAAAGAGGCGTGACCGGTGAGGATGATGACCTCAAGCTGCGGCCACGTCGCTTTCACTTCGGCCATGCAGGCAATGCCGTCCTTGCCCGGCATGGAGACGTCCATGATAATGACGTCAACATTATTCGCCTCTTTTGCGAGCAGGTCGAGAGCGGTGGCACAACCATCTGCCTGTAAAGTGTCGAACCCGCGGTGGGCAAGAAATTTACCGCTGATTTCACGGAATTCCTGTTCGTCATCGACGAGGAGAATCTTTTTCATTGTTTGTTTCCTTTTTCATTTTTTCTCTGGCCAGCATTTCATCAATTTCCCGCAAAAACTTCTGCCGATACTTCTCAACCGTTTCCCCCCGGTCCATGACCATGTCGAGCTGGCGGGCGTGCAGACTGAGGTATCCGAGAATCATCAGGCGATCTTCAAGAAAATCCATGGGCATTTTCTTGATCCTTGCCAGCAGTGCATCTCCACGGAGTTCGACGCTGAAATCCCAGCGCTCAAGGATGTCTGCGAGCAGCCGCGCCCGCACGGCTTTGCGTTGCATATCCGCCGCGCCACCTTTGAATCGGAAGGTAAGATAGCTCTCGGTGCGCAGCTCACTCAGCCACGCCTCAATCATGGCATAATGATACCCGAGACGCACGCCAAGGTTGCAGAAATATTTTGAAATGAGGAAAAAATTGCGGGCGTTCAGCTTCGTTGCGGCTACGTCCGGGGAGAGTTCCGGGCGCATGGTGGACTGGAAGATGATAGAACCTAACCCGCGGATGCTCACCGGTGGTGGCCCCTCCCATGGAAAGGCGGCAATCCCCCGCCAGATGGCCAGCATGGGTACACTGACCACATCTTCAATGGAGACTGTTTTCTTCTCCTTGCCTATCCCCTCGCGCAGGCCATCGGCAAGGTTAATTACCCACCACTCCAGCGGGACATCGGCAGTGAGGCGTTTCGCTGCGGCCTGCGGGAAATGGTGACTGTTGCCGAAGTTAAACATCACCACCACCGACTTCTCGTGACAGAAACGGGTGATGTCGTGCAGGGTCTCGCAGAAGGTCGATTTAAAACGAATCGAATCTGGATCGTTGAGGTTGAGCGGGGTGATGAGCTGCAGTGCTTCGGAGAGAATCAGCTGTACGGGAGAACCGGTCATCGGAGAGGGCATCACATGTTGACGTCGCAGTGCGATCTCGTCTCGGCCCGGATAGATGGAGCGGGCAGTGGCATCGAGGGTGAATTCTCCCTCCGTGGCATGCTTTTCTTCAAGCTTCTTCCATACGTCCCCGCAACCGAACAGCGCCGGAATGCCAAACTCTCGTGAGACTGTGGCAAGATGCCCGGCTTCGTTTCCCCCGGAGGAGAAGATCCCCGCCGCGCGGTTAAGGAGCGGTGCCCATTCAGGCAGAGGATATTCCACATAGAGGATGGCATCTGCCGGGAAGGCTCCCGCCTGCTTCGCTTTGTCCACTCGTACAAGCCTGCCGCAACAGGCTCCGTCGGAGGCGGTGATGCCGCCGTGATAGAGCGGGGCGGCGGGATGGTTGTTGCCAGTTTCCACAACCTCATGGTGTTCCTGCATCTGCAGCGGCCGACTCTGCAGGATGAAGAGGTGACCGTCGTGGTCAAAACTCCATTCCACATCCTGCGGCGCGGCAAAGTGCTTCTCCAGTTTCCTTCCAGCTGCAGACAGTTCCTGCAGCTGTGCCTCCTTGAGCAGAGGGTGCTCTCCTGTGAGTCGACGCTCCATCACGGAAAAAGGCTCCTGTCGCAGAATATAGAGATCGGCATCACGGGTGCCGTCCACCACGCCCCTGCCGATTCCTTCCACGGCATTGCAGCGCATCTCTTCTCCTTTATCCTCTTGTGTCGCATTGGGATTACGGGTGTATAAAACCCCGCTGACCGCTGCATTCACCATGGCGACGCAGCCGACACACATTTCAATATCCACATGGCGGTAACCTCTCCGCCGCCGGTAGGCAATGGCACGGGGGCAGTATTTGGAGGCAATCACTTCTCGGATTCCCGCCGCCAGTTCTTTGCGACCGACATTAAGGACGGTTGCATAAAGTCCGGCAAAGGAGACCCCGGCACTGTCTTCTCCGAGGGCGCTTGAGCGGGTGGCTATCTTCTGATCCTTCTTAAAAAAAAGATCAAAAGAGGCGTAAATTTCCTCCATAAGGGAGGACGGAATGGCGGTGTCGCGCACCAGTTCCTGCATGGTGTGGCAGCCCGCGTAGAGGCCATCAAGATTTTCGGGATCAATGATCTGCAGCTGCCGGTTGATTTCGTCGATCAGTTCGGTGTTCAGAAATTCCTGGGTGGCCGAGGCCGTTAGAATAAATCCTGTCGGAATGGGCAACCCGAGGCGGCCCACTTCGCCGAGTCGGGCCATTTTCTCCCCGACCAGCTCCCGCTCCTCAAGACTTACCTCGGAGAGGGGCATGATGAAGGGACCCTGTTGCCGCTCCGGCTTCTGATTGAGGATGGGTTCGAGGCTGTGGCTGATCTGATCAAGGATCGTTTCCAGCCCGGTGTATTTCCCTTCGGCCATCTCCAGCAGGCTGTTTACCATCTTGTAGACGTTTATCTGAATGGCGGTAATTTTGGAGTTTATCTCGGCCATACGGTAACTGGAGTTACCATAATACATCCGTTCCAGCTCGGCCATGGCCTGCAGCGCATTGTTATTGGCGGTGAGAAGACGGCGGAAGAGCTGATAGCGATTTTGAAAAATGGTCTGCAGCTCTTCTCCGCTGAGAGGTTCCGGTTTCTCAAGGGAGAAGAAATCTTTCAGGTTTATGGGGAAAAGTGCCATTATGTATCCTTTTTGTCTGCAGGGAAGTTTGTGTTGCGGAAAATAACGAGGGGGGAGACGCCTGGCGTCTCCCCCCCCCCTCCTGTTTAATGACTTTGGCCTATCTTCAAGCCCAGTCCTTCAAAAAGATACAGTATGCCAAACCCGTACCAGACGGTATAGAAAACATAGAACCCGAGAGCAAGGAGAATCATCGTGACGTTTGCTTTCCACGGGTGTGCTTCTATGCCGTAGTAGTTGTACGCAGGTTCCAGTACTCTTTTCTCAATATTGCCAAGAAACTTGGCTTCTTTGAATTTCTTTTTGCTATTGAAGTTCTTGTTTATTGCCTCGTAGCCTGTCCACCAGTTAAACAGTGCTTCACGTCCGGAGAAGCCATATTTTTCTTCTACTACGGAGCCGTTGTTGTCAAACATCGCCCGGCTGTCGGCGAGGCAGGAGGTTACCATTTCCACCATGTTGCCAGCTATGGTCACCGTCGTGCCGGAGACAGAAGCGGTAAGACCGCTGACAGTGAGCTGGTGGGCGAAATGTTCTGCCTGTCCCTCGCTGGGCAGGTTGATTTGCTGATCAAGGGTGGATTCGGTGAAGGCCTTGTTCTCTTCAATCTGAAGGGAAATGAAGTCTGAAGAACCCTTGGAAATCATGTTGAAGAGGTTGTCAATGTAGTCCAGCCCGTGCAGTTTGCCTGGAAATACCGGGCTGAAGAGGACGCCGAGAATGATGAAAAAAACAAGCAGCATCGCGATCCCGCGTCTTTTTAATTTTGATTCTTCCTTGGTTGTCATAATTAATCCTCCGAGCGCAGTTCGTTAAGATGAGTGAAGAATACATAAAGGACCCAGACCGTGAATGCTCCGATGGTCACAAAGAAAAGAATGCTCCCTGTAGTGTCCAGCATTTTCCCCGTTGCTTTGGAGATATCAATGTAACCCATGTTGCGGAGCTTGGCGGGCAGAGCGAAGAAACGGTTAATAAAACCGGCGGAAACTGACAGAGCGAAGAAGCCGCGGATCAGGTGACCCGGAACTACGCGGGTGATCAGCGAACCCATCTGTACACCGATCAGCGAACCGAGCAGCATGCCGAGTGCCAGGGTGTAGAAGACAAATCCGTAGAGGGCATATTGGGTCAGTGCTGCGTAGCCGGCGGTGAAGATTATCTGGAAGATATCAGTACCGACGGTGGTCATTGAGGAGACTCCGAGGCCATAGACAAAGATCGGGAAGGTAAGGAAGCCACCGCCCACGCCCATGATTGCTGCTGCCAAACCAACGATGAAACCACTGAGAACGAGAAAAATTGCGGAAATTTTTCGTCCGCCAGGGGTGATCCCTTCGTCAAAGGTAAGCATCGGCGGCAGGTTGATTGCCTGCAGTTTCATTCCCAAAGGGGAAATGGACTCGGGGGCGTTTTCCCGTCCCGCCTGTTTCATTCCTTTGCGGATGGTGAGGTAATCCTTCATTGCATAGAAGGAGAGGAAGCCGAGGATAACGACATACACCGAGGTAATGAACATGTCGCTCAATATCGGGTTGAGGTCATAGAGCCAGCGGTTGAGAATCCCTCCTACCGTTGAGCCGGCGATGGAACCGATGAGAAAGGTGAGGGCGAGACTGACAGAAATGTTACCAAGCTTTTTGTGCAGTACGCTGCACATGATCGCCTTGGCGAAGATGTGAAAGAGGTCGGTCCCGACGGCGAGAATCCCTTTCACGCCGAAACTCATAAGGGCCGGGGCGATGATAAAACCGCCACCCGCTCCGATACAGCCGGTGATCAGTCCTGCACAGAGTCCGACAAAGATGGAGGCGATAAAGATAAAGGGGGTGTAGTGCGACGGCATATACGCGGATTTGCCGCCGATTACTGAAGGCAGTTGCATGTCGCCTGCGGCGATGGCGATCCCGCCGAGCAGTATCGGCAGAACGAGCAGCAGCAGAAAGTAACGACGTTTACGGCTGTTGAGGATGTTGCTTGACATCTCCAGTTCCCAGCGGGCCTGGGCTTGTGCTCCCGCCAGCATGAATTGGTAAAGCTGTCTGAGGTGATTCATGAGACCTCCTGTAAATCGAATTTGGGCGTTTTGCCCGTGATATTATTTATGGGGATTGCGACACCATGTCGCTCCCCGGTTGTTTAACTCGGGAGAGACATGTGTTTCTTTATCTGTGCTGTCTCAATTTTCTCAAGCTGTATCCGGCGTTTTTCAAAGGCGTCGGAGAGCTTGTCCAGCAATTCGTCAAATTCCATTGGTTTCATCAGGTAATCAAAAGCCCCGAGTTTCATCCCTTCAATTCCCGAATTCACCGAGGCATGACCAGTGAGCAACACCACCTCCACCAGCGGTTTGGCCTGCCTGATCTTTCGCAGTGCCTCAATCCCGTCCATTTCCGGCATCTTCACGTCAAGCAGCACAACGTCGAAGTTGCCTTTCTCCACCATTTCAAGGCCAATCAGGCCGTTTTCCGCCCCTTCGGCGTCCATCCCCCTGTGCAAGAGCTGCTTGATAGTCATTTCGCGAAATTCTTTTTCATCGTCTACGACGAGAACGTTGAATTTTTTCATTTCAGTCATAAAGACCTCTCTGGTACTGCGGGTTTTAGAAGGCGGGGGCGTCGTAAAGCCGGTGCTTTCCCGGAGCGACGTTCCCGGATTATCTGCTCAGTGCCTCTTCGCCAAGGCGCGCAATTGGCAACCGTACGGTGAAGATGGCACCACCACTCTCTCTATTTCCTGCTTCAAGTGAACCGCCCAGTTTACGGGTAATGTCATAGCTGATATAGAGTCCCAGTCCGGTTCCCTTATTTGGCGATTTTGTGGTGAAAAAAGGATCGAAAAGCCGTTTCAGGTTCTCACGGGCAATTCCTGCCCCGTTGTCTGCAAAGCAGATCACCAGATTACTGCCGGATACTGCCGTGGATATTTCTACTTCACCTTTCTCACCGGCTGCATCCAGAGCATTATTAAGCAAATTAAGAAATACCTGCTGGAGCTGCGGCCCGTCGGTCATGGTGGGCGGCAGATCGGGGACGAAATTGCGGCGGATGGTAATATCGTGGCTTTCTGCTTCTTTTTCGACAAAAGAAATTGTCTCATTAAGCAGCTCGTTGAGCTGTACCTCTTCCTGTTGAGCTGCCATCTTTTTAGAATATCCAAGCAGCCGGTGGGTAATCATTCCGGCACGTTTGACGTGGTAGCGGATTTTCTCCACTGAATCTGTGTATTCACCGAGATTTTTCACCTTTGCTGGATCCTCTTCAGGCAGCAATTCGGCAATCCAGCTTGCCTGCGAGCTGATTAATTGCAGAGGGTTATTAATCTCATGGGCAACCCCCGCTGCCAGACGACCGATGGTGGCCATCTTCTCCATCTGGGCAAACTGCATGGAGTTGGCGGCGTACTCCTGATCTGCATGACGGATATGGCGCGCCAGCATTATGGAGACCGCTAAAGCAGCGGCGAGAGCGAGGATAAAGAGGATGGTGAAGACGATAAAAATCTGTCGGTGCAGAGGAATATAGACAGACATGGAATCCGCCACATCCGCCTTGATAATGAAGAACCACCGGCCGCCGGCGAGGGGGCGTGCAATATAGACCGCGTCATCGGTGATAATGGGGGCCTCGGATCCACCAGCGCCGATCAGGGTGCGGGCTGTGGCGGAAAGAGTGGTATCACCGCGCAGGCTGGGGGTCTGGAAGTCTCCTTCGCGGCTGACGATGAAGGCGTCACTGTTGGGGCTGATCTGCGCAGCAAGCAGCAGGGCGTTGAATGAGGCTGAGTTGACGGTTGCCCGCAACACATAATTTTTCAGCGGGTTGGTGACGGCCACCACAAAGTGGGGTGTGCCGCGATAACCGGTGAAGACGTTGCTGATATGCACGCCATTGAGCAGGGTCTCCTGAAACCACGGTGCCTCGGCGTAGCTCTTCCCTTCCACCTGGGTACGATAGGGACCGACGTAGGCATATTGCCGGCCATTGGCGGCGATGCTCTGCAGGTCGACAATATCATCTCTGTTGTCAATAGCGAGAAAGAGCTTTTCAGTGTTGCCCTGCTGCTCAAAGAAACTCGGTGGCAGAAAATTAACGAGCATAGTGAGCCGGTTGATGTGGTCCTTCAGGACCTGAGACAGGACCTTGGCCTGGGCGGTGACCGTGGCGGTGGCCTGATCCTGCAGGCGAATGATGTTGATATCACGCAGGGAGTTTCTTGTTATCCAGCCGACGGCGAGCAACGGCACCAGACAGAGGCAGAAAAAAGCAAGCAGCAGGCGGCGGGTGACAGAGGTATAATAGTTGCTCATTCGTTCCATGGTATCTCCCTTTTCCCTTTCTAGGTGTTAAGCAGTGGTGCCAGGTTCTTCTGCAAATGTTCAAACGGCGGTTGTCCGTCGGTGACAAGGTCCACTGGAAACTCCCGCACCTCCTCAGTTGCTGTATGGTTAAGCAGCAGCACAGTCTTGCTCGTTGTCAGGGAGGTGACGCGGTCCAGCATGGCGAGCAGTTGACGACCGGGATGCTCAAGGGCGGTGAGAACCACAATATGGGGCATGAAGTTGAGCAGAGTGAGACTGGCGTGGACGCCGAAGGGCGCGCTGTCGGCCAGCACGAGGTGACAGCTTTTGGTGATTGCTTCACAGATGCGGTTCATGTTCTTGCGCAACCGTTTCGCCATGTTGCTGTCAAGCAGCAGTTCGGCAGGATAAAGAAAAAGGATGCGGGAGGTCTTCGGGGGCAGCAGTCTCTCTGGAATGCTCATCCGGTTGTGCAGCAGAAAGCCGAGAAAATCTATCAACCGCACAGAGTTTTTCTCGGCGTCACCAGGGAGTTTGTGAGTGGAAATGAGGTAGCGCACCCGGTTGTGGGAGAGACTGCATGAACCCGCAATCTGATCAATGCTGATCCGCTTCGCTTCTGAATTATTCAAGTAGATGGCCTGCAGCATATCGCTTTCCAATGTAAGATTCAGAGTGTTGTCCATATTGGGCCCTCCTTCTCCTTTTGTAAAGCAAGAGACGTGCCAGAGATGGGGTTGTTGAAAAGATATTATGATAACAAGGGGATAGCAGCGGAAGGTGGAATGAAAAGAAACGGGACCATGTAAAGCTTTGGTAACAACTTTCCCGCTGGTTTTTAGCTATCTCATTGAAATATAGTGAAAAATGGGATATTGCCTGAAAGTAACAACTGAAAATCTCTTTATCGGGAGAATGTAACCGGAAGGTAACAAGGCACAGGAAGAGGTTGAAACCGGGAGGTGAAATAATGACAGCGATGGACAGAGATGAACGGGTACAGTTTATCGAAGATGGGATGATGGTTGACCCGCTGGTCCGTATTTTTGAAAAGCAGAAGAAGGATCTTGTTATCCGGATGCTGAAAAAGCATGAAGAGGTAGAGGCGAAGAACTTTTTTATCTCCCGCATCATGTCCAGCCTCTCCGACCTGTTTATTATCTTCGCCGATGATTTCACTATCCTGCGGGCGGGAAAGGAATTTTATGAGGTCCTCGGCTGGGATGTGGATCAGGAGGGGCTGCAGCTGAGTGATATTGCCGCTCCGGAAGTCGCACAGCTTATCAGGGAACGCTTTGTTGGGGGGGATTTTCGAGACCTGGAAACCCTTTTCCTCAACCGGCAGGGGGGGCCGGTGCCGGTGCTTGTCCGCGGAACCTCCTGCCCCGGCAGGACGGGAAAGACCGTCCACATGCTTGTTGCCAGTGATCGACGGGAGTTTTTCGAGGTGATGGATCGCATGCGCGAGGTGCAGGACCAGCTCATTCACTCCGGGCGGCTGGCCAGCCTCGGCGAGATGGCGGCGGGGATCGGCCATGAACTGACCCAGCCGCTTAACACCATGCTGCTGCTCGCCCGGAACTGCCAGAAGGCGATGGCCGACCCGCTGCTTCATAAGGAGATCATCAGTGGGAATCTCTCTACGATTATCGACCGCATCAACTTCGCCTCTTCTATCATTCACAGTATGAAGGGCTTTGCCGGAAAGGCGCAGAGTGAGATGGCTCACTGCCGGGTGAATATTATCCTGCTTGATGTCCTCAACTTCATTGAGGCGCAGCTGGAACTCTCCGGGGTGAAGGTGAAGCTCGAGCTGGAAGAAGGGAACTTGTTCGTCTACGGCCAGGTGGTTCGTTTGGAACAGGTGCTGTTTAACCTTATTCAGAACGCGGCGCAGTCGATGGGTGAGAGGGAGTCCCCTGAGCTGATTATCCGCCTGGAACGCCTCCGGGGCATTGATCCGCCGAGCCTCTCGGAGCGGATGTGGGTGGTGATTTCCATTATCGACAACGGCTGCGGTATTCCGCCGGAGATTGAGGAGAAGGTTTTTGACCCCTTTTTCACCACCCGGGAGGTTGGGGTGGGCATGGGGCTGGGGCTCTCCATTGTCGAGCGGATCGTGCGCAGTACAGGAGGGTTTGTCAAGATGAAGACCGCAGTGGGACGGGGGACAACCTTCGCTGTCTGGCTGCCGGAAGATGAGACTCGACAGGTGCCTGGGGGTGAGTGATGGAGAAGGTAAGAATTCTGGTGGTGGATGACGACAGCTATCTGCTCTCAGCCATTGGGCAGACGCTGATGCTGCACGGCTGGGAGGCTGTTCTGGAAAGCGATCCAAGGGAGGCGCTGCATCTCCTTGAGAAGGAGGTTGCAGTGCATGCGGTGGTGAGTGATATCCGTATGCCCTATATCGATGGCATGGAGTTCCAGCGGCGGGTTGCAGAGATGGACGCCGAGCTGCCTCTGCTGCTTATCACCGGCCATGGAGATGTAGAGCTGGCAGTGAAAGCCATTCGTGCGGGGGCCTACGATTTTCTCGAAAAGCCGGTGGATGATGAGGTCTTACTCTCAGCCCTGCAGCGGGGGGTGGAAAAGCGGCAGCTGATACTGGAAAACCGCAGACTGGCGGCGCGACTGACCGAGGTGGCAGACGGGCAGGGGAATGGTTCCTTCTTCCACGGGATGGTGGGGGCGCACGCCTGCATGCAGCGGCTCTATCGGCATATCGTGCGCATGGCAAAGCAGAACGATCCGGTGCTGATCTGTGGCGAGACGGGTACCGGTAAGGAGCTGGTGGCTCGGGCCCTGCACCAGATCGGAAGACCGGCGATGCCCTTTGTAGGGGTGAATATGGCCGCAATTCCCGGCGACATGGTGGAAGCAGAGTTGTTTGGCTGTGAGAAGGGCGCTTTTACCGGAGCGGAGAGGGTGCGGGTGGGGAAATTTGAGCTGGCTGGCAGAGGGACCATCTTCCTTGATGAAATATGTTCCCTTGATGTTGGCTTGCAGGGGAAGCTGCTGCGGGCGCTTGAGGAGCGCAGTTACTCCCCGCTGGGCAGTAATGAACTGCGGCCGCTTGCGGCACGGGTGGTGGCATCGGTCAACCAGGACATGGGGAAGGAGGTGGCAGCGGGACGTTTCCGCGAAGATCTCTTTTACCGGCTCAATGCTTTTTCGCTGGATATGCCGCCGCTCAAGGCGCGGCGGGAGGATATTCCCCTGCTGATAGAGTTTTTCCGTCAGGAATATTGCCGTGAGAGCGGGGAGAAACTGGTATCCTTTACGCCGGATTTTCTTACAGAGCTGGAGGCACAGGAATGGCCGGGTAATGTGCGGGAACTGCGGAATCGGGTGCGGCGATTCTGTGTTCTCGGGGAAGAGGCAATAGAGGGCGAGGGAGAGAAGAGTGACGCCCCGCGCCTGCCGTTGAAGGAGTTTGTTGCCCTCCAGGAGCGGGAGTATCTCCTTGCCGTGTTGCGAACGCATGGCGGAAGGGTGGGGGCTGTTCATCAACTCCTCGGTTTGAGTCGCAAGGGGCTGTATGACAAGGTGAAGCGCTACGGGATTGATCTTGATGCACTCCGCGAGGAGTAAAAAAACACGGATGCCGGAGACTTCCGGTTTTACAGCCCTGCTTCCCCGTTTATCAGCACCACACGGATGCGGCCGGGGGGGTAACACTTTTCGGTGATAAGCCACTGGTTGCAGATGCGGTCAGGGCTTCTGCAGTCCATGCATTCACCGGTTTTCTGGCAGGGTGTTTTCATGGAGTCGTGGCGGATGGCGTTGAGCGGAGCGGCTACCTCTTTAATCCGGGCCATTGCCCGTTCCACATCGGGGACAATCTTGTTGCGGCCGATGGTTAGAATAACGTTGCGCGGTCCGCAGGCGATGCCGCCGATACGGTTGCCGTCCATGTCGAGGTTAACCAGTTTCCCGTCCTCGGTGAGGGCATTGCTGCCGGTGAAGAAAAGGTCTGTGAGCAGGGCCCGGCGGCGCAGTGCAACCTTCTCTTCCCTGGGGGCACCTTTGGGGAAAGGGTCGATAAATTCTACTCCGTTCAGTTGTTTTACAGCTTCGAGAACACCGGTGGCACGCAGGGTCATGGAGTCTCCGAAACTGGCGATCTTGAGGCCCTCAATCTGCGGGACGATCTCCTGCATGATCAGTGCACCGGCGGCCTCTGCATCGCTGGCAATAAAGACCGTGAAGTTGTTTTTCTCCAGCGCCTTTTTTACCTTCTCCAGCTTTATATCCCAATATTTCTCGTAGATTTCACTTTTTTCCATTTCATTATCCTGTTTCAGGTTGCCGGTTCTTCGTCGAAGGACTGAATCTCCAGCCCCATAGTCCCGTCATTGGTCTGAAAAATGTTTATCCAGCAATCCCAGTCTCGATCATTGCTCCGCGGATAGTCGACGCGGTAGTGGGTGCAGCGGCTCTCGCGGCGAAGGATGGAGGCGCGCAGCTTCATCTCGGCGTTGAGGATCATGTTGGCGGTTTCGTGGGCGAGGCGCAGTTCGTGGATATTACGGGCGATGAGCAGCGGCTGGTGATTGTCGCGCAACTCTTCCACATAGGCGAGTGCAGCCTCCAGCATCTTTTCTTTTTTGATATAAAGGATAAAATTGGGAATGATAATCCCCTGCAGTGTCTGGGTGACCCAGCGGGGACTGAACCCCCGGTTGCGTTTCAACGGGGCGAGGATCTCTTTACGAATGGTAATCTTCTGGTCTGGGGAAATGGCGGGCCGGGTTTCCTGCCGGAGAGCAACCCGTGCTGCTGCAGCGCCGGCAATGGCACCCTGCACGGCGGCGGCGGAGAGGGATGCTCCCTGCTGCAGCTCCATCGCTCCGGTAACACAGGATCCGAGGGCGTCGCCAGCGGCATAGAGGCCAGGGATGGTGGACTGACCGTTGAGATCAATCGGGGCAAGCCCTTCAGAATTGTGCGGGGCAAGTCCCGCCCCGGCACCTCCGGATGGCAGGCCCTGGGCGAAGACCGGGGTGGAGAGGGCAGCGTGGTGTACTTTGGGTTCCTGGCCGGGTTTCGTTTCTGCCGGCTCGCTGCCGGTGGCCGGATGAACGGCTGGTCCACGGGGGAACTGTTTGACCTCTTGTTCCTTGTTCGCGTCCGGCAGACCGGGGAGAATGGCACCCTCTTTCCACACCTCATAGTTGAGTCCAAGATCGCCTGTGGCCTCCACATGTGTTCCGCATACCTGTGGCTTGCGGGCAAGATCTTTGCGCCAGCGCTGCCACGTGGCGGCGGGGGCATTGAGCAGGCCGGTGGTGGTGTCGTTCCACTCCTTGCCGGTGATCCGTGCGCCGATACGCCAGGCCATCATGGCACCGTCACTGGTGAGGTCGCAAACCGGCAGTCCTGCGGGTTTAAAGGCTCCGGCACCGGTGGCGAGCACCACCGTTTTCGCGGAGAAAAAGTGAATGATACCATCATCAAGAGTGAAGCCCCCCGCTCCGATAACGCGCCCTCGTTCTTTGATCAGGTGGGTGATCATCATCCGCTCGCAGGTCTCTACTTTCCGTTTCTTGAGTTGATGGTGAAAGCATCGGCTGTAGAGGGATGAGTCGAAGAAACCCCACTCCTTGAGGTCGTTGACCCTGGCAAGGCTGTGGTTGGCGAGCTGGCGGGTGAATTTGGGATTGCTGGTGCGGTGGCTGGCGATGTTGATTGCCTTGATCCAGTCCTTCAGTGACATTTCTTCGTGGGCGGGATAATAGGCGAAGATATCCCGAGCCCATGGAGTCTGTCCTGAGGCCCCGAGGCGTCCCTTGGCGGTGAGGATCACTTTTGCGCCCTGATCAGCAGCCTTTACTGCAGCAAAAAAACCGGCCATGCCGCCGCCGATAACCAAGACATCGGTAGCATGTTCTTTCGTTGAGAGAGCGTCGGGATCAATTTGCGGGTGATTCTCCCGGGCTTCGGCCTCGCCCTGGGCTGTGCCGCTGAGGCTGAGACTTCCAAGGGCGGCTATCCCGATGGCTCCCGCAAGGAATTGGCGACGGGTGCTCTCCATCTCAGAACTCATTTTCTGCCTCTTTTTTTTCAGGTTGATGTCCCTGCTTTTTGAGCCTGTCTGTGTTCCCCTCTGATGGTGGCAGTCTGCCAGGTTTTGCGTGGGGAATGATATCGAACCAGCGGCGCACCATCATTCCCGCCGCCGCCAGGGCGAAGAGAATGAAGATCACGGTGATAAGGGGGGTGATGTGACGGCCGAGGAAAAGAACGTGGTGCAGCCCGCAGATCAGTACGAGGAAGGCAAGGATACCATGGAGTTGCCGCCATACATGGTATCTCAGTGGCAGGAGCTTCCTGAACCAGGCGGTGCCGCCGAGGGTCGCGAGCAGCAGCCAGCTGATAATTCCAGAAATCACTCCGGCATGGGGGGTGGAAATCATGGTGAAGAATGCTTCCTGAGGAGAGATGCCGTATTCAAACAACTTGGGCAGCAGCAGCAGGAAGGGGTGGCTGCAGAGAAGCAGCACGAGAAGTGTGCCGATAACCATGTGGTATCTGGCGAGCGTCCAGCTACGCAGATGCAGTGGCAGGAAACGGTTACCGGGGAACCAGTAGAACTGTCCCGGGACCAGGCACCATGCGGTGATGGTGATCAGCGAGAAAATCTCAAGGTAGGCGTTGCGCCCACTGAAAACACCTTTGATGAGCATGAACAATACCGGAAAACCGGCGAAGACGGCAGCGGCACGCAGGAAAAAATCGCGGGTGGTGAGTTCGGGGGGAGTCTGAGGCATTGCTTATCCCCACGAGATGATGACCGGGATGGACTTCTCCGGGTCTATGGTGATAGCGTCCACCGGGCAGTACATGCGACAGAGGTGGCAGAGCTGACACTCTTCCGGCCAGCAGATTTCTGCCTTGCCGTTGTCACCGATGCGCAATACGTCCGTCGGGCAGCTTAAGACACACTCGCCGCAGCCGATACAGCCGGAGATTTTTTTAATTGCCATGGGGTCCCACAGTAGTTTGAAGATTCTGAGGGCAGGACAGCGGCGGGAGGAGGAATTCTGTCCATGGGTTTATCATTGAGATAGCAGGGCAGTTCTTGTGTGGTAGAGGTTGTTTATTCCGCCTTGAAGCCTTCGGGAACCGCAACAAGGCGTCCTTCAATAATTTTACAGGTCGCGGTAATTACGGCACCGCTGAGACCGTCGATGGTGACGAGATCACCTTCCCTGTGGCCTTCACAGGCGGTGAACGCGGCGGCAGGCGGCATCTCGTTCGAGTTCTTCAAAGCAGGTGACGTTATACGGGCGGCACAGGATGCACTGAAGATGAGTATTCCCGCAATGGCCGCAATCTTTAGTATATTCAGCATATTCTCACTGTTTTTTAAAGCTGGTATTCTATCCTGGATTACGCAACGGGGCATTCCTTTTTTTTCATTTTTGGGAAAAGGGGTCAGAATTATTTGTCGAAAGTTTGCGGCATGCATGGCAGCACATACAGCAGGCCTCGACCATTACGAATACTTCTCCCAGGCACACCCCATTACATCGTCCAGCGCGGTTACAACCGACAGACCGTTTTTGCAGGGGACGATGGCTGCAGGGTACCTTGAAACAGCTTGCATTTCGTTCATATTCAAGGCACAGAAAAAAATTTATTAGAGCCAGGACTCATATCGGAGTCTAACGCTTACCTCGACGTCTCGTTCCTCGCTTTGTCGGAGGATAAATTTTTGACTGTAATTAAAAAGATGGGCGATTATTCAAGGTTCCCATAAATAGTTTTAGCCTCTTCTTGATGGTGAGGGGAAGATGTCGAGAAACGCCCTTTCGTATTCGATACACTCTAACCAATGAGAGGGGAGACTTCTTGAGCTCCTTCATGCGGGTTATGTTTCTATAGATTTAACGTTTAAGGTCACTTGCACTGCCTGGTTCGGCTATATTTATTTCTCCTTAAAGGACTTCAATAAATTAATGGCATCATTAAACCATATATCTACCGCCTCTTCTAAGGAAACAGATTCGTTATTATTAAGTTCGATTTCAAAGGATTCTATTGCTATATGGGTATCCTTTTCAAAAGTGTCACGGTTGACCAATTCAACTCCTTCGTTAATTGCGTAGTCAACCAACAATCCAACTCCTACGCCAACAACAGTTCCTGCTGGACCACCGACAGCAGTACCAGCGGCACCTCCAGCAGCTGCACTGCCAGCTACAGAAACGGCTTTAGTTACAAATGGTGCAGATAATTTTACAATTAATGATTTTCCCGTACTTGAGGCAAGTACTTTACCAGCAGCCGCTTTTCCTACGGCTCCCCCTATGGCTTTGCCAGCAAGAGCCCCGCCAACAGTTAAACCAGCCCCAACAACTGCGCCACCAGCACCCTTTTCATAACCAGACATGGATACTTTGTGGAATTGGCTGGCCCAATCAATTTCCATTTCTATCTGATTCTCGTCAAAATTATCAAGGTGGCCAGTCTTTTCTGAAACATACTTTTGAAATTCAGAATTAAGATTTGCCATAACTGACAAAAATTGGGTGTGAGCATATTTTAAATTCTTTTGGTAATTTTGTTGGAGTATTGGGTCTGATATCTCTGGTTTTAGAACAATTTTTTCAAAATGTTCTTCAAGGTATTTTTCGACATCAAGTGCTACAACATCAAGAACAGGCATTGTGCTGGTTTCAAATGTATGGGTCGTGGCAGATGAAATTGCGAAACCTAGTATTTTATAGGTGGTTGTATATGCAAAGTACCAATCAGCATATTCATCAATACGGTTAGAGATTGTTTTAAAACTTTCCCTGTTGTCTTTCGTGACAGCATCTCTTACCCGTGTTCGAATTTCAATTCTCTTTTTTTCAAATATTTCGAGGTTCTTTTTTGCAAATTCTGTCAAAGAACTTCTGTCGGCTGCAACTCTTTTTAATTCGCCACCTTCGTTTTTATAAACAAGAATTATTTTATTATTAACCCCCGATTTAACTCCGGAAGATATTTTAGTTTTATCCTGATGAACAACCTTGTTGCTTTCTATTCTATCGAAAATGCTGTCAACAAAAGAGCGTCCCACAAAAAAAAGAAGCCATATCGAAAGAAAAGCAATTATAAAATAAAAAACGGTTTTCTTAAGTTGCCATCTAAAAGAAAATTTTGAAGGTGTATGAATCTCACTCTGGAGTTCTTTCTTATTCCTGAAATCAGTAACTTCAGAGGTTGAAGATTTATACTCCGTAAGATCTGGAGATTCTTTGTCAGGGTCATTCATTAATTTTACTCTCTTTTAACAATAAAATAAATCTGTCCCCTTTTTTTCTGAGTACAATAAGTGCAACAGCGTTCTATGAAAAAGAGTGAGCTGCCGGTATGGTTACGTCACGACAACTTAACCGGAGGTTACCATGCTCTGGTACAAGTCCTTGCTACCAACAGATCACTCTTTTAGAAAGGTACCAGATTAGTGCATTTCTTCAAACAGGAAGATCTCATACCAATATTGCTGATACGTTGAATCGTTCTAAGAGTACGATTTCACGTGAAATTAATCGCAATTCCTTTGAAGGGAGCTATGATCCCTGTGTTGCTCATGTCATAGCGATGACCAGACGAAAATCTGCTGAGAAGGCCACAAAACAAACCCCTGAAGCAGTGCAGACTATACGAAAGTGGCTCCGACTGGGGTGGTCCCCAGGGTCTATAAACTCTCGATTTTCTGTTGAATTACCTCTGCAAGAAGATGTTTGCCATACGGCGGTTTATGACTGGATTTATAGAGATCGGCAAAAGGGAGGAAAACGCCACACGTATCTGCCGCGGTATGGCAAACGTCGGTGGAAAGGGGGGAAACGTAAACGAGCCGGGGTTTCTCTTATTCCTGACCGCATAGACATTGCAGAACGTCCTCAGATCGTGAATGAGAGGAAGCGAATTGGAGACTGGGAAGGAGATACTGTTTATGGGCAGAATGCGTCCCTTGTTACCCTTGTGGAGCGTACCAGTCGTTTCACGCTTTGTGGCCGAACACAGACGAAGTGCAAGGATGGGGTTGCCTCAGTTATAAATGGCCTTTTCGACACAATTACGGGTCGTAAGAAAACATTGACTCTGGACAATGGCAGCGAATTTGCGGCTCACGCCAAAATCAATACACGCCATTCCATCGATGT
>JALNVI010000045.1 GCA_023231425.1 Desulforhopalus sp. | reverse complement strand
TCAAATGCTTTTGCTTCCCTTCGTGTTCCTTCGCGTTCTTCGCGGTAAAAAAATGTCTTACCGCTTTTCGCTTTCTCCCGTCTCACCTTTTTCCGTCCTTCCCGTTTTAATTTCGATGAACTCTTTGTTCTTCGCTCTTTTTCACTGCCCAGCTCATTCCCGCCTTTTCCGGCGTGACCATATAACGCTGCCGCAGTTCCTGTGGGGCGCTGCTTACTATGAAGCTCTGCGCGGTTGCGTCGAGCAGGTCTATATCGTTATAGTCGTTGCCAATACTCATGGTGCGGCGCATATCAAGGCGCAGTTCCCTGCAGAGCCAGCGGACCGCAGCCCCCTTTGAGATGTGCAGAGGGAAAATTTCAGTCCAGATCTCATCCGTGCCAAAGGGGGATGAGGTCCGGATGACCTTTACATCCGGCAGCACCCGTTTTATCTCCAGAAATCGACTCTCCTCCACCCCAATAAAGGCGAGTGCCTGGCTGGCGGCAAGGTTTTGCAGGTTTGCCTCTTCCAGGGGGGTTCCCCAATTGCGGTGGGCGTTCAGGCGATGGGTGAAATCGCCGCAATCCTGGCAATTTTGCTCAAAATAGAAGCGATGTTCCCCTGGAATGGTGCGGTGAATCATGAAATTGAGCCGTTCCCGATGCAGGGTGTGAACAATCTGCTCCGTCTGCTGCGGGGCGAGGTTGTCAGCAAAGATCATTGCACACTCCGGCCAGCGGACAATCCCTGCGCCGGAGGAGAAGACGAGGTAGTCGATGGGGAAGTCCAGGGGGATTGCCTCCCGCGCAAAGTGAAGGTTGCGCCCGGTGACAATCGCCCGTATCACACCCTTTTCCCCGAGGCGGTGCAGGGTCTCAATGTCTCGGGGAAAAAAGGTTCCGTCCCTTGGCAGGAGAGTGCCGTCGAGGTCGCTGGCGATGAGCTGAGGAAGTGTCCCGCCGAGGGCATCAGAGAATCTCATAGCTGCTGATCTGTGCCGGGGCGTGCAGGGCAGGGAGAATGCGTTCAAGGACGATGCCCTGACGCACATCATAGTCATAGCCGAAGGTGGCGCGCACCCCGAGGCTGATGAACTGCACCGCACGGTCGAGGGCGATGGGCAGGCTGTCTCCCTGCAGCAGTGCACCGGTAACAATGCTGGCAAAGGTGTCTCCGGTGCCGGGATATTCGGCGGGGAGATATTCGCAGCTTACCTTCCACATCCGTTTGCCGATGCTGTTCCAGGCGATCACTGAAGTTTGCCCCTGCACATCCTTCAGTTTCACGCTGGTGATGATCACGGTCTTCGGGCCGCGTTCGGCAAGGGCTGTGACCCACTCCTTCACCTCAGACAGCTCGATTTCCTCTTTGCAGGGCTTGTCAAGCAGCAGGGCCGCTTCGGTGAGATTGGGGGTAATGAGATCGGCGTGCTGGATCAGCTCGCGCATCTTGACCACCATCGTTTCATCGAAAGTTTTGTAGAGTTTTCCGGAGTCGCCGAGGACGGGGTCAATGACTACGAGCTGTCCAGGACGACGAAAACTGTCAATAAAATCGGCAACGATGCCAATCTGCCGTGGCGAGCCGAGAAAGCCGCTGTAGATGGCATCAAAATCACACTTGAGGTTCTTCCAGTGGGCGATGATTTCCACCATGGCGTCCGTCAAATCCACGAAATGAAAGCCGGGGAAGCAGGAGTTGGCAGAGAGCACCGCAGTGGGCAGCGGACAGACGTTGCACCCCATGGTGGAAAGCACCGGGATAACGACTGTAAGTGAGGAGCGGCCATAGCCGGAGAGGTCATGGATGGCGGCGACTTGTTTAACAGGTTTCATCGAAGTCCTGAATCAGTGAAAAACAGTGTTGAGAAAGTTGTGCGTTACCGGAAAGTAAAGAAGCACCGAATAGAGCATGCGGGTGGCGACCACCAGCAGCAGCACGGCGAATGCCTTTTTCAGCTTGCCCACCGGCATCTTGTGGGCGAGTTTCGCGCCGAGCGGGGCAGTGAACATGCTGGCGGCGACGATACCGGCAAGGGCGGGGAGGTAGACGAAACCGAAGCTCCAGGCGGGCAGGCTCGGGTTGGCCCAGCCGCCGATGATGTTTCCGAAAGTTCCGGCGAGGGCAATGGGCAGGCCGATGGAGGCTGCCGTGCCGATGGCGGTGTGGATCTCCAGATTGCACAACAGGAAAAAGGGCACGCAGAGAGTTCCGCCGCCGATACCTACCAGTGAGGAGAGAAAACCAATTACCCCGCCTGAGCCGAACATTCCTGCTGTGCCGGGAACGTCCCGTGAGGCGGCAGGTTTACGGCCGAAGATCATGTTGGAGGCCGCATAATAGAGGAAGATGACAAAGATCACCTTGAGAATCCACGTGGGTATCCACGATGTGGTGAGAGCACCGATGAAGGTTCCGAGGATAATGCCGGGGGATATGTTTCTGAAGATGTCCCAGCGCACCGCACCTCGTTTATTATGGGCTCTCATGCTGGAGAGGGAGGTGAAGATGATGCTGGCGAGGGATGTGCCGAGTGCGAGGTTCATCAGAATATTCTGCGGGATACCCATGGGCGGCAGGGCAAAAGCAAGGATTGGCACGATTACCAGTCCTCCGCCGATGCCGAGCAGGCCGGCGAGGACCCCGGCAAAGGCTCCGAGAACGAGGAAGATGAGGAGATGTAAAAGCATGGGGTCTTGCAGCAGGGTGAAAAATGTTTCGGGGTTCATGGGGTTTCCTTTAAGGTGGACCGCAGGATTTCAAGTAGTTGTCGTTCATACAATATCACGACTGCCGGGTGGAACCAACAGCCTTTTTTACACGGGCAGGATGCTGTCTGTCAATTCAATGATTTTTTTCCCGGGGCAGATTATATAGTGGCCTCACCTCAATTTCTGGAGAGAATATGACTACCCCTTTCACGCCTCCTGCCGGTGTTCCCGCAGCTGCTTCCGGCAGCCCGGCTTCCGGCTGGCTGCTCGGCCTCGGCGCCTTCCTCATCTGGGGTTTTTTCCCCATCTATTTCAAAGCGGTGGATACCGTCCCCCCGCTGGAGATCCTTGCTCACCGGGTGATCTGGTCTTTTGTACTGCTGTCGTTGATTATTTCCTTTCAGGGCGGATGGGGACGGGTTTGCCGGACGATGGCCAACTGGTACACCGTGTTGGTGCTGCTTTCCACCTCAGTCATCATTGCCTTGAGCTGGCTCACCTTTATCTGGGCGGTGAATAACGGACATATCCTCGATACCTCGCTTGGCTACTATATCAATCCGTTGATCAGCGTGCTGTTTGGCATGATTTTCTTCGGTGAACGCCTTACCAGACTGCAGTGGACAGCCATGGGCCTTGCCACGGCTGGCGTACTGCTCCAGCTTATCCAGATCGGCACACTGCCATTGATCGCCCTCGTGCTTGCTGTAACCTTTGCTCTTTACGGGATGCTGCGCAAGAAGGTGGCTGTGGATTCGCTGATTGGCCTGCTGGTGGAAACCGGTCTGTTGCTGCCCGCAGCTCTGGGCCTGTTGTTTTTTGCCGACACCCCCACCTCCTCCCTTGTGAACAATCCGCTTTCGCTTAATCTGCTGCTGATAGCCGGCGGTGTTGTCACCACTGTGCCGTTGCTTTGTTTTACCGCCTCGGCCAACCGCCTGCCGCTCTCCTCCGTTGGCTTCCTTCAATATATTGCGCCGAGCACTGCTTTCCTGCTGGCCATTTTCTGTTACAATGAATCCTTTTCCCCGACGAGGGGGATTACCTTCCTCTTCATCTGGGTGGCGCTGGTGTTCTTTTCCATAGACGCGCTGCGCCGAATGGGGAAGAAGCTTAACTGATATGCAAAGCCAGAAACCTCAGGGAACATTGAAATTAAACCGGGTAGGACGGGAAAAAGGAGAAGGGAGAAAGGGAAAGGCAAAAGACGGTAAGACAATTTTTTTACCGCGAAGAACGCGAAGGAACACGAAGGGAAGCAAAAACATCTGAGGATAAAGATTTTGTAATTTACAAGCGGGAAAGATGGAAAAGGGGAGACGGGAGAAAGGAGACAGGAGAAAGGGAAAAGCAAAAGGCGGAAAGGCAAAGGTTGGATGGCCAGCTAAACACGCGAAATATTTTATATAAAAAATGCCATTTTTCACATAGTTCGTGTATTTCGTTGGCAAAAAATTCTTTTGCTGTTCCGTCTTTCACAAGGGATTCTTTAACACAACAGGTGTTTCATATCACAACGGATGTTATCGGGGGTTGTTGCCCTGCTTTTTCCTGCCTCCCTTCTCCTTTCTCCCTTTTTATCTTTGCCTTCGGTGCCTCGAAGATGAACAAAATACAAGGTTGTTCAAGGTCCCCCTCAATGAAAATTTCAAGGAGACAAAAAATGTTAATAGAAATTGATTCGTTCAAGTGTCGTAAAGATCAGCTCTGTGTAATTGAGTGCCCCTTTAACTGCCTCGTGGAGGGGGAGAATGGCGTGCCGTATCTTGATGCGGAGCGAGAGCAGTATTGCATGCGCTGTGGACACTGCGTGGCGGTCTGCCCCTCGGCGGCAGTAACCCTCGAAGGGGTCGATCCCTCCACTCTTGAGGCGGCTGTCCGCTATCCGGTGGTTGAGCCGCAGATGATGAAGGCGCTGCTTGATAACCGTCGTTCGGTACGGGTCTTCCGCAGTGAGGCGATTGGTCGGGAGAAGGCGGTGGAGTTGCTGGATATGGTGAAACGGGCACCGACGGCGAAAAACAAACTGCCGGTGGAATGGCTGTTGGTGGATGATGCGGTGAAGATTCATCGTATTGCCGAGTTGACGGTGGAATGGCTGCGTGGATTTGGACAGGCACAGGCGATGGTGACGGAGGTCTGGGACGCTGGTGAGGATGTTATTCTGCGGGAGGCTCCGTTGCTGGCGATGGCCTGTGCCGGATCCGATGCCATTAAACCCTGTGAGGATTGCACCATCGCTGTTACCTCACTGGAGCTCGCGGCTGCCACCCACGGTATTGGCTCTTTCTGGCTTGGCTATTTTATGACTGCCGCGCAGAACTACGCCCCGTTGCAGGAGTTTCTTGGGCTCCCCGAGGGGATGCTGCCCCGGGCCGCGCTGGGACTTGGCTATCCCAAAATGATCTATAGAAGGCTGCCGGAGCGGAAGGCACCGGTGGTACGCTGGCTCTAATCCCACTTCTACTTTGTATTGGCGAATTCAAAGGCAGTGGGACAGAAGGAAGGGAAAAACAAAAAGCGGGAAGACATTTTTTTTACCGCGAAGAACACGAAGGACCGCGAAGAAAGGCAAAAAATATTTGAGAACATTGATTAATGGTCTCTTGAATGATCTTGTATTTCGTTCCTCTTTGACGGACAGGAGGGAATTTATTACAGCCATGTTTGCTCTCTGAGTATAGCGCTTCCCTCGACGTCTCGTTCCTCGCTTTGTCGGAGGATAATTTTTTGGCTGTAACCAGGACTATGGGCGTTTATTTCCGGCGCATTGAGCAGATGCGCCCTGCCGCGCAGGCCGCGCCGAAACCGTTGTCGATATTGACTGTCGACACCCCGGAGGCGCAGGAGGTGAGCATGCCGAGCAGGGCGGAAACCCCGCCAAAGCTGGCCCCGTATCCCGCAGAGGTGGGAACGGCGAGGATGGGGGCGGCGACCAGTCCGCCGATGACGCTGGCCAGTGCTCCCTCCATGCCAGCGATGATGATCAGCACATCCATGCGGCGGATCTCCTCAAGGCGTTTGAATAGACGGTGGATTCCCGCCACACCCACATCTTGAATGAGGGTGGGGCGGCAACCGAGTATCTCGCAGGAAATACGGGCCTCTTCGGCAATGGGCAAGTCGGAGGTGCCCGCCGTGATGATGCCCACCTCACCGGTTTCGATGACGGGAAAATCGCGGCAGACGAGGGTGCGCCCGGTTTCGTAATACTGCGCCTGTGGCACTTCTTTCAGCACCGCCTCTGCCCCCTCTTTACTCACCCGGGTGGCGAGGACATTGCTGTGTTTGCGCAGGTGCCGGACAATGTCGACAAGCTGTTGCGGGGTCTTGCCCGCGCCGTAGATTACTTCAGGAAATCCGTTGCGTTGAGGGCGGCTGAGATCAAGCATTGTGTGGCCAAGATCGAGGGTCCCCTCAAGGGAGGCTGCGGCGGCGTCAATATCGAGGCTGCCTTCGGCGACCCGGGCGAGAATCTCTTTGATCTCCATTACGCCTCTCCGTCTTTTGTGTTCCCGTCCAGGGCTCTTTGTGTCTCCCCGCGGGCTGCGGCCCGAACAATTTCCAGCACCTCATCGAGGGACAGGTCGTATTGTTTCGCGAGGCGTCGGCACTCCTCAAATTCCGGTTTCTCCCGCAGCTTTCTGCCGTTATGCCACGCCTCTTTAAAGCGTACCGGGCCGAGAGGTGTCTGCTGCGTCCGTTCATGACGGGCCAGTGCTGTCTTGCAGATGGAAAAGCTCTTTATCCCGAGGGTGCTGGTGTGGCGGAACAGCAACTCCCGAAAGCGATCCTCCGCAAACTCCTCACAGAGCAGGGCAATTTCTACGGCGGGGCGGTTCTTTTTCATCTGAATGGCTGTGAAGCTGCAGTCTTGTGCACCTTTAGCTATTGCCAGCTCCATGAAATTACCGAGGGCTTCACCGGTCATGTCATCCACATTGCAACAGAGCAGCTTCACTCTTGCAGGTTCGGTGGTAATTTCGGCGAGATAGACGCGAAGCAGATTGGGTACCGCATCCGGGCCGTTGTCGCGGTGGCCGATGCCATGGCCGCTGGCGATGAGGGTCATCGCCGGGCGGGTGGTAAAGCGGTCGGCCAGTTCGGCGATGATTGCCGCGCCGGTGGGGGTGGTTGCCTCCTTTTCTACAGCGCCGAGGCGGGTAGGAATACCGCGCAGAATCTCTACCGTGGCCGGGGCGGGCACTGGCAGCAGACCATGGGCGCAGCGAACCACGCCGCCGCCGAGTTCCAGCGGGGCGGACCACACCTGCTCCACGCCGAGGGCGTGAAAACAGACGGCCGCACCCACAATATCGGCAATGGAGTCGGCTGCGCCTATCTCGTGAAAATGCACTTCGTAGAGCTCCCGTCCGTGCACCTTTGCCTCTGCTTTTGCCACCCGGTGGAAGATGGCCAGAGCTGTGCGGCGTATCGGCTCGGCAAGGTCCGCCCCGGCGAGAATTTGCTCAATATCGGCAAGGCCTTGATGGGTATGGCCCTCCTCACAATGAACTTCACATCGGGTTCCGCAGATGCAGCCACTTTCTGCTTTGCTGAATTCCACGGAAAACTCACTGCCGAGACCGAGCCCGCTAAAGGCCTCCTGCAGAAGAGCGGGTTCAACACCAAGATCGACGAGGGCGGCCATATTCATGTCGCCGCTTATACCGGCGAAGGGATCATAGTAGAGAATTTTCATGGGAAACAGTGCCTTTTGGAAGGGATGGCCCCCACGTTCTGTGGCAGGCTCTTTCCCCCTGATATACAGAGAAAAGACGGTCCCTGCAAGAGATGCAAAAATGCGAATTTCTTAAAAAAACCGTAATTGTTTTGAAATTCTTTGCTAAAATACATTTTTATTTTTAACAGGGTAAAAATATGAACTTAAAAATTCAGCATAAAATTTCTCTGATTCTCCTTGCAGCCAATGCTCTGCTCTTTTTCGGTTTTTTGGCGATGCTGTACTGGAGTTTCGACCGCAATTTTCATCGTCATATCGAACGGGGGGAAGGGAAACAGCTCTCTCGCCTCTCGCAGGAGATCGGTCGGCTTTATAAGGAGAAGGGAAACTGGGATTTCATTAAAAGTAACCCTTCCCTCTGGTTCTATATCAACAGCTATGTCACCAGAACTGTTTTCCCTTTTCCCCGGCATGACAACGAAAAATTTGTCCTGCCAGATAAAAAAATCTTCAACGGCGATTTCTTCACCAGGAGCGCTCCGGTTTTTTTCGAGCCGCGCAGTGTCTGGCCGCGGGTCATGCTCTTCGATTCCAATCGCAATTGGCTGGTAGGGGGGGCCGGGGCCGATGTCGCCAACCGCCTGCACTGGCAGGTGTTGCGCGGAGAGGATGAAATCCCTGCACCTCCGCCTCCGAATTCCGTTGTGGAAGGGGAGCAGAAGGCAGTTCCCTGGCCCCCTCCAAAACCTACGAAGATCTGGACCAAATTTTCTGAGATGCAGCCGGTACTTGTTGACGGACAACCCGTCGGCTACCTTGCCATGCTTCCCATCCCGGAGATCTCGCTGACGCGGGATCTCATTTTTTTTCGTCATCAGGAAATGCTTTTTGGGTTTATTGGCCTTGCGGCCTTTTTTATTGCCATTCTCGTCGTCCTGCCACTGACCCGGTATATTTTGCAGCCGATTCGTGGACTTGCTGATGGCACGCGTCGTCTGATGAATGGCAAGTTTACCACCCGCATTCCGGTGAAAAGCTGTGATGAACTGGGACAGCTTTCCCGTGATTTCAATGCCCTTGCTGCCACCCTGCAGCGCAATGAAGAGGATCGCCACCAGTGGGTGGCTGACATTTCCCATGAGCTGCGCACTCCTCTTGCCGTTCTTTGCGCAGAGATAGAAAGTATCCAGGACGGTGTCCGTGTGTGTGATCCCCGGGCGCTTGAGATCCTTCATGGCGAGGTGATGCATATTGAGCGCCTTACCCGGGATCTGCATGAATTGTCGATGTCGGATCTCGGCGCAATGACTTATCGCAAGGCAGAATGTGATCCTTTTGGTATTCTTATTGAAGTGGTGGAAGGTTTCACCGGCCGTTTTGAGAGCATGGGGTTGACTCTGGAGCTCAATCTGCCCAAAGGACACGGGAAATCGGCCCGGATGCTTGCCGACCCAGGCCGTTTGCACCAGCTGTTTTCCAACCTGCTGGAAAACAGCCGCCGCTATACACAGCCCCCCGGTTCTCTCAGGATATCGGGATCTGCGGAAAAGGGCCTCTTAACAATCTTGTTTCAGGATTCCGCCCCTGGTGTGAAGGATGAGAACCTGCCGCGTCTCTTTGAGCGTCTTTTCCGGGAAGATGCTTCCCGTACCCAGAAAGGCATGACCTGCGCGGGACGCCACGGCAGTGGCCTCGGGTTGAGTATCTGCCGTAACATTGTCAAGGCGCACGAGGGGGTTATCACCGCCGGTCATTCCCCTCTCGGTGGACTGGAAATGAAGATCGAACTGCCAATTAATTGAGGAGCTCCGCAGGGGCTCCGGCTGCCGCGGCGCCATGAGGCGGAGTATATGACTCTGCCAATAACAGTAACTGGAGGATGTGACAGAATGTCTGAAATAATATTGATAGTGGAAGATGAAGAGCGCCTCGCCGAGCTGCACCACGATTATCTGGCGCAGGCCGGATATGGGAGCGAGATTCTCAGTGAGGGGACGGGAGTAGTGGATTGGGTGAACGCAAACCGGCCTGCACTGATTCTCCTTGACCTGATGTTGCCCGGCAAGGACGGAATTAGTATCTGCTGGGAAATACGAGAGTTCTCCCGGGTGCCGATCATTATGGTAACAGCACGGGTGGAGGAAATAGACCGCCTGCTCGGGCTGGAATATGGTGCTGATGACTACATCTGCAAACCCTTCAGTCCCCGGGAGGTTGTGGCGCGGGTGAAAGCTGTGCTGCGGCGGGCGCAGAGCAGTCCGCAGGATGAAGATAACAAGATGGTTCGGTTTGATATAGAGAAACATCTTGTTATCCTGCGCGGCAAACCTCTGGAGCTGACAGCGGTGGAATTTCAGCTTCTGAAGATTCTTGCCGACTCCCCTGGCCGCATTTTCTCCCGCGACCAGCTCATGGAGCATATCTACACTGACCAGCGCATCGTCTGCGATCGTACCATCGACAGTCATGTGAAAAAACTGCGCAAGAAGATTGCTGCGGTTGATTCAGGTATTGAGCTTATCCGATCGGTATACGGTGTCGGCTACAAGTTTGAGGTGACGATCTGAAACAGAAAACGCGGATTTTTTAATCCCCGTTTCTGTCTGAGGATCGACGCCTGCAGATCTTGCCAGCCCTCAGCACGGATTCATTTTCATTGACCAGGGGACCAATCAGTAAACAGGTGCTCTCTGAGGTTGCGTAATCATTGTAATTATTACGCAACCACAGTTGTTTGAGTCAGGCAGAAGAAAGAATCAAGATGACTATGGATAGTGAGCACAACCTGCCTGTTGCCCGAATTCAATTATCCACAATCACTTCAATACGTGGAGGAACTATGCAGATTGGAATACCAAAAGAACAGCTCGCAGGAGAAAAACGGATTGCCGCCACGCCCTCGACTGTTGCCCAGCTGAAGAAACTGGGTTTTACCGTGGCTGTCGAAAAAGGCGCTGGCCTGAATGCAAATTTCAGCGACGAAGCCTATCTCGAAGCAGGTGCAGAACTCGTTGAAAAAGAGGCTGCATGGCAGAGCGATATCGTTTTGAAAATCAACGGCCCGATTACCACTGATCAGGAAGATGAAATAGAGCTTCTCAGGGAAGGGACCACCTTAATCAGCCTGATAAGTCCGGCACAAAATGAGGAAATGCTCAGTCGTCTGGCTGCAAAGGGCGTTACCACCATGGCCATGGATATGGTTCCCCGAATCTCTCGGTCGCAATCCATGGATGTCCTCAGTTCTATGGCCAATATTGCAGGTTATCGAGCTGTTATAGAGGCTGCACATCATTTTGGCCGCTTTTTCTCAGGTCAAATCACAGCGGCGGGCAAGGTGCCGCCGGCAAAGGTCATGATTATTGGTGCCGGGGTGGCTGGTCTTGCCGCGATTGGTGCTGCCGGAAGCCTTGGTGCTCAAGTGCGCGCATTTGACACCCGTCCTGAAGTTAAGGAACAGATCAATTCCATGGGGGCCGAATTTCTGGAAGTCACCATGGAGGAAGAGGCAGGTATTGGTGATGGATACGCCCGGGTCATGTCGAAAGAATATATTGCGGCGGAAATGGAACTCTTCCGGGAGCAGGCCAGAGAAGTGGATATCATTATCACCACGGCCCTTATTCCGGGCAGACCTGCTCCTAAACTGATTCTTGACGACATGGTCGAGTCGCTTCGGCCGGGCAGTGTTATTGTCGACCTGGCAGCACCGAACGGCGGGAACTGTACCATGACCGAGCCGGGCAAGGTTGTGGTCAAAAGTGGTGTTACCATTATTGGTTATACGGATCTGCCTTCCCGGATGTCGGGGCAGGCCAGCCAGTTGTTCGGTACCAACCTTGTCAACCTGCTGAAATTGCTCTGTAAAGGGAAAGACGGCACCCTCACTGTTGATTTCGATGATGTCGTGATTCGTGGTGTTACGGTCGTAAAGGGCAGTGAAATAACCTATCCACCGCCAGCTGTTCAGGTCAGTTCCAAACAACCGGCACCGGCAAAACCGATTGCGCAGCCGGAGAAAGAAAAGAAGGAAGCATCAAAACCGTGGCTGCAAATGTTGTTTATCGCCATTGGTGCATGCGCTATTGCCAGCCTCGGAGCCTTCGCGCCGGCTCAATTTTTAGGGCATTTCACCGTATTTGTTCTCTCCTGTGTTCTTGGCTATTACGTCATCTGGAATGTCACCCATTCGCTGCATACGCCGTTGATGAGTGTTACCAATGCCATATCAGGTATTATTATCGTCGGAGCATTGCTGCAGATCGGGCACCATGGCCTGCTCATAAAATCACTTGCGTTCATAGCCGTTCTGATTACCTCAATAAATATCTTTGGTGGTTTTTTTGTAACGCATCGTATGCTGAAGATGTTCAGGAAGGAGGATTAATTCATGTCACAGGGATTTGTTACAGGTACCTATATAATCGCCGGGCTGCTGTTCATTATGGCATTGGCCGGTCTTTCCACTCAGAAAACAGCGGGAAGGGGTAATGTCTACGGCATTGTCGGTATGGCAATAGCGCTGGTTGCGACTATTTTCGGCCCCAATGAGGGCGGTTTGACCTTTATCGCCATCGCCATGGCAATCGGTGCCGTGATCGGCATCTTTATGGCGCTGAAGGTGGAAATAACGCAGATGCCACAGCTGATTGCACTTCTGCACAGCTTTGTCGGTCTGGCAGCGGTGCTGGTCGGTTTCAACAGCTTTTTTGGCTATCAGGCCCTTGGTCCTGCTGAAAAAGCGGCTATGCTCGCGGGGGGGATGGTCACCGTTCATCTCGTCGAAGTTTTTATTGGCTCTTTTATTGGTGCGGTGACTCTTACCGGATCGATCGTCGCTTTTGGAAAGCTGCAGGGTCTGTTTTCGTCAAAGCCTCTGGTTCTGCCCCATAAGAACAAGCTGAACCTCCTTGCCATTATTATTTCAATCATTCTTCTGGCGGTTTTTCTCCAGCAGGGTGGTCTCTTCTGGCCGCTTCTTTTGATGACAATCATCGCCCTTCTGTTCGGCTGGCACCTTGTCGCTTCCATTGGCGGCGCGGACATGCCGGTGGTTATCTCAATGCTGAACTCCTATTCTGGATGGGCGGCAGCAGCGGCAGGGTTTATGCTCGACAATGATCTGCTCATCATCACCGGTGCTCTGGTCGGCTCCTCGGGTGCTATCCTTTCCTCTATCATGTGCAAGGCCATGAACCGTTCGTTCTTCAACGTGATTGCCGGGGGATTTGGTACCGACGGCAGCAGCGTTACAGAGGAAGCTGGTGACATGGGTGAGTATAAGGAGATCTCAGCAGAAGATGTTGCTGAGAAGTTGAAAGATGCAGAATCCGTCATTATTACACCAGGATACGGCATGGCCGTTGCCCAGGCTCAATATACTGTTGCAGAAATTGTCCGGAAACTGAAGAAAAACGGCACGAAGGTTCGCTTTGGTATCCATCCTGTGGCGGGGCGACTTCCCGGCCATATGAACGTCCTTCTTGCTGAAGCAAAGGTCCCGTATGATATCGTGCTGGAAATGGACGAGATCAATGACGATTTTGCCGACACCGATGTTGTCCTTGTTATTGGTGCAAACGATACCGTCAACCCTGCTGCTCTGGAAGACCCGCACAGCCCGATTGCCGGCATGCCTGTTCTTGAGGTCTGGAAGGCAAGGGAAGTCATCATTTTCAAACGCTCCATGAATACCGGCTATGCCGGTGTGCAGAATCCTCTCTTTTTCAAAGACAATGCGTGGATGCTGTTTGGAGATGCAAAAAAATCTGTTGAGAGTATCGATAAAGCACTGTAACCCGAACTGGTAAAAAAATTGGGTTAGAGATCGTAGAGACAGGGTATGTTCTGTCTCTACAACAAAAAGCTCTCTTCACGCTTTCGCGTGAGGAGAGCTTTTTTGTTGTGAAGTCGCAAAGTATGCCTTGAGTTTCAATCCACGCTCCCCGTGGGGAGCGACGCCGCAGCTTACCTCAGTGGTCATAACGGCACCGTTTCAATCCACGCTCCCGCGTGGGGAGCGACTGTCAATCCATAACATTGCGAAAGGATTGAGTTAATTTTCCCGATTTTGTGATTCCCGGAAAATTGAGAATCACGCTTCTGCCAAAGGTCAATACCTTCTTTTACACCAACATATTTTACACGCTTTCTCTAATTTTTCCCAGAAAATAGAAACATAGCCGGATTCAAGGAATAATTGCAGCACGTTTACCAGTGAAGTTTTCCAGCTGTCATCTCAGCCCTGGTGTTTTGAAGAGTAAATATCTACACATCCAGGCTGGCCCCATGTTTACGCAGCCACTCTTTGCGTTCTTTCCAGTCGGGCATCACCTTATCCACTTCGTTCCAGAATGCATCGCTGTGGTTACGCTGGTAAAAATGGCAGAGTTCATGCACTACGATGTAGTCAATGATCTTCGGCGGGGCCATCATGCATTTCCAGTGAAAGTTTATCACACTGTTACGCCCAAAACTTGCCCAGCGGTAGCCCATCTCCTTCACCTTAATACCTGCAACCTCAACTCCTGTCCTGGGCGCAAAGTATGCTATGCGGTTGGCGAAACGTTGTTGGCCTTTATCAGTATAGAAGTGCTCAAATATGGCTTTGGCCGCCTCAGTCCCGCCCTGTTCGATTACGTTCCGGCTTAGGCAAAAACGTCCATTCTTCAGTTTGAGGGAGCTCTTCTGGTCAGTTACCAGTGTTAGACGATAGGCACAGCCCAGGTAGAGAAATGTTTCGCCGTTCACCCATTCACGGGTGACAGCAGTGATATTGAGATCTTTCCATTCTGCCAGGTTGCGGTAGATCCACATACGTTTACTCTCAACGACAGCATCAACCTGCTCCGGTGAGTAATGCAAAGGTGAACGAACCACCAGTTTACCATCCCGTTCGATCACAATATCCGTGGTTTTTCGAGAACTGCCCGGCAGCAGAAAATATTCAATATCTCTGACCCGTCTGGGTGTCATAGTTACTTCTCTCCTAAACTTCTGAGCAATTTATCGTGGCGGTTCTTCGCCAGTTTCATGATCTCTACAGCTATGCGCTCCCGGTTTTGTTTCAATTCCTGGATGCCTGTAAGGGTCAGTGCGGTTTTTATTTCGCTGCGGGTACGCTTTTGTTTATCGCTGTTATGCCAATAGTCGATGCTGCCAATGCTGTGCTGCAGGGCTTCGACCACGGACTCCATCAGAACTCTCATTTTGGGCTGGGCATCGGCAGGCACCTTTCCATCTTTAAAGGCTTTGTTGGCAATGTGTTCATAGAAAGTGGTAGCTTCCTGGCTCATGCCGTTTTCACCCTGCTGACGGCCTTCTACGGCCACCTTGCGCAGTTTCTCCAGTTCTTCTGCCAGCTTGTCCCACTTATTTTGATACTGGTCGATGAGTTGTTCTACCTTTTCCGACAGGCTTTTGTAGAATGCCGGGTCTTCATCGTGATGCACTGTGCAGTGCTTGCGGATGGCATGCTCCATCTCACTGGCCCTGGCCTCCACGTTACCTGCAGCATGTCCATTAAGCTGCTCCATAAAGTCATCAGAGAGCAGTTCAATCGGTGCAACCCTGGGATTGATTCCCAGGCTGATCAGATGTTCATTGATTAAATTACGCACCTTCTGCCCGGCATCCCCCAGGTTCAGACTGTCATCCTTGTAGCGTTCTTTGGCTACGCTCTGGATATAACCAAAGCGTTTTGCCGGTACCCGGTAAGGTAGTCCGGCAGTGTGGGGCAGGATGATGTCCAGGCTGCTTAGAAATTTTTTAAGGTATACGTCAAAGTCGGCACGGATTTTTTCATTTTTAAGCAGCTTTACCGCTTCATGTACCACCGCAGCATCAGTTTCCACATTCGGCAACTTGCCCTCTACAAAGTCCTGCACCTTTTTAATTTTGTGCTCAGAAAACAGATTCAACAGCCGTTGATAGCGCTCCTGTAACACCGGGACCTCTGAATTGATATTTTTCAGTCCGTTGACCAGTTCCTGCTGTTCATCTGTTGCCGCGTATAAGGTTAGAGCTTCTGCCAGGTTATGGGTCAGGCCGATGTAGTCTACAACATAGCCGCGTTGTTTGCCTTTTTTCACCCGATTGGTACGGGCTATGGCTTGCAGCAGGCTGTGCTCACGGATCTTTTTGTCCAGGTACATGACCTGCTCGATGGGTGCATCAAAACCGGTAAGGAGCATGTCACAGACCACCAAAAAGGCAATGCCGGAGTAAGGCTTGTCTGGATCATCAAAGGCAAAGGGTTTGCAAAAATTATTTACGGCATCCCAGGCTCTGGCCTGTTTGCGCGCTTCGGTGAAGCAGGCGGCTTCATTGGTTCCATCACTGGAAATTACCACGGCAGCTTTGAGGAATTTGATCCTTTTGATCAGCACAAGATCGGGGACGGATTTTCTCTGGAGTGCTTCCACCGTTTCTTCCAGCGCACTCTGAATAGCCTTCTGGTAACGCACTGCAGCCAGTTTTGAATGGCACACGACCTGTGCTTTGAAGCCATTGGGGAAAATATGTTCCAGGTAATGTTTGACCATATCCCGGGCGATGGCTTCAATTCTTTGCTCCGCTTCCAGAATATCACCGGTAGCGCCGTATTTTTTCTTTATGGCCAGCAACTCTTCCTCGGTGCGATCCTTGAACAGGTTTTCAAATTGGGTCTCGAATCCGGCTTTGTCATTGAGGGCTGCATCTGCCGTACGTCCTTCATAGAGGATCTGCAGGGTGGTACCGTCTTCCACTGCGTCCATCAGCTTGTACTTGTCAATATATTCGCCAAAGCGTTTAACTGTGCGTTTTTCACCATGGCGTTCAGTTATCAGCGGGGTACCGGTAAAGGCAATACGGGCTGCATTGGGGAATGCTTCAAAGATATTCTCGCCGAGGTCCGATCCCTGGGTGCGATGGGCTTCATCGATCATCAGTATGATCCGTGAAGAGGGATTTACCACCCCAAAGGTTTCTTTGCAGGGCATGGTCTGGTAGGTACCCAGAGCTTCGGCTACTGAAAATGGCAGACTCTGATCAGTTAGCTGAAATTTGTGCACCATCACCATGTTGATATCAGAAGCGTCGGTAGCCAGATCGTTACGCAGTGCCTGACGGCTTTTAATAACATTGACCCTGCCGCCGATCAGGCTGGCAGTTTCGGTTAACTGATCTTCCAGGTTCACCCGGTCGTTGATCAGCACGAGTTTATAATCATGCAGATCGCTGGAGGTCCGCAGCATCCTCGCTACAAATACCATGGTCAGGCTTTTACCCGAGCCCTGGGTATGCCAGATTACACCGCTTTTCTCTTCTGCAGTCTTCCCAAGGCGCAATCGTTCCATGATCTTTTTAGCGGCCCGGAACTGCTGGTAGCGGCAGACCACCTTAATGCGCGGGCCCCCGTCGGTGTCCATAAAGACCGAGGAAGTGCGCAAAATATTGATCAGGTTGGGCTTGTTCAGCATGCCGTTGATCATCTGCTCCTGCTGGTTCATGCCTTCGGCTGTGCTGTCGTCCAGGGGCCACTGGGTCTTCCATGGATAAAAATGCTCTTCGCCGGATGTAATGGTGCCATAGTCGGCTTTGAGACCGCAGGTACGGATAAGAAAGAGATTGCTGTGAAACAAACGGGGTTCGCCTTCTTTAAGTCCCTGCTTTTTAGTCTCCTCACGGCGGTTCATATAGCGCTGCAGCTGAATAAAGGCCTCGGGCATGGGATTGGCGCAGGTGGGCCCGCCTTTCTTGCATTCCACCACGGCCAGGGGAATGCCGTTCACAAACAGCACGATATCTGGAATAATGAACTGTTTGACGCGGCCCGGTGTGTTTATACGGAGCTGGTTAATAGCTATGAAATGGTTATTCTCCGGAGTACTAAAGTCGATCAGTTTAACCACCGGGTCCTGTTCACCGGTCTCTTCGTTTACATCTACCTGGGCCTTAAACAGCAGCTTCTGGATAGCCTCGTTTGCTTCCAGCAACGTTCTGTTAGGCTGGCGCAGGATTTGCTCCTGCAGGTCATTGAGTTGCTTGTCCGTCAGCCAGGTGTGACCATTCACACCTGGGTTAAGCCTTGCTACCGCCTGAATGAACACCTCGGGCAGTAACCATTGACGGAAACTGGCACGCAGACTTTTGGTGGGGTCAGAAGGGATGTCCGGTCCCTGGTCGATGATGTCCCAACCCAGGGATTGCAGTTGCTGCAGGAAGGGCTGTTCGACTTCCGTGTACTCAGACATGGGAGGGTTCGGGTTGTGGTTCTGATTTGACTGTGACCGGGACTTTGCCAGTTAGGAGGTCGTGCATCAGGCCGGATTTTTGTTGAACAAGTTTCCGATAAATATCTTTTTCTAATTCGACAATATCGTCTATAGTATCAATGCGAGTAGCAATCATATCTTGCTCTTTGATATTCAGTAAAATAATCGGGAGTGTCCGAATAGATGGCAGGTTTAATCCAGCTTTAGCCCCGGAATCGTTAAGTTTTTCTATGAATCGTTGAAAAGAACTGGATGATAAATAATTGCCTATAAAGCGTGGATTCACTTCTTTGTTTTCGAACCTAATGAGCGCTATATGTTGGTTGATGTATGCAGAAGCAAATCTATCTGGAATAACACCAATTATTCCAAGATCAGCAGTGATAGAAACTAGGATATCTCCAGTCTCAAGGCGGGTTCGCTGTCCATCCGAGTTCGCGGGAGGCTGTACATGCATAAGCTTTTCTAAACGAAGGTTAATATGTTCACGAGTAAGGTTGCCAATCCTAACAAAAGCACTTCCTTCTTCAGAATAAAATTTTGCCCAATCTCTTGAACCACTCGTCACATACCCACCCACATGCTCTACAGTTGTTAATGCCCACTCCTTCGGAATCCACCCAATCGGAGTTTCCTGGTACAGCTCCGGGGCTTCTTCGCGAGGCGGTCGCAGCTTACCGTCGGCCCCGATGCCACGTGTAAAGAGGTCGTGCATCAGCCCGGCTTTGATCAGCTGATACTTTTCAATCAGAGCTTCGGTCTTTTCGATGGTCTGGTCGATGGTTTGCAGGATGCTGGAGATTTTTTGTTGTAATGAAAAACTGAGAGGAGCATAAATTTTGATTTCCCGTAATTCCTTTTGGTTCAGCTTTGCTCGAGTACCTCCTTTGATGAAGGGAATAATGTTTATATGTTGAAGACAATAAAAAATGTAGTTGAACTCAAAGCCTTCTCTCGGTCTCAAGACGTGGGCATGATTATTAACCCAGCTTTTACCTTCAATCCTGTAAGCAACAGGTCTGGTGGTATATTCATTAAAACAACCGCCGTCTTCAGCAATGAGAATAAGGGGCTCATCAAAAAGCCATCCTGAAATATAACCCTGCAATCCATTAGCTCCGTAGTAGGGTGTGTTTCCGGGATTACTTGCTCGTTTTTCTGAATTAACAGGAACTCGAAAACTATCCAGAACCTCAGCAACTTGGTCTAAACTGAATTTTGTCCAGCTGTTCATTATTCAGACACCCCAGGGCAGTCTTGCATGGAATACCCCAACTCCACTAAAAACGCCTGTAACTGCTGTGAGGCAGCATCCCGCTCTGCCTCAATCTCTCGGGCTGTAACCGCGTACTTGCTCCACAGGTTTTCAACAGCCTTGATACAGGCCCGTTGCTCGGCTCGGAGATACCCCTGATAGGTGTCCAGCAGCATCTGTTTAAGTCTGCCGACGATGACGATACGTGCGTTGTCTATGGATATCTTCTCCCGGGCACTGGCTACCAGTTCATCCCTTTTATTCTCGATGGCCTTGATCGTGGCTCGCAATTCCTTGATTTCGTCTTCCAGGGCTTTGTGCCGGGCCAGACTGCTTTCAATCTGCCTCGCCATGTTAAAGGCGTGTTGCCCTTGGTCTACGGCTTCCTGCAGCGGCTGGGACCATTCATTTGGGTGTTCTTGCTGATCTGCCAACTCGATAATGCGTAAACCATTACCAAATTCACATGTTTTCTGGGTCAACCCCTCGGTGCAATAATAGCCCTTTTTATATCCTTTGGGCAGCTTGTCGGCAGCTTTAAGTTCTGTGAACACGTTGGAGGCCAGGCTTTTTACAGTTTTAAGCTGGGCTTTCCATTCAGCATTAAAGGTTTTGAGCTCCTCTTTTTTGCTCTTTACCTCTTCACCAGGCAGTACGCCGACATCCTCTGTGTCTTCGAAGTCTTCCTCGTCGGCAGCGGCAAACAGAGCTTGCAGCTCTGCTAAACGCGCACTGGCCTGTTCCTGCTCTTGCAATACTTCTGGGAATTGGCTTTGAAGAATCTCATCGTCAGGGATTAAATTCGGCCCCCACCCACTGGCTGCAATGGATTTAAAGTCAGCCTTTAGGTCGTCCACATAAGAGGCAAAGGCTCCACGTATCTGGAAAGAAGTCAGAAGGCTTTGGCTGGCCAGGGCCTGCTCGATGCTTTGTAGCAGTTTACTGCGCATCTCATAGACATTGCAGGGGATGTCAGATTCATTGTCCACATCGGGAGCCAAAGCCTCAACTATGGAGAGGTTTACTTTCCACCAGTTTTCCAAGATATCCATAACTATTTGGTTAGTGGCTTTTACCCCGTCGTGGTCATTGATAAAGCCCGCAATCTCCCGTGTATCGGTTACTGCAGGGGCAAAATCCATGTAGATTTGGTCTCTCGGTATAAAGAGATCCTCTTTCAGGCCTGCGTAGTTAACCCAGCAATGACAGAGACTATCGATTTCCTGAATAGGTACGCCACCATGAAGGTGTGCCCGCACATCCTGAGGTTCAGGGGGTGGTGCGTTATCAACATAGCGGCGGATATTGCAGTTGTACTCTTCCGCCCGGATTTCAGCCACTGGCACTGGACGGGCATAACCGGGAATTTCATTCCCCTGCCGGTAAGCGTGGATGATCTTGTCGATATCTTCCGGACGCAGGTGGTTCTGGGCCTTGCCTTCCCGGTATTCCCGGTCAGCATTGATAAAGAGCACCGAATCACGATCAGCAGCACCGTCCTTGTTCAGTACAAATATACAGGCGGGAATCCCTGTTCCGTAAAACAAGTTACCGGGCAGACCTATGAGAGCTTCCAGATAGCCATGGTCAATAAAGTATTTACGGACTTCGCGCTCTTCTCCTCCCCGGAACAGTACTCCATGGGGCATAACAGTGGCCAGACGACCGTTGTACTTGAGAACGGCCAGCATGTGCTGCACAAACATCAAGTCTGCCTTTTTACCTTTCTCCGGTAGCAGCACAGGGAAGCGCCCAGCGAACTTGAGGTCTTTTTTTATGTAATTCTGACTGAAGGGAGGGTTAGCTACCACCCTGTCAAAGCGTTTTAGCTCATTATTTTCATCCAGGTGCTGTGGTTCACGGAGAGTGTCTGCCTGGCGGATGTCAGCATGAGAAATCCCGTGCAGCAGCATGTTCATCTTACAGATGGACCAGGTGGTCCCAATTTTTTCCTGGCCGTAAAGAGCCAGCTCGTTGGAATCACCACCTTTCTCCCGCAGGAAGTCGCGCATCTGTATCAGCATGCCCCCGGACCCCACTGTGGGGTCGTACACACTCATCCCTTCCTCTGGGTCACATATTTCAGCGCAGAGTCGCACTACTTCCCATGGGGTATAAAATTCACCGGCCTTTTTACCCGCAGAGTCAGCAAAAAATTTGATCAGCCACTCATAGGCAGCCCCCAGCAGATCCGGAAATTCAAAATCTTCATCACGCAGGGGTATTTTCTCAAAGTTCTGTATGAAGTCAGCCAGGGTGTCGTCGTCCAGGGTACGCTGACCTATCTTACGATTGAAGTTGATGCCACTGAGAACATCTTGAAGGGCATCCGGGTTGTCTTCCTCTATGGCAGCCAGTGCCTTGTTCAGTGTAGAGCCTACATTTTCTTTGGTGTGCTTCAGTGCAGGCCTTTGGACCATTGTCTTTTGGCCATTTTCAACTACTTCATCCAGCCAGGGTTCACTCCAGCGGGCACGGTCTGGCACGTAAAAGTATTTGCCGGAGTAGTTGTCCTTATCATCCAGCTCAGTGGCGATGTCCTCTGGAGACATCCCTTTTACTGTGTACTCAGTACGCAGCTCTTCACGACGCTGCTCGAACAGGTCACTGGCACGTTTCAGGAAGAGCATGCCGAAGATATATTCCTTGTACTCACTGGCATCCATACTGCCGCGAAGGTCATCGCAGGCTCGTAGGAGGAGATTTTCAAGGCGGGAGAGAGTTAGTTTCTGTGTCATTTATTTTGTGTGGTTAGAATTGCGTATCAGTATGATTTTGGGGGTATGCACGGTGCATGACAGGCTATTTACACATTGCTGGTGCTAGAAGAGAGGCCACAAGCGACATGGTTTGTCCAACAGTTTTTGCAGGGGGTATAACATGCTGATTTTATTCTGTATTTACGTAATCCCCAGAGGGTAGCCAAGCGGCGGCAAACTTCGAATATACAGCGAAGAGAAAAAAGTACCGCAGATATTGAGAGAGGAGACATTAATATCCCAATGTTCGTGTGGTTTGAGAGATCGATATCGTTCTGTTTTTATACATTCCCTCT
>JALNVI010000044.1 GCA_023231425.1 Desulforhopalus sp. | reverse complement strand
CAGGAGACAGGAGACAGGAGACAGAAAAAAGCAGAACAACAAAAGAATTTTTTGATCATCCGTTTTTGGGCTTTTTGCCTTTCCCTTTCTCCTTTTTCCCGTCTCCTGCCTCCCCTTTTCCGTCCTTCCCGCTTTAATTCAAAAGATCTTTGTTCTCAAATGCTTTTGCTTTCCTTCGCGTTCTTCGCGGTAAAAAAATGTCTTATCGTTTTTTGTTTTTTTCCCACGGATTTTTTGTGAAGTTACCTCGCTTTTTTTTAACCCTCCTCAAGAGAGAAGGAAAAGGAGATTAAGACAACCAAGGAGAAAACCGAGCAGCGCACCAAAGAGATTGATGTATTTGAACTGCTCTTCCATGATGGAGAGCAGCAGCCTTTCGAGCCGCAACAGGTCAAGAGAATTGATCTTGCTGGTGATAATACGCCGAATGCCGAGGGTTTGCACCAGTCCCGGGATCTCCGCCGCAAGGACTTTCGTAACCAGTCCCTGCGCTGCCTCGGCCACTGAACTCACCACCATTGGCGGTAGAAACCGGCCAAGCCGGCCAAGGGGCTTTTCTCGTACCGCTGTAAGCAGCGAATCCACCATGCTGTCCAGCGCGGTGCGCATTTCCGCAGAGGCAAAAAGTTTTGTCACCTGATCCACGACCTGTTTTTCTCCGTGATCGGAGGCCCCCTCACCAAGGAGTTTATCCATCAGTTCAGAAAGGGGCAGAGTCCCGCCAGCCAGATGCCCTTCGGCATATTCGCGCAGCAGAAAAACAAGCCGTTCGGCAGTTTTCTCACGCTGCAGGGCCGAGACCACACCCTGGCTGAGAGACTCGCACAACAGCTCAACCACGTTTTCATTCTCGTCTCCCATCAGAGAGACCAGCGGAGTATTAAGCAGCTCCACAGCCCTCGCCCGGGCGATTTTTTCCACCTTGCCAGAAACTTTCTGAGAAGCAAGCCAGGCAGCGATATCTGCCTCTTTCGACAGCAGGAATTTACGAATCTGATGTTCAACAACATCAAGCTTAACGAAATTACGCACTGCTTCAGAGGCGCTGCCAAGGGAATCGATAAATTTTTCGACACCGCCCATGATGCCCCCAACAATCTGGTCCTGCACGCCCTGATCCCTCAACAACACCGCTGAGTGCCCCGGCAATCCGGCTGCCATCTCCTCAATGGCATCAAGGAGAAAAGCCTGAGCTTCCGGCGGCATCAACTCCGCGCAACTCTGTCCGGAACGCAGCATCTCATAGGCCCTGCCCCGCATCAATTCTCTGACGAGCCCGCCGATCTCTTCCCCGGCAAAGATATCTGCCAGACCCTGCTGTGCAGAATTTTGCAGCCGGTCGCACAGTTCTGCAGTCAAGAGGGTTCCGCTTTCAGCAGTAATTGCCTCGCGATAACGCACCCGCACCGCCTCACAGAGATGCTTCTGCACCTTTTCAGAGAGGACATAGTCGGCAAGCAGCCCTTTCAATTTACCACTCAGCCCCATCAATCCGAGAGTGACAAACATCTGCAGCTGAGCCGGCAGGATCTGCGGCAATGGACCAAGGTCACGTTCCAGAAAAGCGTGCAGACGCTCTTCAAGCAATCCCCGCAGAGCGCTGCGAAACTCACTGGTCCCCAGAGCCTGCCCCAGTTCCTCACTTGTGAGCAGGTGTTCACCCACCACCTCGCCCATATTATCAGCAAGTTCACTCCGTTTTGAGGGAATCACTCCTGGTGTCATCGGGACACGCAGGCCGAACACCCGCCATGCCTTTAGAGGTCGGAAGAGCATGCGGATGGCCACCCGGTTGGTAAGATAGCCGATGAAAGCACCGAGAACCGGCGGAGTAAGCCAGTGTATTATTGCAGGAAAGTCCATAAATCAGATCTGCTCCAGAAGTTGGGATGGCTGTTGAATGATCACCGAGGCACCGCTGTCACGAAGTTCCTTCTCATCGCGAAAACCCCACTTCACACCAATGGTTTTCATCCCGGCACGGACTCCGGTGAGAATATCCATGCCGGTGTCACCGACAAAGACAGAGGTCTCCGCATCACACTTCAGTTCTTCAAGAATTTTTATCGCCATGGCGGGATCAGGTTTACGGGGTCCCCCCGGCTGCTGACCATATACAAGACGAAACGGTTTCTCGGGGAAGTAGTAATCAACAAACATGCAGGTGAAATCATGGGGTTTATTGGAGAGCACCGCGAGTTGCAGCCCCCGCCTGGAAAGCTCCTGCAGCGCTTCATGGATTCCGGTATAGGGTACTGCATTTTTCTGCCAGTTTTTCGCATAGAGCGTCTGAAAAAGGACCAGGCCCTGTTCCACTTTACCCTGTTCCCCCTCCGGCAGGATTTGTTCAATCATTCTACGCAGACCGTTGCCGACAAAATAGCGATAGGCATCCAGAGGGTGTGGTAAAAAACCAAACTCCGCGAGGATAGCATTGCACGTTTCGGCAAGATCAACAAGAGTGTCAACAAGGGTCCCATCCAGATCAAAAATAACTGCTTGATTTTTCAATATTTTTTCTCCACCAATAGAGTTAAGGTTTATCTTCGATGCACCAGCACAATAACGCATATAAAATACATTAAAAGATTAAAAAAAAATGATTTTTCCCTTTTTTTTTTCTGCATATAAGATAGAATCAACCCGCTGAAGGACGGTTCATTTTTATTGCAACGTGCCTGATCCCGTTTTTCGACAGACCACTTCCCCCGAAGTCCCATACTTCTGAAAGTGTGCCTGCCCAGGATGGGCACCCTCAACTCGTGAAAGCCTTCTCTTCCCGGCAGCCCCATGAAGCCAAGAGCTTTCATACAATTTTTTACACAAAGGAGCGATTATGTGGTTCGTCAGATTCTTAACCTCTTCGATTGGCAAGAAAATGGTGATGGCTGTCACTGGGCTATGTCTCATTCTCTTTCTGTGTGTCCATGCCGCAGGGAACGTGACTATTTTTGTCGGCAGCGCAGTCTTCCAGGGGTATGCGGAAAACCTGCACAGTCACCCGGTCATTGTTTTCATCTTCCGTGTCGGGCTCCTTGCACTCTTTTTAATCCACATCGGAGTCGGTCTGCTTCTCTGGCAGGAAGGACGCAAAGAAGGGAAAAATCGTTACGTAGTTAACACCTGGGTGAGCAAAAACCCGTATGCCATGTCTACCATGCCATATACCGGGCTGTTCATCCTTTTTTTCGTCCTCATCCATGTTTTCGGTTTTGCTGTAGCTCCGACTCATGATCAGATGATCTCCCACGTTATAGACGATGCTTTGAGCAATTTCTTTTATGTTTTGCTCTATCTTGCTGGCTTTGCAGCGCTCTTTATTCACCTGAGCCACGGATTCTGGTCCATGCTGCAAACCGTCGGTATCAACCATCCGCGTTATAACACTTTGATCGCCAGGGCAACATGGGTCGTACCGGGAGGTTTTCTCTGCTTCTTCAGTCTCATCGCGCTCTATCTGTTAACAACCAGCACTTATTAATGTGAAATCTTACGGGTTCCTCACCGTTGCCGTTACAGCACAGAGGAAAGTGACTCCGTTTATTTTTAGTAATTCATCCAGGGAATATAGATTATGGAACTGAAATCGAATGTGCCTGAAGGACCACTTGAAAAGAAATGGGATAATTACCGGTTTTCAAGCAAACTGGTAAATCCCGCCAACCGCAGAAAATTTTCTATCATTATTGTCGGTACCGGTCTTGCCGGTGGTGCTGCTGCGGCGACCCTTGCCGAGCAGGGCTATCAGGTCAAGTCATTCTGCATCCAGGACACCCCGCGCCGTGCTCACTCTATCGCGGCTCAGGGCGGAATTAACGCTGCCAAGAATTACCAGAACGACGGGGACTCCATATTCCGTCTCTTCTACGATACCATCAAAGGTGGCGACTTTCGTTCCCGTGAAGCCAATGTTTATCGCCTCGCACAGGTCAGTAATGAAATTATTGACCAGTGTGTTGCTCAGGGCGTTCCCTTTGCCCGCGAATACGGCGGAACCCTTGCCAACCGCTCCTTCGGTGGTGCTCAGGTAAGCCGCACGTTTTATGCCCGCGGTCAGACCGGACAACAACTTCTGCTCGGCGCCTACTCCGCTCTCTCCCGGCAGATAAAAGCTGGCAGGGTTACAATGTACACCCGTCGCGAAATGATGGACGTAGTAGTTGTAGACGGCCGTGCAAGAGGTATCACCGTCCGTAATATTATTACCGGTGAAATTGAAAGCCATGCAGCAGACCTGGTCATCCTCGGCACTGGCGGGTACGGGAATGTTTACTTCCTCTCCACCAACGCCATGGCCTCAAACGTTACCGCAGCCGTTCGTGCATACAAAAAAGGTGCCGGTTTCGCCAACCCCTGTTACGTTCAGATCCATCCGACCTGCATCCCGGTACATGGAGACTTTCAGTCCAAACTGACTCTCATGTCCGAGTCACTGCGGAACGACGGGCGTGTCTGGGTTCCGAAGAAAAAGGGCGAGACCCGTAAAGCCGCTGATATTCCAGAGAATGAACGCGATTACTATCTTGAGAACAAATACCCGAGTTTTGGGAACCTTGTTCCCCGTGACGTTGCCTCCCGGAACGCCAAAGAGAAATGTGACGAAGGACAAGGAGTCGGTCCCACCGGTCTCGCTGTTTATCTCGACTTTGCTGAAGCTATTCAGCGCGATGGCGCGGATGTCATCTTTCGTAAATATGGGAACCTCTTCCAGATGTATCAGAAGATCGTTAACGTCGACCCGATGAAAGAGCCGATGATGATCTATCCCGCCGTCCATTACACCATGGGTGGTCTCTGGGTTGATTATAATTTGATGACCACTATCCCTGGGCTTTTCGCCATCGGGGAATGTAACTTCTCAGACCACGGTGCCAACCGCCTCGGTGCTTCCGCCCTGATGCAGGGTCTGGCCGATGGTTACTTCGTCATCGCCGCCTGCGTTGCCAACTATCTCGGAACCAACAAATTTGCCAAAGTTGATGAAACCAATGAGGCTTTCCTCTCCTCCCGTCGTGAAGTTGAAGACCGTCTCCAGAAACTGTTGAAAAACAGCACTGGTGGTTCGGCCGGGAAATGCACCGTTGACGAAATCCACAAAGAGCTGGGAAAATTGATGTGGGATTACTGTGGTATGGCACGAAACAAAGAGGGCCTGGAACACGCGCTCAAAGAACTGCCCGGTATTCGTCAAAAGTTCTGGGATAAAGTCTATATTCCCGGTTCTACGAAGGATATCAACCAGTCTCTGGAACGTGCCGGTCGCGTTGCCGACTTCATCGATTTTGCCGAAATCGTGGTTCGTGACGCCCTCGCCCGCGGCGAATCCTGCGGTTGCCATCTCCGCGAAGAGAGCCAGACCGAGGAAAACGAAGCACTGCGTGATGATGCAAACTACTCCCATGTCGCTGTATGGGAATACACAGGAGAAGGCTCTGAGCCCAAATTGAATATAGAGCCTCTGACCTTCGAAAATGTTACCCCGTCTCAGCGGAGCTACAAGTAAACCTACAAGGGAGAATATACAATGAGTGAAATAAATCTGACTTTGAAAATCTGGAGACAGCCGAATGCTGAGGCTGAGGGGAAAGTGGAAACCTACTCCGTCGAGAATATTTCCACCGACAGCTCCTTTCTGGAAATGCTGGATGTGCTCAACGAAAAGCTGACCCATGAAGGAGTTGATCCGGTCGCCTTTGATCACGACTGCCGTGAGGGCATATGCGGGATGTGTGGTGCAGTAGTAAACGGTGTGGCCCATGGTCCGGAGAAAGAGACAACTCTTTGCCAGCTCCACATGCGCCATTTCAAAAATGGTGATACCATCGTTATTGAACCGTTTCGTTCCAGAGCATTCCCCATCTATAAAGACCTGATGATTGACCGCTCTGCCTTTGACCGTATCATTCAGGCTGGCGGGTATACAAACGTCAACACCGGCGGGACCCCCGATGCAAACTCCGTGCGCATCTCCTCCCAACAGCTGGAACTGGCCATGGACGCGGCAGCATGTATTGGTTGCGGGGCCTGTGTGGCCTCCTGCCCGAACGGATCTGCCATGCTTTTTACCTCAGCCAAGGTCAGCCAGCTTGCTCTGCTGCCGCAGGGACAGGTAGAGCGCAAGGAACGTGCTCAGGCAATGGTTCAATGCATGGATGGAGAAGGCTTCGGCCACTGTACCAACACTAAAGAGTGTGAAGCTGTTTGTCCGAAAGGCATCTCCATCAGTAATATCGCCCGCCTGAACCGCGAATTCCTTAAAGGGATTTTCACTGGTCGTGACGACTGAGACTTCTGACACAGGAAACAGTCTGAATGCAGGCTATTCATATTTTCCTGTAATTTAGCGGTCGCAATTTCAGAAGTAAAAATGTAAAAATAAACCTGCTTTTCCCTTTCCGGGGGAAAGCAGGTTTTTTATTTAATCATTTTTGGGTACCTTGAAACAGCTGGGATTTCGTTCATATTCGAGGCACAGGAGAAAATTTATTACAGCCATAATTTATATCGAAATACAGTGCTTACCTCGACGTCTCGTTCCTCGCTTTGTCGGAGGATAATTTTTTGACTGTAATGAAGAAGATGGACGATTATTCGATGTTCCCTCAGATCTCGGAACTCCACGTCATTGCGCGACACCTCCCAAATCAGGCATGTCTGAAAAAATCAAATTACAAAACAAAAACAGCATAAGTCCCGAAGCCGAAACCAGGGCAGATCCGATCATCTTCCAAAACTACGATACAGTCATCGTCGGTGCTGGCCCCGCAGGACTTGCCTGTGCACGGGTCTGCGCCGAAGCGGGTGCCACTGTGGCAGTCTTTGAGCGCCGGGAACAGATTGGAGAAAAGGTCTGTGCCGGCGGTATCACCATGCACGGTATTCTTGATCGATTTAAGGATATTGTCCAGTGCACCTTTCCTTCCCAGACCATTGTTACCCCCTGGCAACGGGCCGAGATCCACGCAAAAAAGGCAATCATCGCCACCCTCAATCGGATAGAACTGGGCGAAAGGATGGCTCAGGAGGCACGCGAGGCGGGGGTGCACATCTTCCTGGGCGTCCAGGTAAAAAAAATCAATAGCGGTTTTATTACGGTCTGCATAAAAAACAAACTCGGAGAAGAAGAGCAACAGGTGCACTACACCTGCCTCGTCGGTGCTGACGGCTCCAACTCCAGGGTTCGCCGTTTTCTCGGTCTCTCCGTCGATCTGAAGGGTTTTGGCATCAACTGTCAGCTGCCGATCACCCGAGAAAAGATGGAATGGCACCTCAACCCGGCCCTCTTCGCCAGCGGTTATGCGTGGATTTTTCCCCACCGTGAAACTACCTCAATCGGTGCCTACGCTGACAGCAGGATGATCTCCGCCCGGGACCTGCGCAAGAGCTTTGAGACCTGGGCAGAAGCCCAGGGTTTTAACCTTGAGGGCCAGCAAATCCGCGCAGAGAACATAAATTTTGATTATCAAGGGATCGAATTCAAAAAGGACTCCCGTATATACCTCGTCGGAGACGCCGCCGGCCTCGCTTCAGGGCTCACTGGCGAAGGGATCTATTCAGCGGTCATCTCCGGTGAATATGTCGGCAACCGCATCATGAAACCCTCCTGGGAAAACGAGGCGTTCACCCGTCTCGAAGCCAGTCACGCCCGCCACCTGAAGGCAGTGCGCTACGCCCGCATCCACCCAAACCATCTGCCCCTGCTCAGCGAGGGGACCTGTCTGCTGCTGCGCCTCGGCCTGCTGCCGATCAACAAGGCAGAGATGGGGGGCTGAAAGATCCTTGAAAAGCAGAGAAAGGGAAAAGCGGTAAGACATTTTTTTTACCGCGAAGAACGCTAAGAAAGACGAAAGAAGGCAAAAAAATTTGAAAAAAAGATTCTTTAAATGAAACAGGGAATTGCTGTCGTTATATCTTTACTCTTCGCGTTCTTCGCGTCCTTCGCGGTAAAATTCTTTGTCTTTTCCCATAAGGGTTCCTTGAATAATCTTGTATTTCGTTCATATTCGAGGCACAGGAAAAAATTTACCAACCCCTTTTTGCTAAAAAAAATATTATGAAAAAAGATACAGTACTCCTGCTTAATATCCTCTTTGTGGCTCTTGCCGGAGTTATTCTCATCTTTCTCTTCAATGCGCCGGAGGTGACCACTCCCCATGTTCCAAAAGATGAAAATCATCAAAAATTCTTCACTATGCATAAAAAAGAGGCCGAAAAGCAGTGTGAACAGTGTCATGCTCAAGGCAAGGAATATCCACTGTCAGAAGACCATCCTCCGAAATACCGCTGTCTGCTGTGTCATATCCGCAAGTAGCAGCGAACCCCATTAAAAAAAGCGGGCGACTGGAGAAATTCTCCAGCCGCCCGCTTTTTTTTTGCAGACATTCGGGCTGTCATACCCCTGATAGATTTGTCTGCTCAGCGGGCAAGGCTCTTGTTCACCACCTCATAGACATCAGAGGAGAGTTTTTCAGCGCTGGCGATACGTTCGAGTTCCGCCTTCATCAGCGCGCTGCGCCCCGGCTCATACCTGCGCCAGTTAATCAGCGGAGAACTGAGACGGGCGGCAATCTGCGGATTGATACCGTTGAGCTCCAGAATCCGATCGGCGAGGAAGCGGTAGCCCTCTCCGTCCGGGGCATGGAAACGCACATGGTTGGCAGCGGCAAAACTACCAATCAACGAACGCACCTTGTTGGGATTAGTGAGGAGGAAGGCGGGATTATCCATCAACCCGCGCACCCGAGCGAGGGTATCCTCCAGCAGAGAGATTGACTGCAGAACAAACCACTTGTCCATCACCAGCGGATTCTGATTCCACTTCTCATAAAAGGAACCAAAAGCATTTTCCCGAACATCCCCGGGCACATTGGTCAGGCAGGCGAGCGCAGCAACAGTGTCGGTCATATTGCTGGCCTCTTCAAATTGCCGGCGGCAAAGGTCAAGGATCTCTTCCGGCAGCGGATCAAGTGCCATCAGATACCGCAGAGCTACATTTCTCAGGCTGCGACGCCCCACTTCCTGCGGGGTGACAAGATAACGGCCATCGCCCTGACTGGTTTCGTAGATGCGCTTAAAGGTTGCTTGATTCTCCCGTGCGATATGCCGCTGCACCAGCTGACGCGCCTCATGGAGAGCATCAGGATCAATGGAATCCATCTCCTGGGCGAGGGTTGTCTCAGCAGGGAGTTGCAGGGAAAGCGAAAGGAGGGCGCAGTCATCCGGCGTGCCGGTCAGACTGTTGCGTACTGCGCGCATATAGACAGGATCTATCGATACCGTCCTGCCCCCGCGAAGCTGTTCGGCAACCTCAAGGATCACCTCTGAGGCGAGCTGTGTTGCACTGTCCCAGCGGTTGAAAAGATTGCCATCAACGGCTGCCAGCCGGGCCAGCTGTCCACGATCCAGAAAAGGTTTTACCCGAACCGCTGCAGAGAAATCACGGAGCAGGGAGAGTACCGGCTCCTCGTCAGTGTGACAATTGAGGGTGAATTCCTGACAATCTTCACGCAGCTCCAACACCACTTCATGAACGCCGCCCTCCAGCTCAAGCTCGCCATTACACCCGACAAGACCAGCCTTGATCGGCATGTGGAAAGGCTGCTTTTCCTGTTGCCCGGGGGTAGACGGACACTCCTGCTCAATAATAAGATGATACTCGCCCTGCTCAGGACGCCATTCGGTTAACACCGTCAGCACCGGAGTTCCGGACTGCTTGTACCAGAGGAAGAACTGATCGAGGTTGACCCCGGAGGCATCGGCCATGGCGGCAACAAAATCCTCACAGGTTACAGCCTGGCCATCGTGGCGTTCAATGTAGAGATCCATCCCGCAGCGGAAATTCTCCGCTCCAAGCAGGGTGTGGATCATGCGGATTACCTCGGCTCCCTTGTTATAGACAGTAGAGGTATAGAAATTGTTGATCTCAAGATAGTTATCCGGTCGCACCGAGTGTGCCATGGGACCGGAGTCTTCCTTAAATTGAAAGTTCTTCAGCAAACGAACGTCATCAATGCGCTGCACCGGTCTGGAGTTCATATCCGAAGAAAACTCCTGGTCACGGAAAACGGTAAGCCCTTCCTTGAGACTAAGCTGGAACCAGTCACGCAGGGTCACCCGATCGCCGGTCCAGTTATGAAAATATTCGTGGCCAATAACCCCTTCCACACCAAGGTAATCCTGGTCCGTAGCAGAATCCGGCGAAGTCAGCACATATTTGGAGTTGAAAACGTTGAGCCCCTTGTTCTCCATGGCCCCCATATTAAAGTCGTCCACCGCGACAATCATGAATATATCAAGGTCATACTCAAGGCCAAAGACATCTTCATCCCATTTCATCGCCCGTTTCAACGAAGCCATGGCATGATCGCATTTATCCCGATTGCGTTCTTCAACGTAAATCTTCAAGGCAACTTCCCGTCCGGAGCAGGTGGTAAAGCTGTCCTCAAGGGGAACAAGACAGCCGGCCACAAGGGCAAAAAGATAGCAGGGTTTGGGAAAGGGATCCTGCCAGACGGCGAAATGGCGACCTTCTCCCGCATCTCCACTGTCAATGAGATTACCGTTGGAAAGCAACACCGGATAACGTTTTCTCTCCGCCTCAATGCGAGTGGTAAAACGGGTAAGGACATCGGGGCGGTCCGGGAACCAGGTGATCTTGCGGAAGCCCTCGGCCTCGCACTGGGAACAGTAGTTCCCGCTGGATTTATAGAGTCCCTCAAGGGCTCGATTTTCCGCCGGTTTGATCAGGGTTCGAATGACAAGGGTAAACTCGTCAGGCACGTTCGGCAAGGTAAGGACTCCATCTTCAATACAGAAGTCGTGCCGCTGCTCACCATTCAGCTCAATCCCCTGCAGCTCCAATTCTTCACCGAAAAGCTGAAGATCGGAAGATTCGCTGGTACGCCGGAAGGTACTTCTGGCGGAGACGAGGGTGTATTCTTCGTAGAGTTGAAACTCAAGCTCAATGGTATCGAGCGCAAAGGGAAAAGGCCTGTAATCGGAGAGACGGATGGTGTTGTGCTCACTCATAAATCACCTGTTTTAATTGACACATAAGTTCTTTTGGCTATAGTAAAAACTCTTCTGATTGCTAGCACAACGTACACAATTTCATAAATTTGACAACCGGGAAAATTCATGATCACCATCAACGAAAACTATCTTAAACTTCAAGCTTCTTATCTCTTCTCTGACATCGCCAGGCGGGTGACAAAGTTCCAGCAGGAACATCCAGAAAAAAACGTCATCAAGCTTGGGATCGGCGATGTCACCCGCGGGTTGCCACCGGCATGTATTGCAGCCTTTCACAAAGCCGTTGACGAAATGGCAGATGATTCCACTTTCCACGGTTATGGCCCGGAGCAGGGCTATGATTTCCTCCGCGAAGCCATCGCCATCAATGATTTTCAGAACCGCGGCACCAAAATTACCGCCGATGAGATTTTTGTCAGTGACGGTGCAAAATGCGATACGGGTAATATCCAGGAGATCTTTTCCGAAGATATTATCATCGCCATTCCCGATCCGGTCTATCCTGTCTATCTTGACACTAACGTCATGGCGGGACGCACCGGGGATTTTATTGACGGTCGCTACAAGGATATTGTCTATCTCGATTGCAACAAAGAAAACGGTTTTGTCCCGTCCCTGCCGAATCGTCCCGTTGATCTGATCTACCTCTGCTTTCCCAACAACCCCACCGGCTCCACCGCAACGAAAGAAGAGCTGCAGAAGTGGGTGGATTACGCCAAAAAGAACAAGGCAATCATCCTCTTTGATGCAGCTTATGAAGCTTTTATCCAGGACAGCAGCCTGCCCCATTCCATTTACGAGATTGACGGCGCGGAAGAGGTTGCACTGGAGTTTCGCAGTTTCTCCAAAAGTGCCGGTTTTACCGGTACCCGCTGTGCCTATACCGTTGTCCCGAAAAAATGTTCGGGCTGGGACAAAGCGGGTACTCCCCACAGCCTGCACGCTATGTGGAATCGTCGTCACTGCACCAAGTTCAACGGCGTAAGCTATCCCGTGCAGCGAGCTGCAGAGGCAGTCTATTCCGAAGAGGGAAAGAAACAATGTGAAGAGCTGATATCGTTTTATCGCACCAATGCAGAAGTGGTTTTGCAAACCATGGAAGGACTCGGCTATGAGTGCGTGGGCGGCATCAATTCCCCCTATATCTGGATTGACGGCAAGATGGACTCCTGGGAGTTCTTTGATCTGCTGCTCAACAAAGCTGGCGTAGTCTGCACCCCCGGGGCAGGCTTTGGTACCTGCGGTAATGGATATATCCGCATATCCTCTTTCAACAGCCACGAGAACGTTATCGCAGCAATGAAGCGGGTCAAGGAAGCATTGAGCTGAGAAGGATGGCAAACGGGTATCTTGAATAATCGTCCATCTTCCTGGTTACACGCAAAAATTTATCCCTGGAGGTAAGCGCTATACTCCAGGTAAGCGATAGACTCCGTGATCAAAGATGGCTGAAATAAATTTTTCCCTGTACCTCGAATATGAAAGAGATACAAGCTGTTTCAAAATTTCCAAATGTGAAAAAAAAGCGGCTGCCGGAGGGGTGACCGCTTTTTTTATGGTAACATTGAATAATCGGCCATCTTCTTCGTTACATTCAAAGATTTATCCTCCGACAAAGCGAGGAACGAGACGTCGAGGTAAGCGCTATACTCCGATATCACCCATCTGCCTGCTATAAATTCCCTCCTGTCCCTCGAATATAAACGGCATACAAGCTGTTTCAAGGCACCTTTATGACAGAACCTGTTTGGGAAGTTCTTTTTTCGGCAGAGGTGCCGGCTCGAAATGAGTATGTTCCTTCACTCCCCTCAACTGCTCTATCTCTACCTCACCATACGCTTTCAGCCAGTCAAGCACCCCTTTTACCAGCCGCTCCGGAGCCGATGCTCCAGCGGTAATGCCAATGCGACTGACACCTTCAAGCCATTGCGGGTCAATATCGGAGGCGTCATCAATCAAATGCGCCGGGATGTTACGCCGGACTGCCACCTCTTTCAACCGATTGGAGTTGGAACTGTTTTTCGAGCCAACCACAAAGATCAGTTCGGTCCGTTTTGCCAGATCGCGTACTGCATCCTGCCGGTTCTGAGTGGCGAAACAAATATTTGATCTGGGACCGCGAATATCAGGAAAACGCCGTTTGAGAGTGGCAATAATCCCGGAAATATCACTCTGCGTAAGGGTTGTCTGGGTAACATAGCCAACCTTGTGTGGATCCACCACCTGCACCTTTTCCGCTTCTTCAACCGATGCCACCACCTGCACACCATCGGGCACACGCCCCGCAGAACCCTCCACCTCCGGATGGTTATGATGGCCGATGATAAGCACATTACAGCCCTCAGCGTAATAACGTTCCACCATGCGGTGAACACTGGTAACCAGCGGACAGGTGGCGTTGACTGACAGTACATTGAGCTCGGCGGCACACCTCTCCACCGCCTTTGACACCCCGTGAGCACTGAAAATAACGACTCCGCCCTGCGGGACATCGGAAAGATACTCCACAAAGATGGCACCGGACTCCCGCAATTCTTCAATTACATGGCGGTTATGGACAATCTCGTGAAGGACATAAACCGGCTTTTGATACTCTTCAAGGCTCTGTTTTACCGTTTCAATTGCTCGTTCAACCCCGGCACAGAAGCCGCGCGGCGAAGCAAGCAGAACCTGGAATTTACGAGGGGCATCCATCAGCGAACCTCCACCCCGGCCCGGCTGACCGCGTCTTTCACCTCTTGAATCCCCACCTCCCGGCGATGAAAAATTCCGGCGGCGAGAGCTGCATCGGCATCTGTCTGCTGGAAGACATCCACGAAGTGCTGCGCACTGCCTGCGCCACTGGAAGCAATAACCGGAATGGAGACTGCTGCCTTCACCTGACGAATGAGTTCCATATCGAAACCGGCACCGGTGCCATCACGGTCGATACAGTTCAGCAGAATCTCCCCGGCCCCGAGCGCCTGGCAGGCTGTGACCAGCTGTACAACATCAAGATCGCGTCCTTCACGACCGCCGCTGACGGTACACTGATACCAGCAATATTTCTCACCATTTTCTCCAGGGATGGCGCTCTCCACAACGTGGTGACTCGTCTCTTGCCGCGACTGTACACAGACCCTGCGGGGATCAACCGAGATTACCACCGCCTGGGCACCATAAACATTGTAGATCTGCTCAATGGAACTGGTTCCAGTTTTTTCTCCGGTGCGCAGATACTCTTCGGCGGCATACACGGCATCACTGCCAATGGAGACCTTGTCTGCTCCGGCACGGAAATAAGCGGCGGCCACATCAAGCGCTGTGTATTCCTTTCCTTCACTGTCAGTAAAGCTGCGGATTCCACCACCGATGGTCAAGGGAACAAAAACATTTTTTGAGGTCTCTTTGAGCAAATCAATCATCGGCTGATCTTTCAGCGGAAAGCTTCGAAAGCCGGTAATATTGAGAAAGGTAATCTCATCGGCACCCTCTTCAAAGTAACGCTGTGCGAGAGTAACCGGCTTACCAAGGTTGCGCACCGCCCCTCCCGTGCTGTCATCACGCACGTCGTACTGATCTCCTTTGGTAACCACGAGATCGCCAGCATCGTTAGAGCGCACGTCAAGACAGGCAATAATCCGTTTCGCCATGCAGGTCTTCGTCTGATCCTGACTGCGCAGGCAGAGCGTTTCATTGTCGGAGAGGTAATTATTGAGGATATTGAGTCCTGGAGTACCACACTTTTCAGGGTGAAACTGAAAGGCCGAAACCCGTCCCCTGCTCACCGCAGAGACAAACTCACAACCGTAGTCGGTACGCGCAAGAATCCACTCCGCGGGAGTCTCCGTAACCGGAGCATGATAGGAGTGAACAAAGTAGAGTTTTTCCCCCTTCCAGCCGCCAAAGAGGGGCGAGTCCTTCTCCAGCCGCAGACCATTCCAGCCTATCGCCGGAACCGCCAGTTCTCCCTGCGGGAAACGCCGCACCTGTCCAGGAAAAATACCCAGCCCCTCTACACCCGGCGACTCCTCACTGCCGGAAAAAAGAGCCTGCATTCCGATGCAGATACCGAGAAAAGATTTATCTTCGCGAATTCTCCGGCGCAAAGGCTCCATGTAACCGCGCTTTCGCAGCTGCTCCATGGCGATACCGAAACTGCCCACACCCGGGAACACCAATTTTTCTGCGGAGAGAATCTCTTCGGGACGGTTTACATCGTCAATTTCATAACCGAGGCGAAAGATGGCATTGCGAATACTGCGCACATTTCCCGCACCATAATCAAGCAGTGTTACCTTCATCTTCTCACCTCACTCATCTTCGAGGGTATAATAAAAACCCTCGGCACATTTTCTACAGAGAATTCTGCCATCCTTCTCCACGTCACGGTGATCCTGCACCCAGTCACCGCAGCCTTCGCACTGTACGCGGCGGGTCGGACGACCGGGCATGTCAGCCTCAGGAATCTCAACTTTCACATGCTCCACCTTGAAGAGCTCCTCCTCCGGCATGATGCGGTAGGCCTCGAGCTGGCGGACATATTTGTCTTCCATTTCTTTACAATAAAGTTTCGACCCCTCCCGGGCCTCCTCCAGTGCCGTTATCCGCACTGCCTTCCCTGTCTCCAGATTGACGAAAGTAGCAGCCATTACACCGTGGTCGAGAAATTTCATCGATCTTTTACCGAGACTGCAGCCGGTTACCGACTGAATAGCATCGGTGGCACATCTGTCTATTTCGACATAAATGCAGAACTTCTTGCGGTCAACACCCCTGGGATCTTCAATTTTAATCAGAGAGAGGGCGAGGAGAGACATCCGCACTCCTATCACCTGCCCGGCGCAGATATGCCCGTGAACCCGGGTGGACTCTTCAAGCAGTTCTTCAAAGGTTTGCATAGTAATGGAATGGTGGAGGGGAAATGGAAAAAGGCCATTCCCTGCGGGAACGGCCTTTTTGAAATAATGTTTCTCTCTCGAAAAGACCGACGAGAACATATTTCTTGAGCTTGCCGGAGAGAAACCCGGGCTGTACGCCCCGGGAATCCGGGCGCTGAATTAATTTACAGCGTCAGACAGCTTGGAGCCAGCTTTGAATTTAACAATGTTGCGAGCCGGAATATCAATGGTCTTGCCGGTCTGGGGATTACGGCCAGTACGTGCTTCGCGCTTGGATACAGAAAAAGTGCCAAAGCCGACGAGGGTAACCTTGTCACCTTTTTTCAACGTCTCTGCAATAGTGGCAAGAGTGCCGTTTAGAGCCTTTTCGGCATCTGCTTTGCTGATGTCTGCAGCATCAGCAATACTTTCGATGAGTTCCTTCTTGTTCATGATTCCTCCCTGCGGGTTCTTCTTGTGCCGGACACCGAAATGGCCTCCGACTGTTTGAATAATACAGCCATTTATTTCTGGGTACCTTGAATAATCAGTCTTTCGCCCATTTTCTTCGTTACAGTAAAAAATTTATCCTCACAGGTAAGCACTGGACTCCAGGTAAGCGCTAGACTCCGTGATCAACCATGGCTGTAATAAATTTTCTCCTGTGCCTCGAATATGAACGAAATACAAGATTATTTAAAGGTCCCTTCTGCTTTACGTAAACGATATTGCTTGCACTCTTCTCATCCGTCAAAAGCCTGCTTTCAATGGAACAAGAAAAAAATTAGAGGCCTCTTGAATAATTAGATACTCCAAGATCCTTTAAAAAACGCCGTAACCCTTTATCTGCGGGCTATTGCGCTTATAAGAAGGCACCATAATTGAATAGCCATAACGAATCAAGAAAAAATTTGTACCCAACACGCCCCTATGCTGATATTTTTACTTTTTCAGCATTCCCGACGGTTACAAAGGGTTATTACCCCTTTTTTGCTCTCACTGAAAGATTCAGAGCGTATAAGTGGTAGCAGAATAGCACGAATCTCTGGGGTAATACTTTGTTTTTCTGCTGTTTCACCTTCATTCCCCCATAATTCGAGATGGATGCCTCCGACTACAGGTTTTACCCGCGCCAGCGGCAGCCCCAGCTTCTTCAGCGCTGTCTCTGCCCTGCCTGTAAGCTCAAGGGCTTCTCTGGTAATTTTTTTACCCTGCGGCAGCCGGGTGGCAAGGCAGGAATCTGAAGGCAGCAAATAATTAGATAAATGAAACGCTTCTGCCAGCTGCCGAACCTCCGCCTTCCCAATCGCGGCATCCGCCAGCGGCGTAAGGATCCCCTCTTCCTCCACCGCCTGCAGGCCTGGCCGAGCCTCAAAAAGATCATCTTTATTGGTACCGTCCAGCAGTACTGCGACACCCAGGCTGGCAGCTATGGGTTTCAAACTGATATAAAGGTGTTTTTTGCAGATATAGCAGCGCTTCTCATCGTTGACTGCAAAACCGTCATAGAGCAGCGGATGAAGCACGACCTCAATTAACTCTCCACGTTCCGGAAAGTTCTCTTTATATATTTGCTGTACCATTATCTGACGTGCAGGCGTCTCAAGGATCGACTTTCCGTGAATGGTCACGACGTTCTCTGCCCCGAGAGCCTCAACGGCCAGCTTCAACAGGAGGGTGGAGTCAACCCCGCCGGAAAAAGCCACCGCCACCCGACTATGGGATCGCAGACTCGCAAGCAGAGTTTTACAGACCTGTTTCAAGGTGTCATCCTTAAATATTATCGGGCTCTCCTTGACAGACAGCGTTTCATCTTCCATATTTTACATTATCCAGAACAGATTAACTTAAAGGTCCTTTGAGATCTTCTCACGGAGCAGGATGACTGCTCCAGGTTTCCCGTTTCTTCCTTCCAACCACATAAATTCATGCCAGAGCAGAAAAAAAAGATCGACACCGTCCGCAGAGACATTGACACTATCGACAACACCTTCCTTGATCTCCTCAAAAAGCGTCTCGACTGCGCCAAAGAGATCGGCAGATTGAAAAACACCGAAAAGCGGGCCAAGTGGGACCCGCTGCGGGAAAAACAGATCTACGATCGTCTCCTTGCCACCAACGCAGGTATCTTTCCCGAGGATGCTCTGAAATCAATTTTTCATGAAATCATTACCACCTGCCGCCTCTCCCAAAAGAGAGCAGAGGTCGCATTCCTCGGCCCCGAGGGCACCTTCAGCCACCTTGCCGGAATGGAGAATTTTGGTCACTCCGCAGACTACAAAGCCTGCGAGTCCATTGATGAGGTCTTTGCCGAGGTAGAAAAAGGCCGCACCCAGTATGGCATAGTTCCGATGGAAAATTCAATCGAGGGGGCAGTTTTCTCCACTCTCGACTGCTTTATGAAATATAACGTAAAAATCTGCGGCGAAGTAAACCTCAAGATCAGTTATAATCTCGTCTCAAGATCCGGCAACATAGAGGATATCCAAACCGTCGCCTCCCACTTTCAACCGCTGGCTGAATGCCGCGGGTGGTTACGCAAACAACTGCCAGACATTCCCACCCTGCCGGTATTCTCTACCGGAGTGGCAACGCAGATGGCCGTGAACAACCCGCATACAGCTGCCATCGCCTCCTCACTGGCCATCAAGACCTGTGAATTGCAGGTTGTCATCAAAGGGATTGAGGACAGACCGGGCAACACAACCCGCTTTCTGGTCATCGGCAAAGAGTCTCCGGCACGCAGCGGAGCCGACCGAACTTCCCTGCTCCTCGGCCTCATGGACCGCCCCGGAGCCCTGAGTGAAATCCTCACCATAATCTCAGAGATGAATATCAATCTGGTCAAGATTGAGTCTCGTTCCATCAAAGGAAAGCAGTGGAAGTTCCTCTTCGTCCTCGATATGCTCGGTCATATTGAAGACCCGTCCATTGCCGAAACAGTGAAACGCCTGCATGAGAAATGTTCGTGGTTTGAATGGCTCGGCTCCTATCCGCAGTTCAACCCGCGGCAGGCCGATTCAGCCACCGATCTTTGACATGCCACCGTTGCAGCGACTCTTCTCTACAACATCCTGGACTGTGCTCAACTGGTGACCTTTTGGTTTGTTGAAGATTGCGTCGCGAATAGCATTGCGCACAACGTCGTCACTGACACCACCGCGAAGCAGAACACGCAGATCTGTTTCAATATCGTGCAACAGACAGGGGCGTAACCGCCCCTCTGAAGTGAGACGCAGGCGGGTACACTGGTCACAGAAGTGGTGGCTGATCGGGCTGATGAAACCAAGTGTTCCTTTCCGGCCCCCGGAACTGAAGGTATAGAGTTTTGCCGGGCCGGAACTGCGTTGTTTCTCAGAGGGCTCCAGTGAACCAATGGTACGAATCTTTTTCATAATCTCATCGGAATCGCAGAAGCGGCCCTGGCTCCAACTCCCAGCATCCCCGGCAGGCATAAATTCAATAAAGCGTATCTGAAAAGAATGCTCAAGGGAAAGACGGGCGAAATCGAGGAACTCATCATCATTTATCCCTTTCATGGCCACGGCGTTCAGCTTAACCTTGAAACCGAGACGTTCCGCCGTGCAGATCGATTCCCACACCTTGTCAAAAAAGTCCCGCCCGGAGATCTGCTTGAATTTGTCCCGCTGCATGGTATCAAGGGAAATATTGACCTGATGTACACCGGAGGCCAGCAGATCTTCGGCATACTCTCCAAGCAGAACGCCGTTGGTTGTCACCAAAACCTGATTAAGACCATCTATTTTTGACAGCTCCTTGATAAAATCAAGAATTCCACGCCGTACCAGAGGCTCGCCGCCAGTAAGGCGGAGTTTACTCATTCCCATTCCGACGGCGATACGCACCACGCGCAACAGCTCTTCATAGCTGAGGAGTTCATCATGGCGCAGGAAGTTCCCGTGTTTTACCGGATTTCCCTTACCGTCGTGCTCCGGCATACAGTACATGCAGCGCAAGTTGCAGTGATCCGTGACGGAGAGACGCAGGTAGGAGATTGTTCGGGAAAACTGGTCGACAAGGGGGGAAATAGATTGTATTTTCTCGCTCATGTTAATGTACTCAAAGTATTATAAGGAAAGGTTTGTAAGATACCAATCACATAGTACTGCAGAAATCCCGCCGTGCAAGCGGATAAAAGGAACCCCCTGAAGACCTGCCCCCCTACGCCCATGCTTACCCTTGCCATAGAAAGCTCCTGTGATGACACCGCCGTAGCGGTGATGAACGGTGATTGCCTGCTCGCCAGCCTGCGCAGCGGCCAGGAGGATATCCACAGCCGTTTCGGCGGTGTGGTTCCAGAACTTGCATCCCGTGAACACCTCAGGGCTGTCCAGCCGCTCACCGAAGCAACGCTGCAGGAGGCCGGTGTCTCACTTCCCGATATTGAACTGATTGCGGCCACCCAGGGGCCAGGCCTTGTCGGCTCACTGCTGGTGGGCTTCAGCTTTGCCAAGTCTGTCGCCCATGTCACTGGAATTCCATTTGTATGTGTGGATCACATGGCAGGACATATTCTCTCTGCTTTTCTCGGCGAAACCAACCCGGTTTTTCCCTATATCTCTCTGACCGTAAGCGGGGGCACCTCGGCGATCTACCTTGCGGAGAGTTTCACCCGTTTCCGCTGCCTCGGCCGGACCCGCGACGACGCCGCAGGAGAGGCTTTTGACAAGGTGGCAAAACTCCTCAATCTCTCCTACCCCGGCGGCCCGCAGGTTTCAAAACTGGCGGCAGAAGGCAACTCCGCCGCCTTCAAGTTTCCCCGCTCCTGGCTCGGAGACTCCTTTGACTTCAGTTTCAGCGGCCTGAAAACTTCCGTACTCAACCAGGTCAACCGTTTCCGTCAGAAAGGAGAAGAGGTTCCCGTCAACGATATATGTGCCTCCTTCGAGGCAGCAGTAGTAGAGGTCCTGACGGTGAAAGCCCTCAAGGCTGCGCTGGAAAACAGGGTTGAGGATATCGCCACAGGCGGCGGCGTCAGCGCCAATCTCGCCCTGCGCGAATCCCTGGCAAAGGCCTGTACAACAAACGGCCTCAAATTCCATGCCCCGCCGCTCACCTTCTGCACCGATAACGCTGCAATGATCGCCCTCGCCGGACAACATCAGTTTGCTGAAAACGGCGCCTGTGAGAACCTGCTTGACACAGACGTCTATTCACGCTCTTTTCTCGGGCAGTGATAGATTTTGAAAAATATCGCTATAACAAGAAGAAATAGAAATAAAACAAGAAAGGACATAACTTTATGACGCAGTATGGAAAACAGGCGTATGACACCCTGCAGAAATACCATCTTGCTCCCAAAAAACGCTTTGGGCAGAACTTTCTTGTCCATAAAACCACAGCAGAAGCCATCGTCGCCGCAGGGGATATCAAGCCGGAAGAGACCATAGTGGAGGTAGGCGTAGGTCTCGGCGCACTCACCCTGCCGCTTGCAAAGACAGCAAAGCGGGTCTGTGGCTTTGAGATCGACAGCGGACTTGTGCGCTTTCACCGTCAGGCCAATGACCTGCCGGAGAACGTCACTCTCATCCACAAAGATTTTCTTGATGTAGATCTGGAAGAGGTTTGCAACAGTTGCGCCAACGAGAGTGGCAAGTTGAAGATTCTCGCCAACCTGCCCTACTCCATCTCCAACCCATTCATCTTCAAGCTGGTCGATGACGCCCGTTATCTTGAGAGCGTCACGGTAATGCTGCAAAAGGAGGTGGCATTACGCCTCGCGGCTCAGCCGGGCAGCAAAGAGTATGGCGTACCGACCATCCTGCTCGCCTCCTGCGCCACCGTGAAGCAGAAACTGATGCTCCGGCCGGATGAGTTTTATCCGATGCCAAAGGTTGATTCCATCGTCATCACCATCAATTTTGGCATCACCGCCCCCGGTATCCCCCCGCAGGAGAGCTACAACTATCCCCTCTTCAAAGAAATCGTCCGCACCACCTTCAACCAGCGCCGCAAGACCATCGGCAACACCTTCGCCAATGTTCCCACCTTGCGCAGACTGGCCGGCACAGATCGTAATGCAGCAAAGACGCTGGCCGCCGCACTCCTGGAAAAGGCGGGGATTGATCCGGGCACCCGCCCTGAGACCCTCTCCGCAGAAAAGTTTATCGAACTGAGCCAGATTACTGGTGCCGCACTGTAGGGGACCTTGAAACAGCTTGTATTTCGTTCATACTTACGGCGCAGGAAGAACTTTCCCGCAGGTATATTAGTACCGTAGTACAGCGTAAAACATAAGCTTTCGCACAAACGATAATCTGCTATAATACCCTAAAAACAGTTAGGGGACTATATGGCACCACGTTATCGAGTAACATTGACCGGGGAAGAGCGACAATAT
>JALNVI010000043.1 GCA_023231425.1 Desulforhopalus sp. | reverse complement strand
TGCACGAATTGACAACGAAGTGAAGGTTGCATCAATTGACAACGGAGTGAAGGCCGCACCATTTGTTGAGGCCGTGGCTCCTGAAGAGACTGCAATAAAAACGACAGCAACGGAGAAAAAGGTGGAAGAAAAACCGGCAGCTCCCGGGGGAGAAAAACCTGTGGAGAAGAAAGTGGCCGAGAGAAAACTGGAGATCCCTCCTCTACGCAAAGGAGCGGCAAGAATTCTGCGTCGTATTGAACTTCCTGCTGAACCGTCTCCCTCCCGTCCGAAGAAAAAGAGTAGACCTGTTCCACGCCCGGGTTCTACTCCGCGTCCAAGTTCTCCTGGACGTCCCCCTGTTGCTGGACGTCCTCCTGTTGCTGGGCGTCCCCCTGCTCCCGCTCCGACTGGCGCCCCAGGAAGCGATGCCCGTGGAAAACGTAAAGGGAAAAAAGTGGGGCACAGTGAAGAGCGTGATCAGGATCGCCGCAACAAAAGGGGTGGGAAGAATGTCAAGTATACCCACTTCGGTCCTGATTATGGTGAGACGGATGGCCGCGGTCGTCGTCGTAAAAGTAAAAAAAATGCCAAACCAATACAACTCGCTGCTGAGATGAAGGCCAGTAAACGGAAGTTTACTGTCTATGAATCCCTCAGTGTTGGCGATCTTGCCCTGAATATGAAGGTCAAGGCGGGAGAGATTATCGGTAAACTGATGGGGATGGGAGTTATGGCTACCATCAATCAGCAGGTCGATTTCGATACCGCTGTCATCATTGCCTCTGAATTTGAGTACGAGGTTGAACAGGGCATCACAGAAGAGATTGGACTGCAGCTTCTCGAAGAGGCTGAAGAGGGGGGATCCCAGAAAAATCGTCCGCCGATTGTTACCGTCATGGGCCATGTCGATCATGGAAAGACATCCATCCTCGATGCTATTCGCAAAAGTGACGTCGCTGAAGGTGAAGCCGGAGGCATTACCCAGCATATCGGGGCCTACAATGTTCGGTCTGCCGCAGGAAACATCACCTTTGTTGATACTCCAGGCCATGCCGCCTTTACGGAAATGCGTTCCCGCGGTGCTCAGATCACGGATATTATCGTATTGGTGGTTGCTGCCGATGACGGTGTCATGGATCAGACGAAAGAGGCAATTGCCCACGCCAAGGCTGCCAATGTGCCAATTATTGTGGCAGTGAACAAAATCGACAAGGACAATGCCGATATTGAGCGGGTGAAACGTGAGCTTTCTGAGCTCAATCTGATGCCGGAAGACTGGGGTGGCGACACCATGTTCGTGGAGACCTCTGCCAAGAAAAATATTGGTATCGATGCTCTCCTTGAAGCCATTATGCTCCTTGCCGAGGTCCTTGAACTCCATGCCGATACGAATCGCAAGGCACGTGGCCGTGTTGTTGAAGCTCAGTTGCATCAAGGGCGCGGCGCAGTGGCCACCGTATTGATACAGGACGGAACTCTGCGCACCGGTGATTATTTCATCGTTGGTCAGTTCAGTGGCAAGGTTCGTTCCATGCTTGATGACCGTGAACGCAGGATTGAGGTGGCTGGTCCCTCCATGCCGGTAGAGGTACAGGGGCTCTCAGGTGTACCGAGTGCCGGGGATGAATTTATCGTCGTTCCCGATGAGAAAATGGCGCGGAGTCTCAGTCAGGAACGGAGTTTCAAGGTTCGTGAAAGTGGTCTCGCTGTTAAAAACCGCGTGACTTTTGAGAATCTTTTTGATCAACTGAATCAAGGGGAGATCAAGGAATTGCGCGTGGTTCTCCGTTCCGATGTTCAGGGGACTCTTCAGGCCTTTGCCAAGGCTGCAGAGGATCTTTCTACCGATGAGATCAAGGTTAAGGTGCTGCATGAGGGTACCGGAGCTGTAACAGAATCGGATATCCTGCTCGCTTCAGCATCCGACGCGATTATTATCGGCTTTAACGTTCGTCCGTCTATCAAGGTAAAAGAACTGGCGGGAAAAGAAGGTGTTGAGGTTCGCTCCTATGATGTCATCTACCACGCTCTTGACGATATCAAAAAGGCGATGGTCGGCATGCTTGCCCCCTCCTTTGAAGAGGAAATTATTGGGACCGCTGATGTTCGCGATGTCTTTAGTGTTCCAAAGATTGGAGCTATTGCCGGTTGTTTTGTCCTTGACGGCAAAATGCAGCGTGGGGTGGGAGTGCGTGTCCTGCGTGATGGAGTGGTGGTTTATACCGGGAAAATTGATTCCCTCAAGCGCTTCAAGGATGATGCGAAAGAGGTCCTCAGCGGCTACGAGTGCGGTATCGGGGTTGAGAAGTTTAATGATATCAAAGTTGGCGATCAGCTTGAGGCGTTTATCATGAATGAAGTGGAGGCTACCCTTTAATCATGGCCATATGGAATCCTAAACAGACGCTTGACGATATTGGTCTCGGTGAGAAAGGAGCACGCAGTGGTAAACGCTCTGACCGGGTGGCGCGTGCCATCCAGCAGGAGGTCTCTCTGCTTCTCGTGGAAAAAATCTCAGACCCGCGTCTCAGTGGTGTTTCTGTCTCTCGAGTGGAGGTTACCTCCGATCTTGCTGAAGCAAAGATTTACTACACTGTACTCGGCGGATCGAAGGCGGTGGCCGAAGCTGGCAGGGGATGGAAGCGGGCTTCAGGGTTTGTTCGCAGCCACATCGCCCACACTCTTAATCTGAGATTTACTCCTGTTCTAAACTTTTTTTACGACAACACTGTGGAGAAGGTGGCGGAACTGGAGGAAATTTTTCAGGAAATCGACAGGGAACGGAAGGAAAAGCCATGATTCCACAACAGGTTCTCGATGATCTGCGCAACAGCAGCAAGATTGTTGCTGTAACGCATATTCACCCTGATGGAGATGCCCTCGGATCATTGCTTGCTTTTGGTTCCATTATGGAATCACTGGGCAAAGAGGTTTTCTGTCTGCTTGAAGAACCTGTTTCGCATCTCTATTCTTTCCTGCCTGGACAGCAGCGATTGAGTTGGGATTTTAAAGAAGTACGGGCGTTTTTTGAAGAAACCGGAAAGGATGTGACCGGTGTCTCTCTGGATTGCGGGGATGCCTGGCGCATCGGCAGTGATATTTATAAGGAAATCTCCGCAGCAACCCCCTTTGTTGTTATAGATCACCACGCCTCCCATAAAAAGTTTGGTAACAGCAGCTGGGTTGATGAATATCGCTCTTCCACCGGGGAGATGCTCTATGAGATCGCCGAGGCCCTCGACGCCGAGATCAGTTGGGAGGCGGCCTATAATCTCTATGTTGCCATCATGACCGATACGGGGTCTTTCCGCTACGAAAACACGAGTTCCCGTACCATGCATATTGCAGCAGTACTCCTGGAGAAAGGGGTGAGTGCTGAGGATGTGGCCGCCAAAATTTATGATACTTACAGCCCGGCCCGACTTCGTCTGTTGCAGAGGTGCCTGGGTTCGGTGACTCTTCTTGAGAACTCTCAAGTCGCTGTCATGACTGTCTCCCGGGAGATGCTTGCCACCACCGGGGCATTGATGGATGATGTAGAAAACTTTATTAATATTCCCCGCGCGGTAAAGACTGTGAAGGTGGCGGTGCTTCTTAAAGAGGGGATTGGTGGGCAGATTTCTGTCAGTCTGCGCGCCAAAGGCGAAGTTGATGTGTCGAAGGTCGCGGGTTTTTTCGGAGGCGGAGGTCATCATAATGCCGCTGGTTTCCGGATTGCCGGCAGTACCCTGGAAAAGGCTGAGGTTCAGCTTCTCAAAGTTCTTCACAAAGAGTTGCAGGAGTGACTATGCAGGAAGAGGACGCTGCCCTGCCTGCCGGAGTGCTGTGTGTTGACAAGCCCCCCGGCCTTACTTCTTTTGGAGCAGTGGCGCGGGTGCGACGTATTCTTGGTATTAAAAAGGTTGGTCATGCGGGGACGCTTGACCCCTTCGCCACTGGTCTGCTGATTATTTGTGTCGGACGATCGGCTACCAGACTTATCTCGCAATTCATGGCGGGTGAGAAGGAGTATCTGACAACTTTGCGGCTCGGCATTGAGACGGAGACCCTTGATCCTGAGGGCGCTGTCGTTTGCAAAAGATCCGTTGGGGAACTGTCGGAGGAACAGGTTGAAGATGTCCTTGCCACCTTTCGAGGTGCACAGCTGCAGCAGCCGCCGATCTATTCTGCCTTGAAACACAAAGGTAAACCGCTTTACTGGTATGCCCGTCGGGGAATTGCGGTGGAGAAGGAGCCGCGGAGGATAGTCATCTCTGAGCTGGAGCGGATAAGTAATGGCTTCTGCAGTGATGCCGATCCAGAGCTGAAGCTTAGAGTTCGCTGCAGCAAAGGAACTTATATCCGGGTGCTGGGAGCAGATATCGGCGAGACTCTCGGCTGCGGTGCATATCTCACGGCTCTGCGCAGAACCAGGAGCGGGTTTTTCGGGTTGGAGAAGGCAGTGACCGGGGACGACTTTGAAGCGGAAGATGCACGGGAGCGGTTGCTCTCGAGGATGCTTTCTGTTGAGGATGTTGTTAAATTGTTGCATTAAAAGTTGGGAATGGATAAGTTCCAACCGATTCAGGGAGCGGTTGTCGTTCCCTCACTCTGCGAGCGAGGATAAGTCCCGCAAGTGGTAATTCAGACCATTGAGGAAAAGCATGGCCCAGTCAGCAGCACAAAAAAGCGAAATCATTGAGAAATTTAAAACTCACGAAAGTGACACCGGTTCTACTGAGGTTCAAATTGCATTGCTCACCGACCGTATTCAGTACCTCACTGAACATTTCAAGGTGCATAAAAAAGATCATCATTCCCGTCGTGGTCTCCTCATACTTGTTGGTCAGCGCCGCAGTCTCCTTGACTATCTGCGCAAAAAAGATATTAACAAATATCGTGATCTCCTGCAGACGCTCAATCTGCGGAAGTAATCAGTGATTGATGTTTTATAAAGACACCCCGGGGAGATTACCCGGGGTGTTTTTTTTATAGGGAGATTGAGCCCGTCGGCATCAATCCCCAATGCAGTTTCCACCGGTAAGTCCGGTGAAGCGGAGCATCTTCACAGGGAAGGCGCATCCGTGTCCGAATCCGAAAAGAGCATACGGGGCTGGTGGAGAATCCAGTCAAGAACCTCCTTCTTTATGGCACATTCCGTTGCCGTTGGGCCACACGCCTATCCCTGATGCACACATCTGGAGTAAACATGTTTAACAAAGTTGAAGCTGAAATCGGTGGAAAAACCATCTCCATTGAAACAGGAAAGATCGCGAAGCAGGCATCGGGAGCTGTCATCGTGCGTTCCGGCGACACCGTAGTACTTGTTACTGCCGTGGGTGCAAATTCTGCACGCTCTGACGTCGATTTCCTGCCGCTGACCATTGAGTATCAGGAAAAATTGGCTTCTGTGGGACGTATTCCGGGCAATTACTTTCGTCGGGAAATCGGTCGTCCGAGCGATCGCGAAGTTCTCACCTGTCGAATTATCGATCGTCCTGTTCGTCCGCTTTTTCCGAAAGGATGGCGCAACGAAACCCAGGTTATCGCCACTGTACTTTCCGCAGATCAGGAGACGATTCCGGATGTACTGGCAATGACCGGGGCCTCTGCCGCTCTTTCTCTTGCGAATATTCCCTTTGCAGGTCCCGTGGCTGGTGGCCGTATTGGCCTTATTGACGGCGAATATGTGCTGAATCCCACGGAGACTGAGCTGAAGAAATCCGCCATGGATATCATCGTCGCCTGCACAAAAAATGCAGTAGTCATGGTCGAAGGGAAAGCTGACGAACTGAGTGAAGACGAGGTTCTTGGCGGGATCTTCTATGCCTTTGAACAGCTTCAGCCGCTTATTGACATTCAACTTGAGCTGCAGAAATCAAACGGAAAAGAAAAAATTGTCGTTGAAGCTCCGGTTATTGATGAAGCCCTGAAGTCGAAAATCAAAGAGATCGCCGCCGGTGGCCTTGCAGAGGTCTTTGAGACCGCTGACAAAATGGTGCGCAGCGAAAAATACTCTGCATTGAAAAAGGCTGTAAAAGAAGAGCTTGATCCGGAAGGAGAGCGCAGCGGTGAAATCTCCGATCTGATTGACTCCTGCCGTAAAAGCTACATGCGTGAACGCACCGTCAATACCGAGACCCGGATCGGCGGTCGTGGTTTCACTGAGGTTCGCGACATCAACTGCGAAGTGGCTGTGCTGCCCCGCACTCATGGTTCTGCGCTCTTCACCCGTGGTGAGACTCAGGCTCTTGTCTCCGCGACCCTCGGCAGCGAACGCGACAAGCAGCGGGTTGAGACCCTTAACGGTGAACTCAATGTCCGCTTTATGCTGCACTACAACTTTCCCCCATACTGTGTGGGTGAGGCCCGTATGATGCGTGGTCCCTCCCGTCGTGATATCGGTCACGGGACTCTTGCCAGCCGCGGCCTCTCCGCCGTGCTGCCTGACGAAGTTGATTTCCCTTACTCCATTCGTATCGTCTCTGATATCATGGAATCCAACGGTTCCTCTTCCATGGCGAGCGTCTGCGGTGGCTCCATGGCCATGATGGACGCTGGTATTCCAATCAAACGCCCGGTTTCAGGTATCGCCATGGGTCTGATCAAAGAGGGCGACAAAGTTGCCATCCTCTCCGATATCCTCGGTGACGAAGATCACCTCGGCGACATGGACTTCAAAGTGGTTGGAACCATCGACGGTATCACTGCGCTGCAGATGGATATCAAGATTGACGGTGTTGACCGTGACATCATGGGTACCGCGCTGGCTCAGGCCAAAGAGGGTCGCATGCATATCCTCTCTGAGATGGAGAAAGGTATCTCTGGTGCCCGGGATGAGGTGAGTGATCATGCTCCCAAATATATGGTGCACAAAATCAACCCCGACAAAATCCGTGATATCATCGGCCCCGGTGGTAAGATCATCAAGGAACTTTCCGCGGAGTTCGATGCCAAAATTGAAGTGGATGATTCCGGTCTGGTGAAAATCTTTGCTCAGAACGCTATTCTCGGCGAAGCGCTGCTCAACAAAGTAAAGGCGATTACTGCCGAACCTGAAATTGGCGCAACCTATCACGGTGTTGTTCGCAGTATCAAAGAATTCGGCGCTTTCGTGGAGATTCTTCCTGGGACTGACGGTTTGGTTCACATCTCTGAACTCGACCATAAACGGGTGGCCAAAGTCTCCGATGTCCTCAATGAAGGGGACGAGGTCGATGTTAAAGTGCTTGATGTGGATAACCGTGGACGTATCCGTCTCAGCCGCAAGGCTCTGCTGGAGAAGCCTGCTGAATAATTCTTAGAAGTCTTGAAGTATATTTTTTACCGGAGCCCGTCTGCAATTGCAGACGGGCTCTTTTTATGTGAGAATGCGGATTCAAATTCACCCTGTTGAGGAGATAAAATGAAACTGATTGACTGGCCGCTGCTTTTTGTTGCAGAAAATCTCGCCGATGGTTTTGATGCCCGCCGCTTTCGTGTCCTTATTTCAGAACTTGAAAGGCGGGGCATGTCTTTTCGTGAGTTGCACGATCCGGCTCAACTGCTGGAGACCTGCTGGACACGAAGGAATATCGTCGGAGCCGTGGTTGACTGGTGCGGCGGCAACATTGCGGAGAAAGAGAAGCAGATTCTCGCGTTGAAGGGGAAGTTTCCTGAGCTGCCTGTCTATATCATGACCGAAAACGCCTCCGCAGAGGAACTCTCCACGGCGCTGCTTTCTGTTATTGACGGTTATCTCTACCTTGATGAAGACTCCATTCCTTTCATGGCCGGGCGTATTGAGGATGCCACCAGAAAATATGTGGAGCGGCTCTATCCGCCTTTTTTTAAGGAGCTGATGGAGTATGTCGAGGACTACAAATATCCCTGGCATACCCCGGGACACATGGGTGGCGAGGGTTTTCTCAAGAGTCCGACAGGGGTGGCCTTCTACCGTTTTTTTGGCGAAAATATGATGCGCTCGGATATCTCTGTCTCGGTTCCCGAGCTTGGCTCTCTGCTTGACCACAGCGGAGTGCTGCGCGTCTCCGAGGATAATGCCGCCAAAACCTTCCGTGCCGACCGCACCTATTATGTTCTTAACGGCACTTCCACTTCCAATCAGATTGTCTGGAAGAGTCAGGTGACGGCCGGTGACTTCGCTCTTGTCGACCGCAACTGCCACAAATCCATCCACTATGCCATGGTTAACACCGGGGCGGTGCCGGTCTACATGAAACCCCGCCGCAACGCCTGGGGGATTATCGGGCCGGTACGGCTGCAGGAATTCAGCAGGCGCGCCGGGCTGGAGAAGCTTGCTGCCGCAGGGCGCAAGCCGAAAGACGATGAGTTCTTCACCATGTCGGTGCTTACCAATTCGACCTATGACGGTCTCTGTTATAACATTGCGTTGATTCACAACGAACTCAGAGAGCATGTTCGCTATCTTCATTTTGATGAAGCGTGGTTTGCTTACGCTGCTTTCCATCCGCTTTATCAGCATTTTTACGGGATGACCGATGAGGTTGATGTTGAGAGTTATCCCCCCGTTTTTGTTACCCAGTCCACCCATAAACTGCTTACTGCCTTCTCGCAGGCCTCAATGATCCATATCAAGAACGGCAGTGAAGAGGCCATTATTGACGATGAGTTCAACGAGGCTTTCATGATGTACAGTTCGACGTCACCAAACTATCCGATGATTGCCTCGCTGGATGTGGCCACGGGGATGATGAAGGCGGATGGCCTGCAGATGAGCGAGGATAATATCCGCGAGGCAATCACGCTGCGTTGCAGGATGCGCGCTATTGAGCGCGAATTGGAGGAGAAGGGGTGCTGGTTCTTTTCCATGTGGCAGCCGCAGTTTGTCGAGCAGAAAGGGGAAACGGTGGATTTCGCCGATGCTGATGCCGATCTGCTGCTGGAGGATCAGCAGGCGTGGATTCTCAAGAGCGGTGAGAGCTGGCACGGTTTTGCAGATATTGAAGAGGATTTCATTCTGCTTGATCCAATCAAGCTCACCTTTCTTACCCCGGGATTTAGTGCAGAGGGTAAATATGAACCCCGCGGAATTCCGGCGGCTATCGTTACCGACTATCTGATGGAGAAGGGGGTGGTGGTGGAGAAGACGGATACCTACTCCTTTCTCATTCTCCACTCTTTCGGGACAACAAGGGGTAAGCACGGAGAACTGCTCACCTCGCTTTTTGCTTTCAAGGCGGATTACGACAAAAACACTCCTCTGGAGCTTGCCATCCCCCGTCTGTCTGTAAAGAACTCCCGCTATCGAGGTATGGGGCTGCGTGATCTCTGCGACGTGATGCACCGCTTCTATTGTGTAAATAATTTTCTCGCCGTGATGGACGAGGCCTTCTCTTCTCTGCCGCCGCAGGCGATGATTCCTGCCGAGGCAAGTGCCTGCGTGGTGCGCAAGGAGGTTGAGTATGTGCGTCTGCAGAATCTGGCCGGGCGAGTTCCAGCGGTGATGGTGGTCCCGTATCCGCCGGGGATCCCGGTACTGATGGGGGGGGAACGCCTGACAGAAGATAATCTTGCTATCCTGCGTTATCTGCAGCTTCTTGAGATTCTTGAAAATCGTTTTCCGGGGTATGCCCGGGAGATTCACGGGGTGGAAAGTGATGAGGTGCAGGGGCGGATACTCTACCGTCTGCTCTGTGTGGTCGAAGAACCGGTTGAGGCAGAGGACGAAATTCCGTGAGGTGGAGAAAATCCGCAATGTTGTGATGATTATGTCTAAAAGTGTACTTTGCTGAAATTACGGGATCCTCTATAATGGGGACCCTGATGGCAGAAGAGGGGGCCTGGGAACCACTGTTCGTCCTTTGGGTATTCAAGAGACAACAGGAGAAAGGCTGTACAGAAGAAGAGACCGTTGATTTCATTGTCTGCTAAAAAATGAACTTTTCTGTTAGTCTGAAAGAGGGGTGTTGGTGTGGAAAAGCTTATGATCTTTTTCGAAAACAGGCTATGGTGAACAAACTTTGTGCTTCAAATGAGTAAAGATTTCGATTAACTTCCAGGCACAGGAAAAACATTTACCGAACCTGTGCCTGGATATTGTGATGATAACGTTTTTATTGTAACGAAGGAGTTGGAATAGAGATTCATTTTTCAAAGTTTCTGTAGAATAATGGCTTACTTTTCAGCTGCAGGCAGCAGCTGTCTTAACTTTCCGGCTTACTTTTTAGATCAATAGAAGGGCCCCTTGAAAAACCTTGTCTTTCATTCATATTGGAGGTTCAGAAAGAAATTTACCGCAGGCAGAACTTTGCTGTTTTGAGGATAAATTTTTGACTGTAACGAAGAAGATGGACGAAAGACTGGTTATTCGATGTTCCCATAACACTGGAGCACCCATGACTCGTTTCCTGCTGGTTGTAGTACTGGGAATTATCATAGGACTGGGCATTGCCCTGGTCAGCGCAGAGATGATAGAGAGGACTGCTGGCGTGGAGTTCTGCTCCTCCTGCCATTCCATGGAAGGGATGGTTGAAGCCTATGGTAATGCCACCCATGGCGGCAATAATAAGGTGAGCTTCCGCGCTAAATGTACTGCCTGCCATCTTCCCCACGACAATGTTCTTCACTACATCATAGTGAAGGCCGAGAGCGGTATGAAAGATGTCCTGGGCGAGGCCTTCTGGGTTGATTCCGTTGACTTCGTTGGAAACCTCAAAAACCGCGAGGAGTTTGTCTATACCTCCGGCTGTCTTCAGTGTCATGATATGGAAGCCATGAAATACGATATCCCCAAAGCGTATCTGGCTCACAAAGATTTCAAAAACGGTGTCGTTAAATCATGTGTAAGGTGCCATGAGCATGTCGGGCACAAAAATATCAAGGACCATCTGGTCAAAAATGAGAAGTAACAGGAGGAGAAATATGCGAATACTTTTATCGCTGCTCTTTGTTGTCGGTCTTGTCACCTCTGCATACGCAGGAACGGTGGAAAGTGCGGTGAAAACTCTGAAAGTGGATCACGGTATTTCTCCCGAAGGGCAGAAATGTGTGCAGTGCCACCAGGAAAAGACCCCGGGTATTATTGCTGACTGGAAAATGAGTCGGCATGCCCATGCAGGTGTTTCCTGTATTGACTGCCATACCGTTGACAAGGGCAGCCCGATGGCGGCGCAGAATTGTCCGGGCGTGAAGGGAAGCGAGATGTATGTCAGTATCCTCGTTTCCCCGAAAACCTGTGCCCGCTGCCATGCGCAGGAGGTTGAGCAGGCCAGCAAAGGTGGCCACTCTCGAGGTGCGCTGCAATATCAGGATCCCAAAAATCCCGGGTATAAAACTTTCTTTGAGGGTCTCGTTAGAACCCATGAAGGTCAGAACCACCCGGAATGTGTCGAGTCTTCCAATATAACGGGCTGCATGCAGTGTCACGGGTCCATCATCAAGCTTGATGAGAACAAACGGCCTACTTTCCAGACCTGGCCGACCTATGGTGTTGGTACGGTGTATCCTGATGGTGCCATCGGGAACTGTGTGACCTGCCATACCCGCCACACTTTCAAAATCTCTGAAGCCCGCAAGCCCGCAGCCTGTGCATCCTGTCACCTGGGCCCGGATCATCCAGATATCGAAATCTACAATAACTCCAAGCATGGACATATCTTCAACGCTGAAGGTACCACCTGGAACTATGACTCTGCACCAGGTGCATGGCAGCCGGGCGACTATCGTGCTCCTACCTGTGCCACCTGTCATATGAGCGGTATCGGTGATCTGAGTACCACCCATAATATCTCTGAGCGTCTCTACTGGAACTTGTGGGCTGGACGTTCCGAGGTTCGCAATGGTACCGATCCGATGGATCCTCTCGTTGGGAATGGACCTGAAGGTCGCCAGAAGATGAAGCAGGTCTGCAGTAACTGCCATACCGCACTGCACACGGAAAGTTTCTTCAAGCAGGCTGATCCGCAGGTGAAACTCTACAACGAGTCCTATTACGATGAGGCTTTGAAAATGAAAAAAGCCCTCGCCGAGAAAGGACTGCTTAAGGAAAATCCCTGGGCTGATACCTTCCAGAACACGTTTTATCATATGTGGCATCATGAAGGACGCCGCATGCGTCAGGGCGCTCTGATGGGTGGACCGGACTATGCACACTGGCATGGTGTGTTCGAGACCATGCAGGATCTGTATGAAATGCAGAATATCTACAACAAGCGCATGGAAACCGGAAAGATTGAAGACTGACGGTTAACATCGCAGGCAGTAAAAAAAGAGAGGCTGTCCCGTAAGGGGCAGCCTCTCTTTTTATTTGTCTGGAATAATACCATTTACATTTTGTATTGACCAGATAACGCAACTGCGTAGACATCTTTTTTGGCGATTACGAATGAGTAATAATTCGTGTTTATCCGTGTCCATTCGTAGTTCCTCTTGCAATTTGTAACCACGAATAGACACGAATTTTCACGAACAGGGACAACACATTAAACGAAAACGTTTGTATCCGAAGTTAAGCCGTACAGTGCCCCAGGATTATTAATCAACTTTGGGAGTCATCTGAAAGTCGGGATTGAGCGTTTTGTTCTCTGATATTCCGTGGTTTAATATCATTTACATTTTGTATTGACCAGATAATGCAACTGCGTGGACATCTTTTTGGGCGATTACGAATGGATAAACAGAATGTAAAATTGATCGCAATGGTGATAACGGTGGCATATACATTATCATTGGTGAAAAATCGGCACAACAGTGATTCCGGCGATGATGTAGAGACAAGGCATGCCTTGTCTACACGGTGACGATAAACGTAACAATAACGGTGGAATGACTTGTAACGCATGGCATAAACTGGTAGCAATTCCCATAATTATGAAGAGCAGATGCAACCGAGATTGGACCTCCTTAAACGGGGGCATAATTTAAGAGGAATGGTATAATAATTCGTGTTTATCCGTGTCCATTCGTGGTTCCTCTTGCAGTTTGCATGGCTCAGGTCCCGCAGAAGGTTTGAAGTACCCGCTCTTCAACTTTTGGGGCTTTGGCAAATGCAGCAAACTCAGGTTGTTCCGTAAATGGTGTCTGGAGTAGCTGCAGGAGTTTGCGGGCAGGGGTAAAATCATCACGTTCCTGTGCCGCGAGTATGGCCTGTTCGATGCGGTGATTCCGGGGGATAAAAAGTGGGTTAACGCCTTTCATTCGCTGGCTGGTCGTCGCGGGTTCTTCTGTTTTTATTCGCGTTTGCCACTTTTTCAACCAGGAGGGAAGTTCGGTATTGTTATGAAAGAGAGTGCAGAAGGGTGTGGTATCTCCATCAATACACTCTGCGAGGTGATGGAACGTAAGGGTGAAATCCGTTTCCTCTTTCTGCATGAGAGCAAGCAGTTCCTGCAACAGGGAAGAATCACCCTTGTGGGGGGCTTCGACACCAATCTTGCACAGCATCGCCTTCGTCAGCAATTGCAGAAATTCCTGCTCAAACGATCCTGTTACCGTCTCTATAAACTCCTCCCCATCCTGGCCGAAAAGCGGTAGCAGGCAGCTGCCGAGTCGGTGGAGGTTCCACTTCATCACCGAGCCCTGCGCCGAGTAGCGATAACGGCCGGAGAAATCAATGGAACTGAAGACTCTGTTCGGGTGGTAATTGTCCATGAAGGCGCAGGGGCCGTAATCGATGGTTTCTCCGCTCACGGCGATGTTGTCGGTGTTCAACACTCCGTGGATGAACCCCAGCGCCATCCACTGTGCTGTGAGTCGAGCTCCGGCCGAGGCAATGGCTGCAAAGAGGTGATGGAAAGGTTTTTCGCTCTCTGCAGATTCCTGGTAGTGACGGGCGATGACATACTCTGCGAGCTGGCGTATGGCTTCCTCATCATTGCGGGCGGAGAAATATTCAAAGGTGCCAGTCCGTACCAGTCCGGAAGCGACCCGGACGAGAATTGCGCCGGGCAGCGCGCCTTCACTCCGCACTACTTTTTCACCACTGGTCAGGACTGCAAGGGAACGGGTGGTGGGGACTCCAAGGGCATGCATTGCCTCACTGACGATGTATTCGCGCAACACCGGCCCCAGAGCTGCCCGGCCATCACCGTTGCGGGAAAATCTGGTTATACCGGAACCTTTGAGTTGGAGATCAAACCGTCGTCCGTCCGCAGTTACCTTTTCTCCGAGCAGAATTGCCCTTCCGTCCCCGAGCTGTGGTACAAACGAACCGAATTGATGACCGGCGTAGGCCATGGCAAGGGGCTGAGAATCGGCGAAGAGAAGATTGCCAGCAAGGCAGGCGGTCAGCTCTGGTTCCTCCGAGTTGAAGGGGAGTTCAAGTTCTTCTGCAAGTTCGTGATTAAAAAGACGCAACTCAGGAGCCGTCACCGGAGTCGGTGAGCAGAGTTGATAAAATTTCTCCGGCAGCTGCAGGAAGGAGGTGTCAAATCCGCAGCTGAGGCGGGCGTGGGGTATGAACATGGCGTCTCTCTGTGTTGAGTGGGAAAGAGGGCTTTTCAGTATTTGTTTAAAATTATCCATAAGTTGCACAAACAAGGGTTGTCGCTGGATTCAAGTAATAAGGGAACATCGAATAATATGGACGAAAGACTGATTATTCAAGGGACCCTTATGTCATGAGATCTAATGCAGGTAGTGTTCGACAGCCACCTCGTCAATCTGTGCAGGTGCCAGAAATTTTTCAGCATACCGGAGATAGAGACCACTGGAAAGGAAGAGTCGGAAGAGATCCGGGTCGATATGACCATTTTGGGCCATAGCACTTAAGATTTTCACGGCTTCACTCAATTTTTTTGCCTTCTTGTAGGGGCGGTCCGATGCCGTGAGGGCTTCGAAAACGTCAGCGAGAGTCAGGATGCGGGCTGGTATGGAAATCTGGTCCCCTTTCAGTCCGCGGGGATAGCCTGTCCCAATAAGATTTTCATGGTGGGCACCAGCGTATTCAGGAATCCTTGCCAGTTTTTCGGGGAAGGGCAGGGGTTCAAGCATGCGGATGGTAGAAATGACATGCTCGTTGATTTTGTAGCGATCCTCCGGTGTCAGCGTTCCATGGGGAATGCAAAGGTTGTAGATTTCTCCCTGATTGTAGAGCTGTTCGGGCATGTGCATGGTGAATCCGGAGAGCTGGGCGGTGGCTTTCTCAGATAATGGACGCTCAATGATGTGTTCCGGCCGATCTGCAAGCAGCCGTTCCCGGCAGGGGAGCTGAGGCGCGGCGGAGGGATAGCGCTTCAATTCGGCATGACTCAGTCCCAGGCGATCACTCAAAGTGCGTGTCCAGGTTCGCCGGGCGACAACCTTGATACGCGCCACGTTTTCCGGTCCCATGAATTCGCTGCCGATATTGCATTGAGCCACAAAGACAAAGTCATCCCTGAGCTGCTTTTGAGTGGATTGCAGGGTTTGCAGACAGGTGCCCTGATCGGAGGTTCCCTGTGCCAGTGCTTTCCAATAGTCAATTTCAGCGTCACGCAGCAGCACTTCGAATCGGGTGCGGATTTCGTGAATCCGGTTGTGTATCACTTCTAGTTTTGTTCCTTTGTCCACAATATATTCCGGCGTAATTATCTTGCCGCAGTCGTGCAGCCAGGAAGCGATGCGAAATTCCCTCCACTGGTCTTCTCCGGTGAAGGCGAATTTTGCGAGGGGGCCGGTGTGCATATCGCTTGCAGCCCTGGCGATCATTGCCGAGAGCACCGGAACCCGTTTGCAATGGCTTCCAGTGCAGTGGGATTTTTTATCGATGGCTGCGGCAATAAGTTTGATGAAGGACTCCAGCAGGTCACGCTGTTTCGTTGCGTATTCCTCGAGGGAAGAGGCCATGGACACCATGGAATGGGAAAGATTTATGATCTCCGTGATGTTACTTGTGACTTCACCAACGTCATCATATTGTTTTTTAGTGATTTTTGCGTTTTCTTTTGTCAGGGCGTTGATCGGATTGATGATCATTCCGGCCAGCATCCAGACCCCTGGTATAAGAAGCAGCAGCAGCCCCAGAGTCGCGAGGAGGGCGATGTATATTTTCTTCATATCGGGAGCGATGCTGTCCGCTACAGGGGCAAGGAATCCAATGAAATAATGCTCCCCAGACATTTTTTTGAGAAGGTGCACGTAGGTGAAATACGCTTTACCCTCGATGTGTGTGCGCTGGATTGTTCCGATCTGATTGTTTTCGCTGGCAAGCTTTATCAGCTCCTGATGCTGCCGCTTTATGAGGCTGATCCGGGAGGTGGTTGACGTCTTGTCGTGCCTGGGCCATTCCCCGGGGGTCAGGAAGACTGGTTCCTGTTTTTCTTCGAAAATGAGTTTGTTTGCTATGCCCTTATGGGTGATGATGTCGCCTTTGTCGTTGAAGATAAAGGTATTGCTGCGTGGCGGCAGAAGTTTCTGGTTTATTACGGTATGTATTTCTTCCAGAGAAATATCAATGCCGATGATCGTTCTCGTTGCGACGAATTTCTTTGCGAAGGTCACACCGGGAATGGTGAAGTGTGCGAAGAGATAAGGCGGGCTTATGACCATGCCGGAGGCCTCTGATGCCATTCGGTACCAGAGAAGATTGTTTGGATCATCGCGTGTCGCTTCGTCTGCTGAGGCACGCAGTGTAAGATTCTTATCAAAGAATTGGGTGGTCTTTATTCGTTTGTCGCCACGTTTTTCGATATGGATGGTGACCCACCGGTCGTCGGGGTTGGCATCGGGATATTTTTCACTGTTTTTCAAGCTGATCACTTCGAAGAAATTTCCGTCGGAATCGGTACTATGGATAGCGTGTACTCTATTGTTTTGTTTTATGAGGCCGATCAGTAGTGCCCGTTGTGTCGACAGCAGCTGACCCTTCGCTGTCGGGGATATCTGGATTTGACCGAGCATGCGCAAGAGGTCGCGGGATTCGTTGTTGAGGATATCCAGCTGTTCGCCGATTTTTTCAGCCGTTGCGGTGAAGATCTTTTCTGCGGTGTTTTCTGCGATTTGCCGGTCAAAGTAAAAATGCACGCCTGACAACAATCCAGCAGTCAGACAGAAAGCAATGAGGAAAAGTGATAATACCAGAGTCCGGATTGAAATTACGGGGTTCGATCTTTTTTTCATATTTTTCCCTTCAGAGTTGGTGGAGGAAATGGGTTCCATTGATCTTTTTTTCATTGCAGAGCCCGGGGAGTCTGATCAGCAGGACAAAATCATCACTTTTCCCGGTTAAAACTTTTCAAACGAATACAACAAGACCGGACGAACAGCCGATTATAAACTCACCAGAGGAGCTGGGATGGAAATTGCTATAAAAGCTCCTGAAGAGGATGGTTCTGGATCTCGGCCCGGATTCCGACACGCAGCAATGAGTCAGGTATAAGTTGCCCCCTTCAGATAACTTTTCGATCGTATTGGTGTATGTTGAAGGACAAGATTATTCAAGGTACCCATAACTTTGATATCGGAGTATAGCGCTTACCTCGACGTCTCGTTCTTTGCTTTGTCGGAGGATAAATTTTTGACTGTAACGAAGAGGATGGGTGATTATTCGATGTTCGCATAACAAAAAAAAGGCCCCGTTCCTCACTGAAGAGAAGCGGAGCCTGAATTCATGACCCTCACAATGCTTTCAATCTTGGCAGGATGACAGTCTGAAACCAAACAATCACTTGTCCTTTTCTTGTAATTGTTTGGCAATAGAAAGTAAACTAAAAAGAGAAAATTAAAATTGCCCGAAAGGTTTTCCAACACAAAGAGAGCTGTTTTTCCGCGAAGAGTAAAGATAAGGGCTTTTCCGGTTTTTTGGAAAGCTATAAGAGGAATATGTAACCCATTGAATTATCACAAGAAAATAAACTTTTAGAGGCATCTCTTACGCGCTTCAATTCTTTACGTATAAGAGTATATCTGCTTTTGCCATCCTGGTTTCTTCATTTAGAAAGCTGTGGTAAACTAACGTAGTTTTAACCAGATAAAAGAATATCTTTTTGGGGGAAGAGATGGCACAAAGATTTTTAAAGATACTCCTCCCGTGGGTGGAGAAGGAGCGGGGACTTGGCCTGCTCAACCAGTATGAGGAGTTGCGTTTCTGGCAGGAGGAAATCTCGAAGGAGAACTTTGTGGTCAACGTGCTGGTTGAGGCGGAGAGGAGCGAGATGATCATGGATATTTTTGAGCGGACCTTTACCGGTATCAAAGGCTTTCATCTTATCGTTTTCTCCGTGGCGGCTTCACTGCCTCGCCCCCTGGGAATTGAGAGGGAGAAGAAGGATAACGGCGAGAAGACGGAGGAGGAGATTAAGGAAGAGAAGCTGGCGAAGGCAGCGCGGGTAAGCCGGGAGGAGCTTTTCGCCTCTATCTCCGACAGCGCGCACCTTTCCCGTACGTTCATGGTAATGACTGCGCTTGCCGCAGTGGTCGCTGCTGTCGGTCTGCTCACCGATAATGTGGCGGTGATCATTGGCGCGATGGTGATTGCCCCCTTCCTGGGGCCCAATGTGGCATTGGCGCTCTCTACCTGTCTGGCCGAAAAAGAGCTGGGCAATCGTGCCTTGAAGACCCTGGCCGCAGGCATTTGTCTCGTGCTGGTTCTTACGATATGTTTTGGGTTCTGCTGGCAGCAGTTCAACCCGCAGACGCCGCTGCTCACTCTCGGTGAGATTACCGCCCGCACCCGGCCGACTCTTTTCGATGTTGTGCTGGCCTTTGCCTCTGGTTGTGCCGGAGTGTGGGCTATTACTACCGGGACTTCCTCCACCCTCATCGGGGTGATGGTAGCTGTGGCCCTGCTGCCGCCGCTCACCGTTGTTGGTCTGCTGGTGGGTGCCGGGGAGCTGCAGGCGGGGCTCCGTGCTTTTTTGCTCTTTGCGACTAATATCATTGGTATCAACCTCGCCGGGGTGCTTACCTTCCGTGCCCGCGGTGTTACCCCCCGTACGTGGTGGGGAGAAGGGAAGGCGAAGGCGGCGCGGCGCCGGGCTGTGGCACTGTGGTCACTGTTACTGGCGTTGCTGGTGGTGGTGACTTTTTCTTCTGCTGCTCAGAAAATTATGCAATGAAGAACGCGGAGTGACAGATCACCACGCCTTTTGGGCTGGGGGCTTTCCTCGGAAAAGAGAGGACGGACGACCAGGGTGGCGCACAACACGGTAAAAAGAATCTCTGTTTTCAGCTTTTCTCGTAAGGGGACCTTGAAGAATCTTGTATTTCGTTCATCTTCGAGATGCAGAAGGAAATTTACCGCAGGCATAATTTTAATAGCGGAGTATAGCGCTTACCTCGACGTCTCGTTCCACGCTTTGTCGGAGAATAATTTTTTTTGTCTGTAATGAAGAAGATGGGCGAAAGACTTGTTATTCAAGGTATGCTTAAAAGCAGCAAAGAATATTTCAAGGGCAGGACATGCCCGGTCAGTCTGTGAAGTGAACGGTGCAGTAAAGCCGTCCGCAACAGGAACCCGCCGAAGTTCCTCACGTAGAGAACGTGTCGGTGCCGTAGAACTCCCTGGCCTTTAGGCCGGGGAGGATGGCAACATTTTTTTATTTTCCTTTACAATACCATGCCACTGCCATTCGAGACTGAGGCTTTTCCCTCGCAAACACGATACCGTCTACGGTTTATCTTCGGCTTTCTTTCCTTCGGACTGCTGCTGATAACGGTGACCATAGCTGTTCTCTACTACCGCAGTTTTCAAGGGATACAGGAGCAGATTCGTCAGAATTATCAGTACGCCCTTGAGCAGCGTCGCTTTATCTTTGCTCTGACAAAAGAAATTGAAGAGACTCTTTCCGGACTGCAGCGCAGCCCCTTTCTTACCCGTTTTCTTGAAATACCGATTCCCGCCACCCGCCAGCGGCTGATTGATTTGTTTCTCTTCACTGCTGAGGATCATGCCGATTATATGCAGGTTCGCTATATCGACAGGAAGGGGAATGAAGTCGTTCGCATAGATCGACGGAAGGCCGGGCAGGCGCCGCAAATTGTCAGCGACGATGCGCTGCAGGACAAAAGCGGGCACTCTTATTTTACCGGGACAATGGCAATGCCGGAGGGGGAGTTCTGGCGCTCCGATATTGATCTCAATATAGAGAAAGGCAAGATAGAAGTCCCCTGGCGGCCGACTCTGCGCGTCGCTGCGCCACTCTTCCAGAATGGTCAGAGGCGGGGAATGATAATCATCAACATGCTTCTTGAGCCACTGCTTCAGCGTCTTGTGGAGTCGCAGGATTTCACTGTGTTTCTCATTGATGACAAGGGAAACTATATCTACAGTGCCGACCCGGCTCTGTGTTGGAGTGTGCAGCTCGCTACCGGTCATAACCTGTTGCGGGAAAATGGACTGGAGGATCTCCATCTCAGCGGTGGCAGAGATATCGAAGCAAAGGGATTTTATTTCAGTTACGGGGGAAAATTTATAGAAAACTCACAGCATGTTTTCCTCGTTTTCAAAGAAAAGGGTGAATACATCAACCGTCTGCGGCGGGCCAATAACTTCACCCTGCTGTGGATGCTCCTTTTCCTGCTGGTAGTCAGTATCCCGCTTGCCTGGTATCTCTCGGGGTATCCGCTGCAACTGCAGCGAAAACTACGGGACACGGTGATCCGGCTGCAGAAGTTTGATGTTATCATCGACCGCTTTGTTATGGTGCTGCACATGGAAAAAAACGGCCGTATTATCGATGCCACCTCTGCTTTTCGCAGACAGTTGAAGCTGGATTCTGACGAGGTGGCCGGCCTTAATTACGCACACCTTTTTGAGCGCCCGGAGGACGGGATTGACCCGCGTAATGGGGGGGGGCTGGCGGATCTCCTTGAGGCAAAAGAATTGAAAGGGATTGCTGGAGACGGTCGCAGCTGGTGGGTTGCGCAGACAGTCTCTGGTGAATGCAACGGTGAAGAGAGCTTCTATACCATCATCCTCACCGACATCACCGAGAAGAAAGTGGTGGAGAAGATGGCCATCACCGATCCGCTCACTGGTATATGCAACCGTCTGGGAATTGACAATTTTCTGCGAGGAGAGTTTGCCCTTGCGGAACGGAATGGCACGCCTTTTTCCTTTATCATTGCTGATATCGATTTCTTTAAAAAAGTCAATGATTCCCTTGGTCATCAGGCGGGGGATGATGTCCTTAAAGAACTGGCACAGATTTTCATAACTCAGGTCCGCGGCTCGGATCTCGTCGGCCGTTTCGGCGGGGAGGAGTTTGTTTTTATTCTCGCACAGACCATGCGTGACGGGGCTGTGACGTTCGCCGGGAAGCTGCGTCAACTGGTGGAGGATTTCAAATTTTCACCGGGATGTCCGGTGACGATCAGTTGCGGAGTGGCACAGTACCATCCGGGAGATACCTCTGAATCCTTATTGAACCGGGCAGATTCCGGATTATATGAAGCAAAAGAAAGTGGCCGGAACCGGGTGGTGTTCAGGGACGTGCAGGAGGATTAAACTTTTGGTCCCTCCGATTGTGAGGTCTTGAGAAGAGCACAAAGGCAGTGTGGAAACAGCAAAGCGGATTCCAGCCCCGTGCCGGAATCCGCTTTCTTGTGTACTGGGAGCATCGAATAATCACTCATCTTCTTCGTTACAGTTAAAAATTTATCCTTCGACAAAGCGAGGAACGAGACGTCGAGGTAAGCGCTGGACTCCGATATCAAAGCAATACCTGGGGAAAATTCCCTTCTGTGACTCGAATATGAACGAAATGTAAACTGTTTCAAGGCCCCCTGTTGTATATTTCGTGACGATTTATTTGAAGTCAATCAGCTCGACATCAAAAACCATCCAGGCGTTGGGCGGAATCGGTCCGCGGCCCTGTGGCCCATAACCGAGCTCGGGCGGGATTATGAGAACACGCTCCTCGCCTTTTTTCATATTAAGTAACGCCTGATCCCACCCCGGGATCACCTGGCCGGTATCAACTTTGAACTCAATCGGCTCCCCGCGGTCAACTGAGCTGTCGAACTTGGTTCCGTCGAGCAGACATCCGGTATAATGTACCTTGACGAGGTTGCCTTTCTGCGGAAACGGGCCTTCACCCTCTTTCTTCACTACATATTTGAGACCGGTGTCGGTGACGTGATGATTGGGCCATTTCTGATTTATAAGGTGAAGCTCTTTTTTCTGAGCCTCTTTCTCGCTGTTGTGTTTGTCTTCGTCGAGATTGTTGAGCAGGGAATCAAAGGCGGCTTGATCACTTTTAAAGGCGTTGGCCTTCTTGCCAACACGAATAATTTCCACGGTGTTAATGCGGTCACCCTGGGCGATTTTGTTGACTACATCCATGCCTTCAACCACATGGCCGAAGATGGTATGTTTCCCGTCCAGCCAGGGAGTGGGAACGTGAGTGATAAAAAACTGGCTGCCATTGGTGCCGGGGCCGGCGTTGGCCATGGAGAGGATGCCGGGTTCATTGTGTTTGAGGCTGGGTTTGATCTCATCGGGGAAGGTGTAGCCCGGGCCACCGGTGCCGGTGCCGAGGGGACATCCACCCTGGATCATAAAATCAGGAATCACCCGATGGAAGGTGAGCCCGTCGTAGAAACGGCTGCCGGAGGCCTTGCCGCCGCCGAGGTCTTTGGTGCCTTCAGCGAGGCCAACAAAGTTGGCAACGGTGAGGGGGGTTTTTTCAAATTCGAGTTTGCACAGAATCTCGCCCCTGGAGGTGTCGAATCTGGCGTAGAGTCCGTCTTTGAGGGTCTCTGTGGTCATTGCGCTTTCTCCTGATAGAAGTAATAAGAAAAGGGTTGAAAACAGGATTGTCAGTGTCTTCTGCATGATGTTTCCCTGTTGGGAGTCAAAAAAATCTAAAAATAGTAATGGGAACAGCAAAGTGAGAAACAAGGTAGTGAGAAGCATAGAGGTCGTCAAGGATATTTCTCTGATCGGGGTGGAGAGCAATGAAGAATAAAACAATCAAACTGGTTGGTATTAATGGCCGTTATACCCACTCCTGTCTGGCCATTTTTTATCTGCGTGGAGAACTGGAACGACGTGCCCCGCAGCTCGACCTTGAGCTCTGCCAGTTCACCATCAACGACAACCATTTCGAGACTCTGCTGCGTCTTGCCTCCGGAGAACCGGCGGCAATACTCTTTTCGGCGGTGATCTGGAACAGCGACCGGGTGGAGCGGCTGATTATCGATCTGCGGCGAATTCTACCGCAGACGCTTCTTGTGGTTGGCGGTCCTCAGGCTGAGGTGGTTGGGGGCAATCTTCCCGGCATGCGGTTGACTGTAGTAAAGGGAGAAGTGGAGGCCCTGCCCGATGCCTTCTTCTCCGGACTTGTTGAAGGAACACTGGAAGAGCGATATGAGGTCTCTTTCTTTAAGATGAGCGGGCGCGACTTTGCCTTTCCCTATCGCGATGAAGATTTTGTCGGTGATGATGCCCCGCTGGCTAACCGCCACGTTTATTATGAGAGCTCCAAAGGCTGTCCTTTTCGCTGTTCCTACTGCCTCTCCTCCGTTGAAACCGGTGTCTACCACAAAGATCTGCAGACGGTGAAGGAGGAGCTGCGTGCCATCCTGCGGCATCAGCCGAGAATTATCCGCTTTATCGACCGAACCTTTAATGACATCCCCGAGCGGGTGATGGGAATCTGGCACTTTCTGAAAGAAGAGGGTGGAGAAACCTGCTTTCATTTTGAGATGGCACCGGACCGTTTTACCGAGGAGATGTTTAGCTTCCTGGAAGACGTGCCGGTGGGGCGTTTCCAGTTTGAGGTTGGAATCCAGTCCACCGACCCGCAGGTACTCGATGCTGTGCATCGTACAACGGCAGGGAAGGCGGTGCGGGAAAATATCTTCCGGTTGTCGGCAATCGGCCGGATTCATCTCCATCTTGATCTCATTCTCGGGCTGCCCTTCAGTACGCGGGAGAGCTTTGCAAGTTCTTTTCGTGACGTCTTTACCATGGGGGGGCACTATATACAAATGGGACTGCTGAAGGTGCTGCCGGATACCGAAATGGCGCGGCGGGCGGTGGAATACGGTATGGTCTGTACGGCGGAGACCCC
>JALNVI010000042.1 GCA_023231425.1 Desulforhopalus sp. | reverse complement strand
GCCCTCGCAAACAAAACAGTCTTGCGGCTGTGCCATCCCATGGCACCAGGAAACAATGTAACCCTCGGTTACGAAAAGTTTAAAGAGCTGGTAGAAGAACGCTCAGATGGAAATATCAAGGTCCAGCTTCTTGGCAATTCCATTCTCGGTTCTGACCGCGTCACCATGGAATCCACCCAGCAGGGAATTTTGGAGATGGCATCCTGTTCTTCTCCAAACATGGCGAATTTTTCCAAGGCCTTCATGGTCTTTGACTTGCCCTACATCACCAGCCAGAAGCATCAACAACAACTCTATGACGCTCTCGACAACGGACCTCTCGGCAGATATCTCGATGCAGAGTCTGAAAAGATCAACCTCAAACCGATCATGTACAGCGAATACGGCTATCGTAATTTTGTCACCGCCAAAAAGTCTGTGCACAGCCTCGCTGATCTAAGGGGGCTCAAGGTCCGCACCACCGCCTCACCTGTTGAAGTAGCCGTTGCCGCAAAACTCGGTATGAACCCGACTCCGGTTGCCTGGGGCGAGGTCTACACCGCACTGCAGCAGGGAACCGTTGACGCCGAGGGAAATACCTTTTCCCTGCTCAACGACGCCAAGCACACCGAAGCACTGAAATACGCCACGGACTCCGCGCATAACTACTCCATGCATATCATGATGATGAACATGCGCCAGTTCAAAGCCCTCAATAAAAAAGACCAGGAGATCCTCCTCCGTTCCGGTAAAGACGCTCTCAACTGGCAACGCGGCATCACCGTTGAACTCGAGAAAAAAGCTGTACAGGCTTTCAAAGACAGCGGCATCGAAGTCTACACTCTCACTGACGCTGACAAAGAAGAGTTCAAGAAAGCAACCCGCCCGGTATGGGACGAATTTGCCGACCAAATCCCCGCAGAAGTCATCAAACTGGTGGAAGATACCCAGAAAGACATTCCTGCAACTCCGACACAAAAAACCACTGCAGAATAATCTGCTTTTTTTCGTAAGGACACATTATGACAACCGCTACCGCTCATGAACTGCCCGTTGAAGGCAACGACGGCAAGAAAACAGGCTGGCTTGCCTGGCTCGACGAGAATTTCGAAAAACCTTTTCTCATCTCCGGAATGGTCGCCATCATTCTTATTATCAGCTTTCAGGCCTTCTATCGTTATATAGGTTCGCACTTCTCCACTAATGCTGCCGGCGCAATCTGGACAGAGGAGCTCGCCCGTTTTATTTTTATCTGGATCTCCTATCTCGCCATTCCCATAGCGATCAAGAAACGGAACAACATCCGTGTGGATATCGTCTATGACCGCCTGCCGGAACGTCTGCAACGCATAAGCTGGGGTATTGTCAACCTCTGCTTCCTCTCCCTGGTCGGGGTCGTTTTCTGCATGTCAATTTTTCTCCTCTCCAAACAGCTTGAGTTTCCCCAGGTCGCTCCGGGAACGCGCATGCTCTACTTCTTTCCCTATCTTATCTTGCCCTTCGGTTTCGGATTGATGGGCCTCCGCCTCATTCAGGATTTGTGGAAGGATCACAAACGCTGTAGCTGGGGCGATATTCTTATAGGGGCCCTGTTCTTTATTGCCATCTCCCTTCCGGCTTTTTTAGCCACCGGTTTTTCTACGTTGACTATTCTCTTCGGCTACTTCCTGCTTTATCTGGTCATCGGAGTTCCCATCTCTGTCAGTCTCGGCCTCGCAGCCACCATGACCATCATCAATCAGGGGACACTGCCTATCGCCTATGTAGCGCAAACCGCGTTCACATCCATCGACAGCTTTCCCATCATGGCCATTCCCTTCTTTATTGCAGCGGGAGTCTTTATGGGTGCCGGAGGCCTTTCCCGCCGCCTGCTTGAACTTGCCGATGAGATTCTCGGTTCCCTGCCCGGCGGGATAGCCCTTGCGGCAATCGCCACCTCCATGTTCTTTGCCGCCATCTCCGGTTCCGGTCCAGCCACGGTGGCCGCCATCGGTGCCCTGACTATTCCGGCCATGGTTCAGCGGGGATATGACAAGTTCTTCTCCGCCGCCATCGTCGCATCCGCAGGTTCCATTGGCGTTATGATTCCACCCTCCAATCCTTTTGTGGTGTATGGTGTCTCTGCACAGGTCTCCATCGGCAAGCTCTTCATGGGCGGAATTATTCCCGGAGTGCTCACCGGCATATCTCTGATGGTATTCACCTACTTCTACTCAAAAAAACGCGGCTGGCAGGGTGTACAAAAAAAACGTTCTGTGGCAACCTTTATCAAAGCCTTCTGGGATGCCAAATGGGCTCTGATGGTTCCAGTCATCATCCTTGGCGGAATCTACGGAGGTCTGCTGACCCCCACCGAGGCCGCAGCCATTGCCGCTCTTTATGGTCTGGTCGTTGGTTTTTTCGTCTACCGTGAACTGAATCTGAAAAACATTGTCCCCTGTATCATGGATGCCTGCTCTACCTCCGCCATCGTCATTATTCTGATGGCCATGGCAACCATCTTTGGTTACATCATGACCATTGAGAAGGTACCTGATACCATCGCTAACGCGATGCTCGGTCTCACCGACAATAAATACATGATCCTGATGATGATCAACGTTCTGCTGCTGATTGTGGGGACGTTCATGGAAGCACTGGCCGCTATCGTCATCCTCACCCCGATCCTGCTGCCCATTGTCATACAAATCGGTGTGGATCCCGTTCACTTTGGTATCATCATGGTTGTCAACCTGGCTGTCGGTTTTGTTACACCCCCGGTTGGAGTTAACCTCTTCGTAGCAAGTGGCATTGCCAATGCCAAGATCGAAGATATCTCCAGGGTGATTCTTCCAATGATTGGCATAATGCTTGCTGTGCTTTTACTGATCACCTATATTCCGGCAATTCCGCTTCTGCTGGTTCACTGACAACAGAGCTGAGAGGAGTGATCTCCTCTCAGCTCTGCATATAAAGTGGAGGACTGCTGTCCTCTGCGCAACAGATAGAGAAAACTCATGACTTCAGACGAAATTCAAAATACAACAGGCTGGGTCTTTAATATTCAGAAGTACTCTGTACATGACGGCCCCGGCATCCGCACTGTGGTGTTCCTGAAAGGATGTCCTCTCGCCTGCCGATGGTGCTCCAACCCGGAATCGCAATCTTTTACTCCCCAGCTGGCCTACGCCCGCACCAAATGCATTACCCTCAGTGAATGTTCCTGCTGTGCAGAGATCTGCACTGCGGGAGCTATCACCCGGGGAGAAGATGACAAAATTGATATAGACTGGCAGCGCTGCAACCAGTGTCTCACCTGCACAGATGTCTGCCCCTCAAGTGCCCTCAGCCCCTATGGGGAGAAAATGAAGGTAAAGGATGTCATTGATCAGGTGGAAAGCGACGCCTCCTTCTACACCCGTTCCGGCGGCGGACTCACCCTGAGCGGAGGAGAACCTCTTGCCCAGCCTGAATTTGCCATCGCTCTGCTCAAGGAGGCCAAACACCGCTACCTGAAAACTGCAATCGAAACAGCAGGCCTGGTGAAAAGAGAAGTATTTCTGGAAGCAGCCAAATATCTCAATTACATTCTGATGGACATCAAATGTATGGACCCCGTGAAACACAAGGAGTTCACCGGGGTTGATAACACCCTGATTCTGGAAAATTTCAAGGCACTGCGTGAAGCCTTCCCGAACATGAAGATACGCGTGCGCACTCCGGTGGTTCCAGGATTCAACGACACGGTGGAAGATATTCAGGCTATCGTCGATTTCCTCAAAGGCCACGATGTGGAGTATGAACCACTTGCCTACCATCGACTCGGGCAACAGAAATATGTCAACACCGGACGGGAATACCTGCTCGGCAACATCGCCCTGCCCCAGGAAACTTTTGAGTCTCTGCAAAAGGTGGCTGGACAACACCCCCGCGCTATTATTAAATAAGGGACCCATAAGAGCTGTCTGCGCAATTACAGCTTCCACAAGTCCGGCGGGGAAGAACATCCTCCCCGCCTTTTCCTCTGACGCCTGCCTATGAAAGATCACCGCAACATTCTCGCCGACAACATAGAAAATATTCTTGCCGCCCTTGACGATGGCATCTACCTCACTGACGTGGAAGGGAATACCCTGCATGTCAATCCCATGTATGAAAAACTCACCGGACTCAAGGCAGATGAGCTGATCGGGCGCAATGTCCACGATTTGATTCAGCTCGGGATCTTCGATATAGTTGTTCATCCAGAGGTGATAAAAAAGCAAAAGCCCGTTACCACCGTGCAAAATCTCAAGGACGGGAAACGCGTTGTCCTGCGGGGATATCCCGTCTTCAATGACGGCAAAATCGCCCTGGTCATCACTATTGTGCGGGATGTCACCCTTGTCGGCCAGATGCGCGATGAGATTCGCGAGCAGCGCCACCTTATTTCCATCTACCACGGCCAGCGTGAGGCCCTGCAGGAGGGAAGCGAAGACGGGGTCTATACTGACCCGCAGATACAAAATATCATTAAATTACTCACGCGCGTTGCCACCACAGATGCCACCATCCTGCTGCTGGGGGAGAGTGGCGTCGGGAAGGATCGATATGCCCGCATGGCACATCGCAACAGTTCACGCCGCAACGAAGTTTTTCTCAAAGTAGACTGCGGCAGCATCTCTGAAAATTTAATTGAAGCCGAGCTCTTCGGCTATGCTCCCCGGGCGTTTACCGGTGCGTCCTCAACCGGAAAAATGGGCCACTTTGAAATTGCCAGCAGGGGAACCATCTTCCTTGATGAGATAGGTGAACTGCCACTCACCATGCAGGCCAAGCTGTTGCGTGTTCTCCAGGACAAAGAGGTTATGCCGGTGGGTTCTTCAGTACCACGCAAGGTAGATGTACGCATCATCGCCGCCACCAACCGCAACCTTGAACAGGAGGTGAAGGAAGGCCATTTCCGCGCCGACCTGTTCTACCGCCTGCGGGTGGCGGTAATTAACATTCCGCCACTGCGCGAGACTCCGGTCATGATTCCCCACCTCGTAGAGCATTTTCTTACCCGCTTCTGCAGCAAGTATAACAAGGATATTATCTGCCCTGAGGAGACCCTTAAATTCTTTCTCACCTATAACTGGCCCGGCAATATCCGCGAACTGGAAAACCTGGTTCAGAGCCTCGTCGTCACCAGCGAGAGCGAAGAAATCCTCCCCGAGCAGCTCCCACCGAGCATGGGCGTCTCCCCGTCCGATTGCTCTTCTTCCGCCACGCTCTACTCCTCCGGACAATCCTTCAAAGAGATCATGCACAATCTTGAAAAGCGTGTCATTCAACAGACCATCGACAAACAGGGTTCCGTTAAAGATGCTGCACAGGTACTCGGAATTAACCGCTCCACCCTTTTTCGCAAGATGCGCTAACTTGTTTTTACGTGTGAAAACAAGAAAATAAGAGAAAAACATGGACGTTCTTAAGAGGTCGTAGACATCTCTAATTTCAGCATTTTTCGCCTATTTTGCGGACAAAAAAAGCTGCTTGACCGCCTTTTTCTTTTCCCGTCCTTCTGTCTCCTTGTTTCCGTCCTTCCCGGTTTAATTTTGATTAACTCTTCGTTCTTAAATGTTTTTGTTTTTCACAGTTTTTTTTGAGAAGTTACGGGTACCCTGTAACGAAGAAGATGGGTGATTATTCAAAGTTCCCTTATGGGGATATCCCCCTTAGAAGCCCGTTGCATTTATGCACCGCAGGTTGCATAAATGCAATATTTTTACTATCTCTTTGATTTTACTTGATTTTATCTCTATCCCACCCCTAATGTTGCAAGGTTGCAACATTAGGGAACCGCGCTCAGCGTCTCCTCTCCATCAACTTTTCGCTTTTTTCATCCTCGTGTTACATCCTCACCATCTCTTTTCACCTCAGAAACATATCTTCTCCAAAAATTAATTTTATTTTCCCCCATATTTTCAATAGATTAGAACTGTTGTGAAATTTAGCAGCCGTTTGTGTGAATTTTTTTAATCCATAGAATTAAAAATAATCCTGCAGTGGCATGCCAATTGCTAACAAGAAAGCAGGAAATAAAACGGGCCTCCGGGTCCAAATACTTTGATTAATACGGCCGGAAATCGACCGAAACACTACAATTCAATCTGGAGCTTATTATGAATCAGTCATGCTGCTCTCCCCAGGAATTACGTCTGGAAGACAAAATCGCAGGAAAAGAAGACAAATACCGCGCAACCCACGAGCGTGTTTTTAAAATTCTTGAATCTTTCGATAACACCCGTCCCTGGATTGACCTTCAGCGTGCCCTCTATTTCACCCGTTCAATGAAAGAGACCGAAGGCGAAATGCTTTGCCTCAGATGGGCAAAAGCTCTGAAGAATATTGCCGAAAACATTGACGTCTATATTGATAAAGACAACCTCATCTGTGGTCGTGGTGGTTACGGCAAACGGTACGGAATGCTCTATCCGGAACTTGATGGTGACTTTCTTGGTACTGCTGTAAAAGATCTCCCCAGCAGAAAAGAGTCTCCCTTTGGAATCAGCCCGGAAGACGCAAAAATTGCAATTGAAGAAATTGCTCCTTACTGGAAGGGCAAGACCTACCATGAAGACCTCAATGCATGTCTGCCTGAGGATGTTCATGCCTTGACCTATGATGACAAAGATGGCCTCATTTCTCGCTTCCTCGTTAATGAGACCTCTTCTTTTCGCTCTTCTATCCAATGGGTTCATGACTACGAAAAGATCCTCAAGCGTGGTTTCAAAGGCATTCGTGACGAAGCAGTAGAAAAAATGGAGAAACTCGACCCGCTTTCTCCCATTGATGCCGTAGATAAAAAGCCCTTTCTTGAAGCAATTATTATCACCTGCGATGCCATCAAAACCTGGGCCAACCGTCATGCGGTTCTTGCCCGCGAAATGGCCGAAAAAGAGACTGATGTAAAACGTACTGCTGAGCTCTTCAAAATGGCAGAAATCTGTGAACGTGTACCCGAGTATCCCGCACGTAACTTCCATGAGGCTGTTCAGTCTCAGTGGTTCACGCAAATGTTCTCCCGTTTTGAACAAAAGACCGGTACCATCATCTCTAACGGTCGTATGGACCAATATCTCTACCCCTTCTATAAAGCTGACAAAGAAGCAGGGGTCATTAACGAGCAACAGGCAATGGAACTGCTCGAGTGCGTCTGGGTTGCCATGGCTCAAACTCTTGACCTCTACATCTCCCCCACCGGCAGCGCTTTCAACGAAGGCTATGCTCACTGGGAAGCTGTAACCATCGGGGGGCAAACTCCTGAGGGACGTGACGCTACGAACGAACTGAGCTACCTTTTCCTGAAATCCAAACGTGAGTTCCCGATGCACTATCCGGACCTCGCCGCACGGGTTCACAGCCGTTCTCCCGAGCGTTTCCTTGCTGAAGTTGCTGAAACAATCAAAGATGGTGCTGGCTTCCCGAAACTGATCAACGACGAAGAAGTTGTACCTCTTTATGTTTCCAAAGGGGCAACCTTTGAAGAAGCTCTCGACTATGCTGTCTCTGGTTGCTCTGAAGCCCGTATGCCAAACCGGGACACTTATACCTCCGGTGGTGCCTACATTAACTTTGTTGCAGCTCTCGAAATGACCCTGCACAACGGTAAAATGCTGAAATGGGGCGACAAACAACTCTCCATTGAAACTGGCGATCCGAGCACCTTTAAAACCTGGGACGACCTGTGGAATGCATATGTTAAACAACACACGTATTTCCTGAGAACTGCATTCTATCAGCAATACACCATCAACAAAATTCGTCCGAAGCACTTTGCACAACCCATGGGTTCTGCAATGCATGACCTCTGCATGAAACATATGATGGACCTCCATTCCCAACATATCCCCGAGGGAATTGAGCTTGGATATTTCGAGCACATGGGTCTTGGAACGCTGGTTGACTCTCTTGCTGCCATTAAAAAGTATGTTTACGAAGATAAAAAATTTACCCTCCAGGAAGTTATTGAAGCGTGTGACTGCAACTTCGAAGGGAAAGAAGATGTTCGCCAGCTGCTTATGAGCGCTCCCTGCTACGGGAATGATGATCCCTATGCAGACTCCATAGGAAAAGAAATCGACGTCATCAACGTAAAATATGCCAGAAAATATAGCGAAGAGATGGGCATGCACAACGATGTACGTTACGTACCTTTTACCTCTCACGTACCTTTTGGCCGCGTGGTTGCTGCTACTCCCAACGGACGTCTCGCTGGAACCGCTCTCTCTGATGGTTCTTCTGCTTCTCACGGTGCAGACAAAAACGGTCCAACCGCTGTTCTCATGTCAAACTTCACCACCAAGAACTATGGTATGCGTGACCGGGCTGCCCGCCTGATCAACATCAAATTCACTCCGAAGTGTGTTGAAGGCGAAGAAGGAACTGATAAACTGATCTCCTTCATCAGAACTGTTGTTGACCTTAAACTGTGGCATGTACAGTTCAATGTCATCAATAAAGACACCCTGGTTAAAGCACAGAAAGATCCGGTAAAATACCGCAATCTGATTGTACGGATTGCAGGCTACTCCGCATATTTCGTAGACCTTTCCCCGGATCTCCAGAATGACCTGATCCGTCGGACTGCTCACGAAAGAGTGTGAGATTGCTGGACAAAGCTGCACTCTTCTGTGCAGCTCCAAGAGAGAGCAGTTGAGCAGGAATCCCAAAAAAAGGATGGTACAGGTTTCATAACCTGCACCATCCTTTTTTTATTCCTAAAACTCTTCATGGTCTAAAGGAAAATGCACTTTCGCCCTTAGACCTCAACAGCGTTAGACAAATGACAAATCTACTCCTCGTCATGCTGGGCTGGTTCACCGGAGGCTTTGTAAATGGTCTTGCCGGTTTCGGAGCCGCAATGGTAGCAATGCCGCTTATTGCTTCTTTCATCGATTTTTCCCTCGCCGTACCGAGCTGCGTCTTGATTGTCCTTACTCTCAACTGTCAGGTCGGCTGGGACTTCCGCCACGATATTGAATTTCGTTACATCAAAGGCGTTCTTATCGGGGCACTCCCCGGAGTTGTCCTTTCAGCAATTTTTCTCCCTTTTATTCCGGAAGATGGTTTGAAGGGAGGCATGGGTATTTTTATTGCCTGCTATGCCCTTTACTCCCTCTTCTTTGAAAAATCCAAACATGGAGAACATGTTATTCACCCGGTCTGGGGGTATATCACCGGCATCCTTTCCTCCTCCCTGGGCATGGCTTTTGGTTTCAACGGTCCACCGCTCGCCGCCTATGTTGCATACTGCGGCTGCAATGCACGGGCGGTAAAAGGGATACTGGGTGCGGGTTTTATTGTTACCGGTTTTTTTATTGTCGCAGCCAAGAGCTCTGCCGGTCTCATGACAACAGACGTGATAAAAATCTGGGCGCTTTCCTCTCCCGCGGTTATCGCCGGCAGCAAGCTCGGGATTCTTCTTTCATCAAAACTTTCGGAACAGAAATTTCGGATCCTTCTCTTTATTGCCCTTGCAGCAATGGGGATACGGATCGCCTGGTCCGCTCTCGCATGAGGATGCCTTGAAACAGCTTGTATTTCGTTCATATCCGAGGCTCAGAAGGAAATTTGACGCAGCCATGATTGATATCGCAGTCTCACGCTTACCTCGACGTCTCGTTCCTCGCTTTGTCGGAGGGTAAATCTTTGACGGTAATAAAGAAGATGAGCGATTATTCAAAATGCCCCTGAAGAAATAAAGGGGGAAAATGACTCAGACAAACGTTCAATCGCTCTACGAAAAAGTCCAGCAGGACAGCAAAGCGGGAAGGTTCGAGGCGGCCCTTGACAGCCTCAACGAACTCCTTGCCCTCTTTGGAAAAGAGAGCCCGAATACCCCGGCTCTGCTTCTCAACAGGGGAGTCCTCCTTGCCACCTGCGAAAAATTTTCCGAAGCGCAAGAAAACTTCAAAACAGCGTCCGAACTCTTTGAAAAGAGGGGAAACCCTGAAGGCATGGCCACTGCAATCGGCAATACAGGGTCTATCCACCGTGACATCGGTGAATTTGAAAAAGCAATTTTTTACTATGAACGCGCCCTCAAGATCTTTATGGATCATGAACTTTTCCTCGGCATGGCCACCCAGCACGCCAATGTCGGCTATGCCTGTTCCCAGCTCGGGTTGGCGAATCTGGCAATTGAACGTTTCGAAAAGGCAGCAGAGCTCTATGACAGGCTGGGAGCAGTTGAACAGGGGGAGACGACGCGGAAAAACATCGAACTGCTGAAAAATACCGGAGAAGAAAGATGAAAGGACTGGATCTGGCCGAAAAATATTTTAATGACTGCGCCCTGCCGGTCTTCAAAGAGAAATACCCGGAACTACTGTCAAAAATAACCGTTGGACTGGCAGGAGAAGGCTCGGAATGTCTTGGGTTTGATGATGCTTTCTCCCGGGATCACGACTGGGGACCGGCCTTTTGTATCTGGCTCGATGGTGAGCTGTTTACGCAGGAAGGTCCCCGGCTGCGGGAACTCTACAACACTCTTCCAGCGGAGTTTGACGGTTTTAATGCACGGCAGACAAGTCAGTGGGGCGAGGGTAGAATCGGTGTGCTGAAGACAGAACGCTTTTACCAGAAATTCCTCGGAATTTCCGGGATTCCCGAGGACCTCACCCGCTGGCTCGTCACTCCGGAGATTACACTGGCAACGGCCACCAGCGGCCGACTTTTCCACAATTCAGATACCCAATTTTCCCGAACGCGAACGGCACTGCTTGACTTTTATCCCGACGATGTCCGACTGAAAAAGATTGCCGCCCGCTGCATGACAGGCGGACGTTCCGGTCAATACAATTATATCCGCTGCCTGCAGCGGGGAGAACTCTTTGCCGCCCGTCAGGCGGAAATGAATTTTTTCTCTTCAATTTTCTCCCTGATTTTCCTGCTCAACCGGGTCTACATGCCCTTTGACAAGTGGGCGTACCGCAAACTGCAGGAGCTGCCGCTGCTGGGCGAAACAGGCAGAAAAGCAGCAGAAAAATGTCTGATCGAATTTGAGCCTGCAAATCATATTGATATAATGGAAACACTGGCGAAAGAGATCATCGGAGTTCTGAAAGCAGAGGGACTCACCACCAGCCCCAGCGATTTTTTAGCAGATCACGGCCCGGAAATTCAGAACCATATTCAAGACGAACAGCTGAAAGCCATCGATGTGTGGTTTGGCTGAAACAAAAGAGGAAAGATATGAACACGAAAGAGTTGATTGCAGAAGTTGTCGAACTGGAAACTGAGATGTTTCTTGCCGTTCAATCCCGCGAACCAGCATCCTGTCAACAGAATCCGGATGGTTTTCGTTTCCACCGTTCTGTCACCTTCTCCATCTGGACACCGGCAATGCTGGAGAGTTACCGCACTCATCTGCTTGAAGCAAAAGATGAAGGGGTCAATCTCATCGCCAACAAATATGCACGGATGGAAAATCTCATCCCGCCGCAGAGTAAATCTCCCTATACCGACAAGATTGTTACCATGCAGACCGCATGGAACAGAGAGACGGAAGAGAAATACCCCAACCTCCATCGTCGTGCCCGTCCAGTCAGCGTAGATTCAAGCGATGCAACCTCTTTTGCAACGTATCTGCGCGGAGAACTGGAGACCTGCGGCAACGCAACCCTTGAACTCTACTATGAGCTTCTTCAGGAGTATGAAGTAAAAGGGGAAAATCCGGTGGAAGAAACATGGAGAAACATGGCCGTCGCTGCTGGTCATCAATCTCTTGATGACCTTGAAAAAGCACTTGGATAAAACGTAAAAAAGTGAGACCGGTCCCCGTCTTTCTGGAACCCCTGTCGAGGAAAGTCGCTCATGGGTACCTTGAAGAATCGCCCATCTTCTTTGTTACAGACAAAAATTTATCCTCCGACAAAGCGAGGAACGAGACGTCGAGGTAAGCGCCAGACTCTGGCAGCACAAAGTTATACCTGCGATAAATTTCCTTCTGTGCCTCGAATATGAACGAAACACAGGTTGTTTCAAGGTACCCTCATCTGAAAAAACAGACGGTTCCCCTCTCACTCCAGTGTTGTTTCATCAGTATTGCACTTTTTATTGATGAAGCGGGCAAGAACAAAAGAGTAGTCGGAGAGACGGTTAAAATAGACCAGAATTGCCGCCATGGGGGTTCCCTCGCAATCCTCGCTGGCTGCGAATGATATGATTTTTCGTTCACATCTTCTGCATATAGTCCGAACCATATGTGCCTGACACGCAGCCTGATGTCCCCCTGGAAGAATGAATTTCTTCAGCACGGGAAGTTCTTCCGAAAAAGCGTCAATATCCTGTTCCAGTCCTTTTGCATGGGATTCAGGAAAATCTTTCAAAAACTTAATAGCGCTGGAGCCCGGCATTGTGGCGAGCCATGCCCCTGCCTGGAAAAGGCCTATCTGAATAACATTAAGCTGTTCCGCCACCTGCTCAAAACCCTCAGGAAGGAGCGCCTTGAGCAGACCCACTGCAGAGTTCAGTTCATCGACATCACCATAGGCTTCGAGACGTGGTGAATATTTTGCCACCCGCTCTCCAGAAAAGAGAGAAGTTGTCCCTTTATCTCCACCACCGGTATAGACTTTCATTGTAATCCTCCATAGTAAAATTCGTGCGGTCCAGCGACCCCGCTGGAAAAAATTTGTTTCCATGGACACCAACATCAGAAGCGGAAAAAGCTGTACATATTTCTCTGCGTATTTACAAAGAGTTAATTGTACCACCTGAAATCGACGAAAGATATGGGCTTCCTCCTGTGCCTCCGAAAAACCTTTACACGGGGATTCTCAAAAAAAACAGCCCCCTCCTGCCCCGGCAAAAAACCTCTCTTAAAGCTCTCTGTTCAGGCCTGAAATGACTGGCCATCATTGTTATGAAACAGCCTTTATGGTATGGTGAAAAACCGCAGGCTTTAAATTCCTATAATTCCTTCCTGCAATCTTATCTCTCAAATATATCTGTATATTATCAATAAGTTAAAGACTAAAAAAAACTGTTTTCAGCCTTCCCCACCTCTTTCATTATTCACTTGACAGTGATATTGGTATTTTATACTTTGGTTGAACCAGCTGCAATATATTGTTTTTCCTGTTTTTTAGCACATAACATCGATTTGCAGTTGTAAGAGTTTCGTCTTTTCATGATTCAGGAAAACTTGAATTATGAAAGGAGTTAATCGCCTTCAAGGTTTCCAAAAGTGCAACTGGCACCACCGAAACATCCCGCTGCACCAGTGGGGTATCGCTTAGATTTCTTTTTTATGGAGAAACCGCAATGAACACGTCCCAGATTCAAGAACTGCAGAATATTTTTGGCAAAGAAGAAGTTCTCACCGCACCGGAAGATCTTCTCGTCTATGGTTATGATGCTTCACCGGTTGAGGTTGCACCGGAAGTCGTTGTCTTCGCAAAGACAACAGAACAAGTCAGCGAACTGTTGAAATTTGCTTACCGGGAAGAGGTTCCGGTAACCCCGAGAGGCCAGGGAAGTGGACTTTCCGGAGGCTCAATACCTCATAAAGCGGGAATTGTTCTCAGCATGGATAAAATGAACAAGATCCTCCACATCGACCCGGAAAACCGTCTTATTACAGTGGAAGCAGGGCTCACCACTTCAGAGATTGACCCGGCAATCGCCAAATTCAACCTCTTCTACCCTCCAGATCCGGGCAGCGTCAGTTTCTCTTCTATTGGCGGAAATGTGGCCGAAAATGCCGGTGGGTTGCGGGGGCTTAAATATGGTGTCACCAAGAACTACGTGAAAGAGATGAAGGTGGTTCTTCCCCAGGGTGATATTGTCACCATTGGTTCTAAATGTGTGAAACACGTTGCCGGTTTCAACATGGAAAGTGTTTTTGTGGGAGCAGAAGGGCTTCTCGGAGTCGTTACGGAGATTACCCTTGCCCTCATGCCCATTCCGGCCCACCGCGAGTCCGCACTGGCAATTTTCACTACCCTGAGGGATGCCGCCCAGTGTGTTTCTGATATTATTGCGGCAGGTGTTACTCCTTCCACCCTGGAGTTTATTGACAACAAGGCCATTAATGCTATTCAGGATTTCAAGGACTGTGGTCTGCCACGAGACGCAGAAGCCGTACTCATTATTGAATGCGACGGTGAAGAACATTCTGCAAAAGCAGAGATGGCAAAAGTGGAAAAGATGACGGAAAAAAACAACGTGCAAAAGTTCAAGATCGCCCAGTCCGCCGGGGAACGCGATAATCTCTTTGAAGGACGAAGAGTCTGCCTCAACGCACTTGCTTCCGTACGCCCGAACCTCATTCTTGAGGATGCCACCGTTCTACGCTCTCAACTCCCGGAAATTGTGGAAGGGGTCTCTAAACTTGCCGAAAAATATAAACTTGATATCGGTCTCTTCGGACATGCCGGCGACGGCAACATGCACCCGACTTTCCTCTATGATGCCAAAGACAAAGATGAGACAGCGCGGGTTCATGAGGCAGTAAAAGAGCTCTTTCAGCTCGCCATTGATCTCGGCGGGACCATCTCCGGAGAGCACGGAATAGGTCTTGAAAAGAAACCTTTCCTCGCTGACCAGATAGGCAATGAAGGCATCGCTTTGCTGCAGGCCGTGAAGAAGACTCTCGACCCGAAAAATCTGCTCAATCCGGGTAAGATGTTCGACATGCCACAAGATACCGTTCAGGCAGCCTGAGGGAGGAGCCATGCATATTCAGAAAGACGTCCAGGAACAGGCCCGGCAGCATCTCGCCGAGGCAACTAAAGAGTTCGACAAGTGTATGAAGTGTGGCAAGTGCCGCAACGTCTGCCCGGTTTTCAAAGAACTTGGAAACGAAATTTTTTCAGCCCGAGGTAAAAATAAACTCGCTGAAAAACTCGTCGCTGGAGATATCGAGATTACCGCCCGCGTCAAACAGGCGATCAATGAATGCCTCAACTGCAAGACCTGCGCAGCCAACTGTCCTGCTGGAGTAAAACCAGAAGAGGTCGTATTGCGCATGCGCTGGTATATCACAACACAAGAGGGCCTCCACTGGTTCAAAGCGCTCATTTTCCGTCAGCTCCTCTGGCGCAAATGGCCGATCACCCTCAGCGCGAAGATGGTTGGGCTTGCCCAGCGTGCCTTTTGCGGTATTGGACCGAATAATCCGGTCCGCCACCTTTTTCCCCTCTTCGGGTTTTCCAAGCGTCGTTTCTTCCCTGAGATGGCACTGAAAACCGGCCAGAGTCTTTACCCGGAAGTCATCCCGGCGAAGGGGAAAAAGAAGATGCGGGTTGGTTATTTCACCGGCTGCGCCGGAAACCTCATCTATACCAACGTGGTAACCTCAGTGGTGGAGATTCTCACTGCCTACGATTATGAGGTAGTTATTCCCAAAAAGCAGCGCTGTAACGGTACTCCGGTACTTTCCAACGGCGACTACGAGGGTGCACGCCGCCTGATGCAGTTCAACTATGACCTTTTCCAGAGCTACGACCTTGACGCCATCGTTGTCGCCTGCTCCTCCTGTGGTCTCGCTCTGAAAAAAGAGATAAAACAGTTTGTGGAAAACTCCCCCGAGCTGGAGGCCTTCACCGGCAAGGTCTATGATATTCACGAATTCATCGAAGATAACATTACCTTCGAGGACAAGGATCTTGGGAAACTGCCATATAAAGTTTCATACCATGATCCATGTCACCTGGTGCGCGGCCAGGGGGTAAAAGATCAGCCTCGGAACATCCTCAAGCGAATTCCCGGAGTGGAATTCCATGAGATGAAAGATGCTGCCGTCTGTTGCGGTTCCGCAGGAAGTTACTGCATCACCCACTACGACACCGCCATTAAAATTGACAATCACAAAGTGAAAAACATCCAGGATGCCCATGTGGATTATGTTGCCACCGGTTGTCCCACCTGTATCATGCATATTCAGGACAACCTCAAACAGCACGAATCTCCCGAAAAGATGCGTTACGTTGTAGAGATGCTGGCCGACTCCCTGCGGGCAGGCGGGAAGATCCAGTAAAGGAGATCTTGAATAACCAGTCTTTCGCCCAGCTTTCTTCGTTACAGGAAAAAATTTATCCTGTGCCTCGAATATGAACGAAATACAAGCTGTTTCAAGGTAGCCTGAAGACAACACCAGCCAGAAAAGGCGAACGGGTTTTTCCGTTCGCCTTTTCTTTATGATTCTTTCTTTTTTGAGACCGTCCCGGCAACCCCTCTCCCTGCAGAGATAACAGACCTCACCGCTTTCTCCCTTTTCCTTCCTTCGCAGAACACCTATAGTGAAAATATCGCAGTTCTCCAGCTCACCTCTACCCTCGGTTACCATGAACAAACCCGCAGAAAAAGACGCCCCCTTCGCCTCAACTATCCAAAAGGTACAAACCGACTTCGCCGCATGTGGTATTAACCTCACCTTTGTCAGCGAAAAGGAAGGACTGCCAGGAATCTGGTCACACCACCTGCAGGCCGAGGCCTGCCCGCTGCTGACCACCAACGGAAAAGGCTGCAGCGCCGAAGCCAGTCGAGCCTCCGCCCTTGGCGAGTTTGTAGAGCGATTCGCCACCGGCTTCTTTTTTACCGACTACGCCCTGCCTGATCCGCAGGGAGAGTTCTTTTTTCACCCCAGGGAGGTTCGCCTGCACCCCGGTGACCTGCGCAAGCCTCTGCATCGACAAAAAGTCGACAAACGCCTGCTCACTCCTGAGTTGCTGGAATGGTATGATACTGAACACGAAATAACCCCGGTACAACTTTTCGATCATAACTTTGACGATCTCGACCGCGGCATTATCGCCCTGCCCTTCAAACCTCTTTCCGCCGTGGACGGAGCTGACGAAGAGTTCGAAGCGATTAATTTTCCCCTCGCCCTGCTCACCAATCTCTACCTCAGCAACGGGATGGCTGCAGGCAACAGCCGCCATGAATGCCTCAGTCAGGCACTTTGTGAAATTTTTGAACGGAATGCCAAATATCGAGTCATCGGAGAGGCAATCGCCCTGCCTGACCTTCCACCAGCAGAAATAGAGAAATTCCCCAGCGTGGCCGCACAGATAGCCGAGTTGCGTACGCGTTGCCTTGTCAAAGTAAAAGACGCCTCCCTCGGTGGCCAGTATCCGGTAGTGGCAATTCTGCTGCTCACAGCAGATGGTGGAGCCTTCGCATCCTTCGGCTGCAGCCCGCGCCTCGACGTTGCTCTCTCCCGGACCATCAACGAGATTTTTCAGGGACGCAGCGCCGATACCCTGCAGGGATTTCCACCACCCACCATGCAGATGGAACGTTATGCAGCCCCGGAAAACCTCGCTTCGCACTTCATCAATTCCGTGGGTGAAGTGCCTCTGCACCTCTTCAGCGGAGAGGCAGACCATGAGTGTGACCTCACCCCATGGCAATTTGAGGGAGACAGCCAGGCAGAGTTCAACCGACTGCGCCAGATGCTCGAAAAGAGTGGCCACACTGGATATGTATTTGAAATTGAGGGCTTTCCGTTGCCAGCCTGTCAGATTGTCGTGCCAGGGATGTCGGAGGTCTATCCAGTGGATGAACTGCTCTACGCCAACCGCAACCGGGCCTCCTGGATTAGACTTCAATTCCCGCGCATCGTCGGAATGAAGGGGAAAAAGCTCGGAAATCTGCTGCGTCGCTTCGAGGAACTTGAGGTAGGCGATTCAGAATATATTGGTGACCTTCTTGGGATTGCCTTCGCTGAAGACACCGCCTGGAAACGTCTCACCATCGGCCAGCTCAAAGCAATGGCATGGCTGTCGATGTGCAGCCGCAGCGTGGCCGACCAGGAACGCATTGAAACCTGGGCCGAGACTCAGCGCTGGAGTCAGTGGACAGCAGAATACGGCATGCTGCCGCCCGAAGAGGCACGGACTTACCGTTTGCTGTCACTCCTGGCAGGAATGGAGATTGAGGGAAAACAGGAGGGATATGAAGAGGTCCTGCAGGCAGCCTTTTCCCGTGAAGAACTGACCCGGGCAGAGGATATTCTAAGCGGTGTAATACGTTTTCCGGGCCTTGAGTTCCCTGAGAACGGCAGTTTTGCTGGACTGTCCAAACAGCAGGCAGATATTGAGAAGATGTGGTCCCGCTATCGTGAGATGCTGCAGGGACAGAAGAAGGAAAGCTGAGGGCTCACTGCAACCGGACTTTCCACCGCTCCCGCAGATTAACCAGCACTTCATCCGGTACCATATTTTTCCCACCTGCAAGGCTGGTCCCCGGTCGATTATTGCCGTGGTAATCACTGCCGCCGGTGGCGATAAGATCAAATTCCTTCACCAGCCGCCGCAGCTGCCTGCGAAACTGGCGGGAGTGTTTGGGGTAGATAACCTCAAGACCGTCAAGCCCGACATCGTGCATCAGTCCTACTTCATAGTGCAGTTCAAGGGGGGTATAACCGAGAGTAAAAGGATGGGCGACCACTGCGAGGCCGCCAGCCCTGTGGATCATGGCGATGGCCTCAGCCACGCCCAGGGAACGACGCGAAACATAGGCGGGCTTATCTGCGCCGAGCAGGGTGGCAAAGGCCTCCTCAAGGGATGAGACGATACCCCTGGCCTGCAGCACCCTTGCAAAATGTGGGCGGCCGACCATTCCCGCCGCCCCCGCATTCTCCCGCACCTCATCAAGGGTGATATCATAACCCAGGGCACGCAGTTTCACCGCGATCTCCTCGTTACGTGTCTCTCGGCCGCCCTGAATCCACTTAAGCCCCTCCACAAAGCCAGGCTCGGCTGCGTCAAAAAGATAACCGAGCAGGTGCACATCTTTTCCCTTCCAGTGAGTGCTCAATTCCACGCCGGGAATTACCTCTATCCCATACTCCCGGCCCACAGTCGCTGCCCGTTCAAACCCTTCAGCGGTATCATGATCCGTCAGCGCAATGGCGCTCAATTTCAACTTTGCCGCAAGCCCCACCAGCTCCTCCGGAGTGCAGGTGCCATCAGAACAGCAGCTGTGCATGTGTAAATCAATACTCATATCAGTTAATTTCCAGTTTTTTCTTTACTTTTATGCCCGCCTGGCGAATATTTCCAGTACGGGTGAAGCCCCTGGATGCCGCACTTGAAATCAAATTCAAGGTACAGATCCTGCGCCACGAGATCCATCGCATACAGACCCCGCGTGCCGCCGGGGGTAATAACTGCCCTCTCCGCAGCCGGAACCGTATTGCACAAGGCGCCGAAGAGCCTGGTTGTTCGATGTTCCCTGATGAGGACAAGCCACTCATTCCCAACGTAGTCCCCGTGCCGCCGCCAGGCAATACTATTTCTGCAAGGTCGACAGCACAACAACCAGCAGGCAGGAGAGCATTTAATGCAATCCCGAACCAACGCCTGTTTTATTGAATCGTGCGAGGAGATCACCGTATTAATCCGTGATATCAGCTGGCTCGCCGTGGCAGAAAACACACAGGTGGTCGTAGGAACCTGGAACCGCACAGGGCACACACTCTACATCAGGGTACCTTGAATACAAGACTGGTCAATTCCGGCACCGGAGCTATCATTTCCAGCAAAGACTGCCGCATCTCCATGGACGACGAAATCCGCGAACGTTTCGACCTCGAGGCAAAGAAAGACCGCAATGAGATCAGCCCGCCTTCGCGGGGAATTCTCACCACCATTTTCCCCTTTCTCAATATCTGAAAAAACATGCTTGAATTAAAAGGCAAACTTGCCCTTATTCCTGGCGCGTCCCGCCCCATCGGCCGTGCCATTGCCCGTAAATTTGCCCGCAACGGCGCACGTCTGCTGCTGCCAGTCTTTGACTGGCCCGAATCAATTAAAGAAATGCAGAATGAATTTAACGAACAGGGCTGGGGCTTCACCACCATCAGCGCCGACCTGCGGTGCGAAAGCGAGGTGTTGCGCATCCGCAAGGCAATTGAGGAAACCGATGACCGCCTCGACTTTCTTATCAATAATATAGAACGCGGCGGCATGCCGGTGGTGCACGGCAGCTACGACCTGCCCCACAATAGCGACCAGTGGGACAGGGAGATAAACACCACCATGAAAGCAAAATGGCTCCTTTTCCATCATTGCTTCCCGCTTATGCAGGCAGCTGAAAGCAAGGGGGGCGCAGTGGTGAACATCTCCTCAGTGGCTGCGGAAACCGGCCGCAGCGGTGCAGTCGGCATGCTGTACAGTGACGGATACTCCGCCGCAAACCGTTCCATCCGCAGCATGACAGAATCCTGGGCGCGGGAAGCCGCTCCCAGAATTCGCGTAAACGAGCTGATGCTTGGCCTCGCCCAGGGCCGTCATGGTGAGGGAACCCGAGGCTGGACAGCTCTCGGGCAGGAGAAGCAGGAAGAGATATTGAACGAGGTACTGCTGCGGAGAACTGCCTTTGCCGAAGAGGTGGCGGACGCCGTCTATTTTCTCGCCGTGCAGGCCACCTATATGACCGGTTCGGTGGTCAAGATGGATGGAGGTTTGAGCCTTGGCGGCCGGCGGGTTCCACCGATGCCGAAAAGTATTCTCTAAGCTTTCCCCGGGGGAGGCAGTCAACCAGACTGTTATCCGATCCGCCAGCTTGTGTATCGACTGCGCATATCAGCCATCTCACTCCAGAGGAGACTGACGCTGGCACTCTCCTGTCCCGCGCCCCCCTGCGCAAGAATCTCTCCAAAGGGTGAAATAACCACTGAGTTGCCCCCCAGCACCCCCCCGCCCGACTCACCACAACCGTTGCAGGCAACGAGGAAAATCTGATTTTCAATTGCCCGGGCCTTCAACAGTGCCAGCCAGTGGTCAATACGCATCTCCGGCCACTGCGCCGAACAGATCAGCAAATCAGCCCCCTGCGCTGCCAGGCCGCGCGCCACCTCGGGAAAACGCAGATCAAAACAGATGAATCCGCCAATCTGCAATCCACCGGCCTGCATCAGCTGTGGCCGCTCCGCCCCATCAATAAAGGAGCGCTCCTCTCCGGGAAAGATATGCTGTTTACTTGACGGCCCAGCCACTCCCGCCCCGCTGCAAAGGTAGAAATTATTGCAGCATTTTTCTCCAGCCTTCTCCGCAAATGTTCCCGCCAGCACAATGCCATAACGCGCCGCAAGTGCTGCTGTCTGCTGTAAAAGAGCAGGTGTCTCCGCCGCCGCCTCGGCCATGCTCTCGTGACAGAATCCACTCGCCCACAGTTCCGGCATTACCAGCAGCGTCCCCCGAACAGGAGCCGCTTTCTCCAGTACCTTTTTCAGCGAGGCGACGTTGATCTCGATATCACCTGAAACCACCGGCTGCTGCAGAAATCCAACGCGGTTACACTTCCCTTCCATGATAAAATCTCCTCAAGGGTACCTTGAATCATTTACACATTATTCCGTGTAAAAAGTACCCTCTGGCAGCGCTGCAACTTCTGCCACCAGTGTGGCAATCTTCACGGATTCAATCACACCTGCATTGTAGATATCCAGTGTCTCATCACGGGCAAAGAGTGCCAGCATTTTCGCGCCCGGATTCACCCCGATCAATTTATAGAGATGCAGAGCCAGCGCGGCCACCTGGCGGTCGGGGGAGTCGAGATACAAGAAGAGGTCGGGCTGATGAATCCGCTGTCGCATTACCTCGGGAAAGCATTCCGCCACCCTTCCCAGTCCCCATAACAGCGCGCGCTGCAACATGGGAAGTTCAAGATGGTTCCCGTCCTGAAACAATTCTTCGCCATCCTCCTGCATATAGGAGACAAGCATGTGCAGATACTCGCGACGCAACACCTCACTCTGCGCAAGGATCTCTCCCATCGCCTCCGGTGCGCCCCAGCCGATTCCGCCGGATTCGTCATTGAGGCTCCACAGGAGCCGACGCATGACAACACGTGCTTCTTCGATATTTTCATCAGCAAGTTTTGAAACAACCGCGCCGAAGGCGGAAACCGCATGCCAGCGGACTATCTCCAGCGGGGAACAGATGGCGCTAAACAGTGGATTAACCAGGAACCTGACAGGACGGGTCAGCAACGGGCCGAATCCGCCACTGATGTCACCTTTAAGGAATTCTACCACTTCATTTTTCAAATCTCTTCGACTGGACATATTCTCCTCTGCGTTGAAATCGGGTTATCGTTTCAAAAACTGATAACCATCGCGGAGAAGTTGACAAGGGAATTATCCCTCCATGGAGTCGTCCAGATATTTCATTCCCTCCATCAGCAACCCCATAAAGCTGCCGACCACCTCGCAGCGACTCTCCTCACGGGAGAGCCCGGGGAGAAAACGAAAGCGGCCGCTCTCACTATTGAGCATGCGATAGAAGGCCTCCTTTCCTGTCAGGCTTCCGATTTTGGCCCCCACCAGTTCCCCCTCATTGAAAAGCATGGTCCCGCAGTCGCCGTCTTTAAAATTCTCGAAATCAAGGTTGAGACGGCCGGTCTTCTGACTGGAGTTAACCATCTGACAGAGCTCCACGGGGGAGATGTCAGAGAGCTGTCCGACCATCCCCGAGGAGAGTTCAACGCCACGGCGCCGATTTCCCTCATTGATACGGGAGACAAGTCGTTTATAAAAATAATCCTGCAGAGCCGGGTAGCGGTTGAGGAGTGACTTGAAGGCATCCTTTTCGAGCATCCCCACCGTACAGGGAGTAGCAGCACGCACCGTCTGGCTGATACGATCCCCTGAGAGCAGGCTCATCTCACCAAAGACATCACCCTCTTTTATTTCATCCAGAGCTATGCCCTTCTCATCGACAACCTCCGCATTCCCCGACAGCAGGATATTCAGAAACATTCCCCGCTGGTCCTTCTCTACAATGGTTTCCGCAACCTGGACCTTCTTGTAACGCAGCATACCCGCCATCTTCTGCAACTCCTGGTCACTGAGAACAGAGAAGACCTTAACCTTGCGCAACATGCTGCAATAAAATCGACATTCCAAATAATTACTGTGCTGTTGCACATCGACAAGCAATTTCATCTGTGAAGTAACAAAACCTCTTATCTTGCGATAACCGAAATGAATCTGCCCTCTCGTACAGCCGGAGCAGTTGAACACCGGAGACTCATTCCGTCCTGGAACCCGGGCCACAAAGGAATCCTGCGTAGAACAAATCCGTACAATGTCCTGAGCAAGAACCAGGCAGGTCTGTTTGCCGGAGGGCAACCGCAACAGGCCGTTTTCGACATGAAACTCCTCTCCCGAAAGGTAAATGGGGCAGGAATCAGTCTCAGTGATAACGAAAATACCGTCTTTAAATTCGAGGATTGTATCCATCAGTCTCCATTACTCAGATCGTCCGAAAAGGATTACCACAATAATCGCCACGACCACAGCACCACCAAAGAACAATGGCAGAATTTTTGACTGGTCAATCTGCATTCCGTTAACAAAACCGCTCATATAAGGCGTGCTGAGGAGATACCAGACCCCACCCAGAACTGCAGTAAGGAAAAGGCTGATCCAATTCTTTTTCCAGAGGCTGTACAACAGGAAGATTACGAAAGGGACAATAAAATACGGATTGTGAAACAATCCGGAAATATCAAAAGCCTGTAGCTGTTGATGCATCGCGGTAGACTCTATCCACTCGCCAAGTCTGTCCAGCACGTTCATATAAATCCTCTCTGTATCATTCTTTTTTTCTCCGGCGATTCCTCAAGATCAGGACATCAACTCTTCTTTCTTTCAAAGAAACACTTATTCTCCTTTTGATTTACCGCTTTTTTTATCTTTCGACAAGTAGTCAGGGTGGAGTACAGTGGCAAATTTTCTGTAAAGTCTGCCCGTTGGAGCTCTCCATGTTTCGCAAAAATTCGATGTTCGTCTCCCCTTCTCGTCCTTTCGCTCCGTGCGACAGGTGGACTGCAGGCCTGGGACTATATTCAACAATTTCGCCGTTGATGTCACCATGCGGAACGGGCCACAGGTCAGCATTCTCCAGTCATTACGGGAACTGCCGGGTTTCCTCGCCCTGCGACGGGTAACATATCTTCTCCTCACAGGGGACATTGAGGAATCAGTTTTTCGCCCATATTCTTCGTTACAGTCAAGAATTTATCCTCCGACAAAGCGAGGAACGAGACGTCGAG
>JALNVI010000041.1 GCA_023231425.1 Desulforhopalus sp. | reverse complement strand
CGGAAGTTAAGCTTCTCTGCGCCGATGGTACTGCATGGGTGACTATGTGGGAGAGTAGGTCGTCGCCATTTTTTTACGATAGAGTCCCGTAAGGTTTTTCCTTACGGGACTCTTTTTTTTGTCTGCTCCACGTTGCTCAAAGAAACGGGTAAATCTGTCCTGTTAAATCATTTCCTCACTTTCAAAGATTTGGCCAATGCTCTATATTAAGTGTTTTACTGTTTGATATGGACACACCTCCGCTGCAAAGTCAGCTTCTTTATTGTTTACGTTCAAAAGGTTCTGACAATCAGGTGTTGTGATTTTTGCTTTTACCTGCCATTATTTTGCCAACTGAAAAATTTTGTAATCGCTAACTTTTGAATGAGTCTGGAAATGAAAATTAAAAAAGCTGTTTTCCCTGTAGCTGGATTAGGAACAAGATTTTTACCTGCAACCAAGGCAATGCCTAAAGAGATGCTCCCCGTTGTCGATAAGCCTCTTATTCAATACGCTGTTGAAGAGGCTCTCGCCTCTGGTATTGAACAGATAATATTTGTTACCGGGAGTGGAAAAACTCCTCTTGAGAATCATTTTGATCGTCAGTACGAACTGGAAGATACGTTACGAAAGAGAGATAAAACAAATCTTCTCAAAACTATTGAGTCACTTGTCCCTAAATCCGGGACAATTATTTATACGAGACAAAGTGAACCCCTTGGACTTGGACACGCCATCTGGTGTGCTCGAGACATTGTAGGTGATGAGCCCTTTGCTGTTCTCCTTGCCGATGACCTTATCCAGAGCGAAACGCCTGTCTTGTATCAAATGATAAAAATGTTCGACAGACTCAGAGCATCCATGGTCGCTGCGATTGAAATTCCGCAAGAAGATACCAATAAATACGGAATCTTATCCGGAAAAGAGGATTGCGATGGGATTATTCGTGTTACGGGTATGGTTGAGAAGCCCACTCCCGAGAGTGCACCTTCCAATATTGCAGCCATCGGTCGTTATATTTTTACCCCTCGTATCTTTGACTTTCTCGGGAGCCACAAGCGTGGTGCAGGGAATGAGATTCAGGTTACAGATGCCATGGTTGAGTTGCTTAAAGAACAACCTTTGTTTGGTTTCAAGTTTGAGGGGACACGATTTGATTGTGGTGACAAAGCCGGTTTTCAAATGGCCAATCTTGCCTTTGCTTTGGAACGCCCTGAAATTGGGCCTCAACTGAGAGAATATATTAAAAAAATTCTTTGAAACAAGTTTAAGGTGTATTTATGAATGTTACTGTATTTGGTGTCGGCTATGTAGGGCTTGTTCAGGCGGCAGTCCTTGCTGATGTCGGGCATCAGGTTTGTTGTGTTGATATTGACGAAAAAAAGATTGAGAACCTGAGTAGTGGACAAATTCCGATTTATGAACCGGGACTCTCAGAACTCGTTATTCAAAACTGTGAAAAAAAGAGAATGATTTTCACAACAGATGCCCGGAAAGGGGTCGATTTCGGAGAATTGCAATTTATCGCTGTTGGCACTCCGCCTGATGAAGATGGCAGTGCAGACCTCCAATATGTCCTCGCAGTGGCGGGTAAAATTGCTTCTTTAATGACAACTTCTAAAATCATTATTGATAAGTCTACTGTACCCGTTGGAACCGCTGACAGGGTTGCTGCTCACATGAAAGGAGTATTAAAAGAACGCCACACCAATATCGATTTTCATGTTGTGTCAAACCCCGAATTCCTCAAGGAAGGGTCCGCTCTTGAGGACTGTATGAGGCCGGAACGAATTATCATAGGGACTTCTGATAAAAATGCTGAAGCAAAGATGCGTGAATTATATGAACCTTTCAGCAGGAATCATGACAAAATTATTGTTATGGATGTCCGAAGTGCAGAATTCACTAAATATGCCGCTAACTGCATGCTTGCCACAAAAATTTCTTTTATGAATGAAATGTCCGGTCTGGCTGAACGTCTCGGCGTTGATATTGAGCAGGTGCGTAAAGGGATCGGGTCTGATTCTCGAATTGGCTATCATTTCATATATCCCGGATGTGGTTATGGTGGTTCCTGTTTTCCAAAAGATGTTCAGGCCCTCCAGCGTTCTGCTGAAAAAATTGGTTATGAAGCAAGAATACTGAAGGCCGTTGAAGAAGTTAATCATTGTCAGAAAAAGATTTTATTTGATCATGCTCTGAAGCATTATAAAGGTGACCTCAAAGGCAAGAAATTTGCGGTGTGGGGGCTTGCTTTCAAACCCAATACTGATGACATGCGGGAGGCATCCAGCCGCGTACTCCTTGAATTCCTCTGGAAAGCCGGGGCAAAGGTTCAGGCCTACGATCCCGAAGCAATGGAAGAAGCCCAGAGAATATTTGGTTCCCGAGATGATTTAACTCTTATGGGAACAAAGGAGGGTGCTCTTCATGGGGCTGATGGTCTGTTCATTGTGACTGAATGGAAATCCTTCCGTGTACCGGATTTTGAACTTCTTGTCAGTGAACTCAACGATAAAGTTATTTTTGATGGACGAAATCTGTACGAGCCTTCCCGCATAGAAAGTAAGGGCCTTGCCTATTATGGTATTGGTCGTGGACGCTCACTGAGAGAAGGATAAACATATGTTGCGCAAAGCACTTATTACCGGGATTACGGGACAGGATGGTTCCTACCTCGCTGAGCTTCTGTTGCAAAAAGGCTACGAGGTCCATGGCATCAAACGACGTTCTTCATCGTTTAATACCAGCCGCATTGACCATATTTATCAAGATCCGCATGTCTCTAACCGAAATTTTATCCTTCACTACGGAGACTTGACTGATTCTTCAAGCCTTATCCATATAATAGGAAAAATTCAACCGGATGAGATTTACAATCTCGCAGCGCAGTCCCATGTAGCTGTTTCGTTTGAAGAACCAGAATATACGGCGAACTCTGATGCTCTCGGAACATTACGTCTGCTTGAAGCAATACGCATTCTGGGCCTGACCCAAAAGACGAAATTTTATCAGGCGTCAACCTCTGAACTTTTCGGTAAAGTCCAGGAGGTCCCACAAAAGGAGACAACGCCTTTCTACCCGCGTTCTCCGTATGCCGTCTCAAAAATGTATGCATACTGGATTGTTGTCAATTACCGCGAAGCATACGGTGTTTACGCCTGTAACGGAATTCTCTTCAACCACGAATCTCCAAGACGTGGAGAAACCTTTGTTACCCGTAAGATTACCAGAGCTGTTGCACGTATGGTTCTTGGCTTGCAGGACTGCATGTATCTCGGGAATCTTAATGCCCGCCGGGACTGGGGACATGCCCGTGATTATGTGGTCATGCAGTGGTTAATGCTCCAGCAGAATGCTCCCGAGGATTTTGTCATTGCCACAGGAAAGCAACATTCTGTGCGTGAATTTGTCAATGCAGCTGCCGCTGAATTTGGGGTAATACTAAAATGGAAAGGAAAGGGAAAAGAAGAAATTGGAGTCGTTGATACCATTTCTGGTTCGCTTCCTCCTTCGAGCAATCTGACTCCGGGTGACGTTATTGTCCGTGTTGATCCCCGGTACTTTCGGCCCACTGAGGTTGAAACCTTATTGGGAGATCCTTCCAAGGCAAGGGAAAAATTGCATTGGACGCCTGAAACGTCTTTTTCTCAACTTGTTACAGAAATGGTACGTTACGATTATGAAGAGGCCAAACGCGATGATCTGTGCAGAAGTGAAGGTTATACAATCCTTGATCACAATGAATAAGAGTTATTCTCATGATTGATTCCAACCAAAAGATATACGTAGCTGGTCATCGGGGAATGGTTGGCGGAGCCATTGTTCGACAACTTAAAACGCGGGGGATAAACAATATTGTCACCCGAAGTCACCATGAACTCAACCTGCTTGATCAGCAGCAGACCACGCACTTTTTCAAGAAGGAACGTCCTGACATCGTCGTTCTTGCAGCAGCAAAAGTTGGTGGAATTCTCGCCAACAGCACGTACCCCGCCAATTTTATCTATGAAAATCTGATGATGGAGTGCAACGTAATTCATCAGGCCTGGCAGTGTGGTGTGAAAGAGATTCTTTTCCTCGGAAGTTCTTGTATCTATCCCAAATTTGCCTCCCAGCCTTTGCACGAAGAAAGTTTGCTCACAGGTCTTCTTGAGCCTACCAATGAGGCCTACGCAATCGCCAAGATCGCCGGTATTAAAATCTGTGAATCGTACAACCGGCAGTATGACACGAATTACCGCAGTGTAATGCCCACCAATCTTTTTGGCCCAGGCGATAACTACCACTTGAAGAACAGCCACGTCATCCCGGCAATGCTTCGCAAATGCCATCTTGCCAAACTGGCGGTGCAGGGTGACGTTGCAGCAATTTCAGCAGATGAAGATAAATATGGTGAGATTCCCGAGAATATTGCAGCCTCAATCGGTTACAATTCTTCAGAAAAAAATCTGAATTCCAATGCAGAAATTTTTGTTGAACTCTGGGGTACCGGTTCTCCGAGAAGAGAGTTCCTCCATGTGGATGATATGGCGTCCGCCTGTCTCCATGTTATGGAGCAGGACCCCTCGTTTTTCAAATTCCCCCGTCCGTCGTTCGTAAACATTGGCACGGGCAAAGACATGACAATTCGCGATACGGCCAGGCTTGTAGCGGAAACCGTTGGCTATGAAGGAGAAATTCGCTTTAACTCGAGTTACCCCGATGGCACTCCACAGAAACTTCTTGATATTTCCCGGCTCAGTCAGATGGGCTGGAAACCCCGGTTTGATTTTTCTTCAGCATTGAAATCTACTTATTGCAACTACCTCTCCCGCTGATTTTTCCTTCTTTTTTGCAATTTTAATGAAAAGTTGTTATCCTTTTATTGTTTCGCTATGAATAATATCACAAGGAGACTCCCATATGGCTATCAAAGGGCGTATTATCGTTAACACTGGTGACGGTAAGGGGAAAACTACAGCGGCTCTTGGCACCGCATTTCGTGCTCTCGGCTATGGAATGAAGGTGTGTGTAATTCAATTTCTCAAGGGACAGGGGAATTTTGGGGAGCGGCTGATGGCCTCGAAGATTGATAACCTTGAATGGCATATTTGCGGCAAGGGGTTTGTCTTTAATAAAGAAAATATTGAAGAAGACAGAGAAGTTGCAAAAACTGGTTTTGCACTTGCTGAAGAGAAGGTCAGCAGCGACAAATACGATCTTATTATCCTTGATGAATTGACCTATCTGCCTCACTATAATTTCCTCAATGTAGAAAAAATTGTTTCTCTTCTGCAACACAAACCCGAAAGATTATCAATCATTATTACTGGTAGAAATGCTGCTCCCGAGATAACCGAGATTGCCGATACCGTCTCTGTTATAAAAGCAGAAAAGCATGCCTTCAAATCAGGAATAAAAGCTCAGAAAGGAATCGAGTTCTGAGGTCTGCAAGACGTTCTTGTTAAGGGTTCCCTTAAGAAAATTTGGAGAAGAGACCTCTTGTTTAAAGGTGTCTGCTGAAAATAAGTCCGACCAATAAATGTTGTTGTTTATCATCTCATTTACCAGGTAGACGTTTATGAAAAATTCATTGAAAAGGATATCAGAAAGTCTGTTGAACAAAAATGGCCTGAGCCTGGTTGAAGTTATGGTTGTCGTGGCTCTCTTACTTGTGATGACAGCATTTGCCGGCCCGGAGATGATCAGGTTCTCCCATGCGCGAAAAGTTAATGCTGTTATCCGTAACACCGTAATGCTTCTGATGAACGCCCGTCTGGATGCCTTTAAAATTAATTCGAATACCGTCGTTCTTTTTTCCAACAGCGCAGGAAAAACAGATGGAGATCTTGATCAAATAACCGTCTTTCAAGACAATGGAAACGGCGGTGGTACGGCAAAAGACGGTGTCCAGCAGCCGAACGAAAAGCAGACAGGTTTCCTCTCAACTGATTTGTTGCAGGGCTCATCTCCGAATCCCGACAACCAGTCTCTCCTTACGTTTACAACCAATTTCCCCGACAACAGGCTGGTTTACAGAAATCGACTCGGAATGTTCGGTGGTACCATCCGGGTCCTGTGGAGCGGTAAAGAAGAGGGAAAAGTCGTGATCAACTGCCTCGGCAGGGTGCGTGTAGAGAAAAGCAGATAAAAATACAGCCATCTTCCTCTTCGTAAAAAACAACACCTTTTGCCTTTTCCCTTGACTTTCCTCATGCAAGATAATAGATATTTCATAATGAACGGTCATTCAGTTTGCAGAGGCGGTAAAAGGTATCGTAACTGCTAATTTTTAACCTTTATTGAGAGGAAATCATGTCAAAGTTAGTTGCCCCCCATGGCGGAAAAGGTCTGGTATGTGCGTTGCTTGAAGGTTCTGAGCTTGAAGCTGAGAAATCAAAAGCAGCTGGTCTTCAACAAATTGAGATCTCAGCTCGGGCCAAGGGTGACCTTATCATGCTGGGAATCGGTGGATTTTCCCCGCTTGCCGGATTCATGAAAAAAGCCGACTGGAAAAACGTCTGCGAAAAGTTTCAACTTGCTGACGGTACCTTCTGGCCTGTGCCCATTACTCTTGATATCACCTCAGGCGATGCCGCTAAAGTAAAAGAAGGTCAAGAGGTTGCCCTCGTTAGAAAAGGTAAAGTCTTTGCTACCATGCTCGTAGAAGAAAAGTACGAGATGACCGATACTGATAAAAAGTGGGAATGCGAAAAGGTCTTCATGGGTCACGGAGAAGACTCTGTAGATGGTAAATTCTGGAAAGTCGCCATGGAAGATCATCCAGGCGTCAAGATGGTAATGGCTCAGAAAGAATTTAACCTTGGCGGTCCTGTCAAAGTCCTTTCCGAGGGTGAATACCCCGCAGAATACCCGGGAGTATATCTCAAACCTGCAGAAACCCGCAAAATGTTTGATGATCGCGGTTGGGCAAATGTTGCTGCCCTTCAACTTAGAAACCCGATGCATCGTTCCCATGAATACCTCGCCAAAATTGCAGTTGAAGTATGCGACGGTGTTCTCATTCACTCACTTATTGGAAATCTGAAACCTGGTGACATTCCTGCTCACGTTCGGGTTGAAGCAATCGACATCCTGATTGATAAATATTTTGTGAAAGAGAATGTTATCAACGCTGGTTATCCTCTTGACATGCGTTATGCCGGTCCCCGCGAAGCCCTTCTCCATGCAACCTTCCGTCAAAACTATGGCGTAAACAACATGCTGATTGGACGTGACCATGCAGGTGTTGGTGACTTCTATGGTCTCTTTGAAGCACAAGAAATCTTTGACCGCATTCCCTTCACAGGTGATCCGGCAAAAGACCTGTTGTGCAAACCGATGAAAATTGACTGGACTTTCTACTGCACCGAATGTGATGGTATGGCTTCTCTGCGTACCTGCCCGCATAAAAAAGAAAGCCGTGTTATTCTTTCTGGGACCAAACTGCGGAAAGCTCTTTCTGAAGGTGGACCAGTTCCGGATCACTTTGGGCGTGAAGAAGTTCTCGTTCACCTCAAAAAATATTATGCAAGTCTTACTGAGAAAGTTGAAGTTAAAATGCAGGGAGCTGCATCTGGCGACAACATGTAAGGTTTTCTGATACATACGCTGGACAAAAAATAACAATGGCCATCTTCTTTAAAGGAGATGGCCATTGTTATTTTAAAGAAACTTCTTGCTGCTTTTTACCTCAGAACCACAGACGCCAGGTCTTATTCAATTTTCTTCACTTCACACTCAAGCCGTCCCTCGTGTAACAAAACTTCAATCTGCTCACCGCATTGAACTGAGGTGCTGTTTCGAATAATCTCTTGTTCACCTTTTTTCGGCATGGTTCGTGTGATGGAATAACCACGCAAAAGAGTTGCCAGCGGGCTGACGCCATTTAAAAGAGCTGCCGTTCCGGCAATCTCTTTTTCTCTGGAAGAAATCTGGTGATCCATTGCCGTGAACATTTTACCAAGGGTTGCGGCAAGATTATTGTGTTTTTTCTCAATACGATTGAGGGGGGCACTTAACATGAGGCGATGATGAAGCTCCACATGTTGGTCTTCTCTTTCACTGATCACTGTATCAATAGCCTGAGTCAACAGTGCATGGCTCATCTCCAGCCGATGTGAACATTCATCAACAGCATAGGTAAAACGGTGAAGATCGCGGATCTGAAGTTTTAAGTTTTGCGTCGCGGAGTTCAGCTGTTCATTGATGCGATTACAAAGTCTTACTTTGCATGTTCTCAAACGTTCTTTGCTGTGCCTGCTGTCCGGGGTAAGCAACTCTGCCGCAGCAGTCGGGGTTGAACATCGCCAGTCAGCGCAGAAATCTGCAATGGTAAAATCGATTTCATGGCCAATACCGGTAACGACAGGCAGCCGCGTATTGAAAATGGCATCCGCTACAACTTCTTCATTAAAGGCCCATAGATCCTCCAGTGAGCCACCACCCCGGATCAGAACAATGACATCATGCCTGTTCAACGTGTTCAAGGTGTTGATTGCAGCGGCGATTTTTCCTGCAGCCTCATCTCCCTGGACGGGGACGGGGAGAAGTTCGATATGAGCCGATGTTCCCCGCAAGCGGATCGTTTTTAAAAAATCGATAAAAGCAGCTCCAGAAGGAGAACTTATTACTGCTATTTTTTGTGGTGCGACTGGTATTTTGATTTTGCGAGCTTCATCAAAATATCCTCTGGAGAAGAGCTTTTTCTTCAGTCTTTCAAAGTCTTGCTGAAGTTGGCCAGAACCGTTCACTTCAACACTGTCAACAATCAGTTGATAGTTTCCTCGTGGTTCATAGACAGATATCCGACCAAAACAGATCACCTTCTGACCATTTTCCAGTTGTATATCAACAAAACGTTTCTGGCGTTTGAACAGAACTGCCTGCAGTTGTGCTTCGGAATCCTTTAAAGTGAAGTAAGAGTGACCGGAAAGGGGAGTGCGCAGGTTGGAAATTTCCCCGGAAATATGAATAAAACGGAAGCAACTTTCCAGTATCTCTTTGAGATTACTTGTAAATTCTCCGACGGTCAGGATTGTATCAGATAAAGGTGAAGACATATTGTATTGCTGGTAAAAGTTGGATTCTGGCCGGTTTCCCAATGACAGCAAAAGGGCAATCGTTTATATTGAAAACCCTGTTGAATCCGTACACTGGTGTTGGAAATATTTTCTGTCCGCAGACAACTGCACTGCAGGCCATTCACAATAAAAGGAGGAGTATCGCATGTCAATCGAGAGTGCGTACAATAAGCGTCTTGGTCCCGAATCAACTGTTGATAAGGTTGAAGCTGTTCTTGAGCATATTAACGTCCCGCAACCGGTGATTCAAAATATCAGTCGTAACGCCAGAATAATTACATGGCTGCTTATTCTGCTGGTAATCTTCGTCGTCTCTTTTTCACTCTGGCGATCTTCGCATCAGAAAAAAATCCAGCATGCGGCCTCCACTTTTGCAGCAGCAATAAGTGAACCTCAGGATCAACGCAAGGCATCCCTTGAGAAAATAATTGAAGAGTATGGTTCTACCACTGCAGCCACCTGGGCGAAAGTAGAACTGGCCCGCTTTGCAATGACTCAGGAAAAGTTCAAGGATGCGGCAGATCGTTTTGGCGCAATCCGAGGCGAAATTTCTGAGAGTGACCCGCTCTACGGGTTGCTTCTCTATGGGGAGGCACAGGCACTTGAAGGGGCAAAAGACTATACCGGAGCAACCGCTCTCTATCATAATCTGCAGAATATCGTTGGATATGAATTTATCGGTTTCTACGGCGAGGGACGAATTCTTGAAGAACAGAGCCAGACTGAACGGGCTCTCGCGATTTACAACGATTATGTGGTAACTGCCGGTGATGACCCGAACATGGCTCAGAACAAACAGCTTATGCAGTCCAGAATAGAGCAGATAAAAGCGGTTATTGCAAAATAATAAACAAAACTGCAATTACGCAGGGGAGGCAGTATGCCGGGTTATGAGATTTTTGGGGAAGAAGAACGACGTCATATCAATGAGGTTCTTGATACCGGCGTGCTTTTCCGCTATGAGTTTGGAGAACAACGCAAGGGAATCCATAAGGTTCGTGAATTTGAAGAGAAATTCGCGGCCTATACCAGTACCACCCACGCACAGGCAGTTACTTCAGGGTCCGCTGCGTTGAAGGTTGCACTCATTGCCCTCGGAATTGGCCCCGGTGATGAGGTTATTACCCAGGGATTTACTTTTGTTGCAACCTGGGAAGCAATCCTTGAGATTGGAGCCACTCCTGTTTTTGCTGAAATTGATGATACCCTTAATCTTGACCCCGACGATATCGAAAATAAAATCACTGACAAGACAAAATGCATTATTCCCGTTCACATGATGGGTGCTCCGGCCAGGATTGAGAAGATCGTTGCCATCGGTGAAAAGTACGACATTCCCATACTCGAAGATACTGCCCAGGCCACTGGTGCCCGTCTTAACGGAAGGCATCTCGGCAGTTTCGGAGCCTGCGGCACGTTTTCCTTTGATTCCGTAAAGACTCTTACCACTGGCGAAGGGGGGATGATAATCACCCGGAATGCAGACCTGTGGAGAAAGATGAGTGAGTATCATGACCATGGCCATGACCATGCTGAGAATCCGGGAGGACGCGGGGCTGATGGACGTCGCTTTTTTGGATCCAACTACCGCATGATGGAACTCCAGGGGGCAATTGGACTTGGGCAAATGGAAAAGCTTGATTCACTCATCGCCATTCAACGCACAAATAAAGCCCGCTTGAAAAAAATCCTTTCTGACATTCCTGGAGTAAGTTTTCGCACCATTCTGGATGAATCCGGAGACAATGCTTCCTTTGTTGCCTTTCTTCTGCCGAATGCAGATGAGTCCCGCAGGGTGAATGAAGTTTTACGCGTACACGAATGCGGCGCGGTAAATTTCAGCGAAAACAGCTGGCACTATTACACCCACTGGGAGCATCTGCTGGGTGAGAAGACTGTAACCCGGTCGGGGTATCCCTTTGCCGATGTCGATGGTCGCAGGCGGATTCATTATGATGAGAATGTCTTGCCGAAGACAGCGGCAATCCTGACACGGACTCTCTGCTATCCCATCAACGTCAAAATGGACGATGCTCATTTTGAGAAAATCAAAAAGGCAGTTGTTGCCATCTCAGCCTGAATCCGTATCATATCTCAGGGCAGACCTGATGGTTCTGTAGCGTAAAGAATAAAAAAGAGGCCGTATCGCTTTAAAGCGATACGGCCTCTTTTTTATATATTATTGCGGGCACCTTCAGGCTGCAAGGGCTGTCGGTTCCTCTTCAGTGTGGAAAAAGGGGAGCATGGTCGTGCCGATTGCTCTGGTACTTGCAGCCATGCGGCTGAGAACAGATTGGCCTCCGTTGATCTTCAGTTCAACAACTTCCCAGCAATCTTCGGCTTCTTCAATGGCTTTCATCAAACCAAGATGCTGGGTGTGACCAACTTTATATGCCTCAATGTGGCCGAGAACAGGAATTCCGAGCAGTGCAATGTCGCCAATGAGGTCAAGAATTTTGTGGCGGACAAATTCATCTTTGTAGCGCAGGCCGTCTTCATTAAGAATAGACTTGCGATCCCAGTGAATTGCAATAACGTTTGCCAGATTACCACCCTGTGCAAGGCCGTTCGCCCAAAGCTGTTCAACTTCTTCTACATAACCGAAGGTCCGTGCACGGGCAATATCTGCATCAAAATGACCGCTGTTAAGATCAAAGGTGTATTTCTGATGTTTGATTATCTCAGCATCGAAGGCAATCTCGCCGCTTACCTTAAAGCCATCGTAAGGAGAGATGGTGATGTGTTTGTCGCCATCGGTATAGGAGATGGGACGGGTAATTTTCAGGACACGGCGACAGCGATTCTGCTGTTTCGTCCCCGCCCGCTTAAGTGCTTCAACAAAAGGTGCCGCAGAGCCATCCATGATCGGAATCTCCGGAGCATTTACTGCGATATCGGCATTGTCAATTCCGCTGGCACGAAGAGCTGCCATAAGATGTTCCGTCGTGGAGATCCGAAAATATTGGTTGCCGATGGTCGTCGCCAGATTTGTGTCAACTACCCGGTTCATATGTGCGTAAACAGGCGCCTGACCTGGGAGATCACTGCGGAAGAAACGTATCCCGGTATCGGCTGCGGCTGGTTTAATCCTCAGGGAGATGTCACGCCCGGAGTGCAGGCCAATGCCATGACAGTCTACCGTTTTCTTGAGTGTGTACTGGTGAGGATCCATTGTATATTTCATAATTTTACCTTTCAAAGAAAATTGTTTTATCCTGCACCTTGTACAAGCAAAAAATATACCTGAAACAGTATCCGAAGAATAATTCAATGTATCATGATGAAATATCGAGGAAAAAGTTTTATTTTTTGTACCGGTCAAAAAAATACAACAATGAAGCTATGGGATAAAAGCCACATATCGCGGCTGGCAGGTGTGTGCTTTTTCACGCAACAGGCCTGTTGGCAATGCCCGCCACACAGCCACTCACTTTTTCTGAAGCCTTTCCAGTATATAACGGTCAAACTCTTTCGGTAGAGCGACTTCAAATCGGGCGGTTAAAATGGGCAGTGAACTTTCCAGTTCACCTGCTTTTACGATATCTTTTTCTGTCGTTATCAGTACTTCCGCACCGGCTTCGCCTGCCTCCTTACAGAACTTCTGCAAACTGTTCTGAGTATAGGTGAAGTGGTCTGGCAGGGCTGTAAACATCTTAAGTGAAATCCCGAGCTCCTTCAAACTCTGTTCAAATCGCTCTGGATGCGCTATTCCGCAAAAAGCTGATGCTGCCGGTAAGCCGTCACACGAGACGACCTCGCCCGTCTCAGAATAGAGTCGATACTGTTTTCGCCTGGCCAGGAAGACCTGTTTTTCAGGAAACCGCTCCCTGAGTCTGGCGGCAAACTTCGCAGCCTGTTCTGCATTTGCATCGGTTGTTCCGGTCAGAACAAAGCAATTTGCCCGCCTGAGGGCTGAGGATGGTTCCCGCAGAGGACCTGCAGGAAAGATGCGGCCGTTGCCTGTCAGGGCTGTGGAATCAAAAAGGACGATGTTGATGTCCCGTGCAACGGCCATGTGTTGAAAGGCATCATCAAGCACAAGGCAATCCGCCCCCTGTTCTTTCTCGGCCCAGGCTGCGGGAAAACGCCGCTTGCTCCCGGTCACTATCGAAACACCCGGCAGGGATTTCGCCAGCATGAAGGGTTCGTCGCCAGCCTGCGCAGCATTGAGCAGGAGTTTGCCGCCATCGGAAACGATATTGACAGCCTCACTGGCCGTCCCACCGTAACCTCGGCTGATTACCGCTGGCTGAAATCCGGAAGATTGCAACAGCCGGGCCAGGTGCCGCACCATGGGAGATTTACCGGTCCCGCCAAGCACGAGATTGCCTACGGAAATTACCGGCGCTCCCATGTGATGTACCGTAAAAATACCGTGACGGTAAAAGAGGGCACGGATGTTCATCACCATACCGTAAACAGGGCCCAGGGGGCGGCCGAGGAGAAAAAGGAGGTCGAGTCTGGTTTTCATTTGTATAAAGGATAAAAAAAACAGAAAATTATGCAAATATGTCAACTTTGAGATATATTTACACGGAGATCTACGTTATAATTATGCCATTGTACCAGCACCGGTTACTTCTTGCAGAGGTGAGGTGTAGAAATATTTTTCGAATTAAAACAACATCCTGTCAGTATCATATCGAGTGTACACTCTGCCGTCTGATTCCGAGGGAGACAGATGGGCGGGTAATCGCAACGCGAGGCACTCAAAACCCCAAAAAAAGGAGCATTTCCATGAAGTTCCCACTTCGTAATTCTGCATTTTTTATGGCAGCCTGTTGCCTCTTTGCTTTTGCGCCAGCGGCTGCATCTGCGGGCGATACCATCAAGATCGGCGTCGCTGGAGCTCACAGCGGACAGCTTGCCTCCTACGGACTGCCTACCCTCAAAGCAGTGCAAATTATCGCAGAACAGGTAAATGCTAAAGGCGGCATCCACGGCAAAAAAATTGAAGTCCTTTCTGAAGATGATCTCTGTAAGCCGGAAATCGCCGTCAACAGTGCGAAAAAATTGATTTCGGACGGTGTGGATGCTGTTATAGGGCATACCTGCTCTGGACCAACTTCCGCCGTGATGCCTCTCTACAAAGAAAAATCAATCCTTGTCATTTCTCCTTCAGCAACCACTCCGGGGCTCACCAAGGATAAAGAATACCCCAATTTCTTCCGTACAGTTGCTCCCGATGATGCCCAGGCTCAGGTTGATGTTGATTTTATCCTTGATACACTCGGGGCAAAAAAAATTGCTCTTCTTGACGATAAAGGCGACTACGGTAAAAGTTTTATCCACTTTGCCAAAGAGCAATTTGAAAAAGACGGGCGCGCCAAAATCGTTCTTGAAGAGGGTATTACCCAGGGTGCAGTTGATTACTCTGCTATTGTACAGAAGATAAAACGGTCCCAGGCTGATGTTGTGCTTTATGGTGGATATCATCCAGAAGCTTCCAAGATAGTCACTACCATGCGCAAGAAACGGATGAAGACGTATTTTGTTTCAGATGATGGTATCCGTGTACAAACTTTCATTGACGTTGCGAAAAAATATGCCGAAGGCGTGTATGCCTCCAGCTCAAAAGACACCACCTCCAATCCTCTGGCCATTAAGGCGATAGAAGAGCATAAAAAGAAATTCGGCTCTGAGCCTGGTGAATTTTATCTCAACGCCTACACCGCCATGATTGTCCTCGTCAATGCCATCGACAAGGCTGATTCCACCGAGCTTTCCGCAGTGGCAAAGGCTCTGCGATCTGAGGTCGTTGCTACTCCCATGGGAAATGTCAGCTTCGATGAGGTTGGCGATGCAACCGGAATCGGGTATGCTGTTTCAAAGGTTGTTGATGGTAAATTTGTAGAACAGAAATAACCTGTCGGAACACGCTGTTTCTCAAGCCTGAGTCAGGGATTCCCGGCTCAGGCTTTCCTTTTTCCAATCAGGCGCCATGCATTTCGACTCTCAATATTTTATAGAACTGTTTGCCAGCGGATTGACCAAAGGGTCTATCTACGCTCTGATCGCCCTCGGCTACACAATGGTGTACGGGATTGTCGGGCTGATCAACTTTGCCCACGGTGAGATTTATATGATCGGGGCTTTTGTCTTCTTTCTTGCATCCTCACTGCTCACCGTCCTTGGTCTGCCAATGTGGGCAATGATCTGTATCGCTACCGCAGCGTCAATCTTTTGGGCGGGGGGGTACGGTTATACGGTGGAGAAGATCGCCTATAAGCCGCTGCGCAACGCACCGCGTCTCTCTCCGCTTATTTCGGCAATCGGCATGTCGGTCTTCCTGCAAAACTACGTCATGCTCGGGCAGACGGAAAAATACCTTGGATTTCCCGAGGTTATTCCTGAGTTTGATTTTCTTGAGCCCTTTGCTTCCACATTTTCCAGTTCCGACTTTGTCATCTGGGTGACGACCGTTATCGTCATGCTCATTCTCACCTGGATCATAAAATTCACCCGTACAGGCAAGGCCATGCGCGCCACTGCCCAGGACCGCACCATGGCGGAGCTGGTGGGAATCAACGTCAATCAAATCATTTCCGCCACCTTTATCATTGGCTCGGCACTGGCGGCAGTTGGCGGGATACTCATCTCTTCGCATACCGGTTCCATTCACTACTACATTGGTTTTATTGCCGGAATCAAAGCTTTTACAGCCGCAGTTCTCGGCGGAATCGGCTCCATTCCCGGAGCAGTTCTCGGCGGGCTTGTTCTCGGTATGGCAGAGAGCTTTGCCACCGGCTATTTCTCCAGCGCCTACGAAGATGTTTTTGCCTTCTCGCTGTTGGTGCTGATTTTAATCTTCCGTCCTGCTGGCCTCCTTGGCCGTGCTGAGACTGAGAAAGTATGAAGAGGAAGAGATGATTACAGCAAAAGATATCAGACGTATTCTGCTCGTCTCCGGCTGGTTCATGATCCTAACCCTGCCGATTCTGGGGATGAGGGTTGATCCACTCAGCGATAATATTCTATGGCGACTAAAGAATGTAATGTGGGTGGGCCTCGGCACTGTCGTGCTGCAGAGCCTTCCGCACCTCTGGCATCTCTATCTCTACCTGCAGGCGGGGATGATCCGCCTCTGGCATCATCTCATGGGTACGCCTCCCCATAAAATTGTGGAAAAAACGGCACACCGGGATTCCCTGATCAATCGTGTCATTACCAACCCGAGACAGCGTGCCATCCTCTGTGCTGTGGTGTTGACCCTGACGATTATCTATCCGCAGGTCGTCAATGAATACCAGATCAATATCATGATCATGGCATTCCTCTACATTATGCTCGGACTCGGTCTCAATATCGTCGTCGGTATGGCCGGGCTGCTGGACCTCGGCTTTGTTGCCTTTTATGCCGTCGGTGCCTACACCTATGCACTGCTTAACCTTCACTACGGCATTAATTTCTGGATGGCACTGCCCCTCGGCGGGATTTTTGCTGGAATCTTTGGTCTGCTTCTGGGCTTTCCCATTCTGCGCCTGCGCGGTGACTACCTTGCCATCGTTACCCTCGGTTTTGGTGAAATCATTCGGGTGATCCTTGAAAACTGGATCGAACTTACCCACGGTGTTGCCGGGATTGTTAACATTCCCGGTCCCACCTTTTTCGGTCTGGGTCTCACACCTTCCCAGAAGATTCTCTATCTCTATTACCTGATGGTGCTCTTTGTGGTTATTACCATCTTTGTGGTTAACCGACTGCAGGACTCCCGCCTCGGCCGTGCCTGGCTGGCCCTGCGCGAGGATGAAATCGCCTGTCAGGCCATGGGCATAGACAAACGGCGAACGAAACTTGCCGCTTTTTCTCTCGGAGCTTTCTGGGCAGGTATCGCCGGCGTTGTTTTTGCTGCACAGAATCGTTCGGTCTATCCGGTCAGTTTCTCCTTTCTGGAATCAGCCATGATCCTCTCCATCGTCGTCCTCGGCGGCATGGGATCCATCGTCGGGGTTATCCTCGGTGCGCTGATTCTCATTCTACTGCCAGAATACCTGCGCGAGCTCAGTCAGTACCGTATGCTCTTTTTTGGAGCCATCCTGGTTTTAATGATGATTTTCCGTCCGCAGGGGCTGATCTCAGTGGTGCGACGAAAATATGATATTGACAGTATCAAGGCTGAAGAGAAGGAGGGCGGGGCATGAGTGAACCAATCCTGCAGGTGCAGAACCTCACCATGGATTTTGGAGGTATCCGCGCTTTGAACAAATTGGACATCACCGTTCACAGTGGTGAAATTGCCGCCCTCATTGGTCCGAATGGTGCGGGGAAAACCACCTTTTTTAATTGTGTAACCGGAATATATAAACCGACCGCCGGAGATGTTTTTCTCACCCCCGGAAAGGGCGAGAAACCGGTCAGTATCAAGGGGCTAAAGCCCAATATAGTTACTGGCAAAGGGCTCTCGCGGACCTTCCAGAACATTCGCCTTTTCCCCAAAATGACCGTGCTGGAAAATGTGATGATAGGCCGTCATTGTCGCACGAAAACCTTTATTCTGGGGGCAATCTTCCGGCCCCCCCGCGCACGTCGTGAAGAGCGGGAGATCCTCCTGCACAGCTACCGACTGCTGGAGAAGGTTGGCCTTGCGGCGTTTGCCAACGACTTCGCGGAAAATCTTTCCTACGGTGCCCAGCGTCGCCTTGAGATAGCCCGGGCCCTGGCTACCGAGCCTCACCTGCTGCTCCTCGATGAACCGGCTGCCGGTATGAATCCGCAGGAAACCGAAGACCTCAATGCTCTCATCCGCGAAATCGCCGCAGAAGGTCTCGCCGTGCTCCTTATTGAGCATGACATGAAGCTGGTCATGAGTCTGTCTCAGCGGATTTTCGTAGTGGATTATGGCAGCAAGATCGCCGAAGGAACACCGAAAGAGATCCGCAGCAATCCCGCCGTCATTAAGGCTTACCTCGGAGAGTAAACCATGCTGAAACTGGAAAATGTAGTGGCTGGATACGGGAACATTGTGGCTCTGAGGGGCATTTCGCTTGAGGTCAACGAGGGCGAGATTATCACTCTTATCGGGGCCAACGGGGCTGGGAAGAGTACTACTCTGATGACCATCTCGGGCATAGTCGCAGCACGCGAGGGGAAAATCACCTTTCTTGGTAAGGAGATTCAAAATAAATCGCCGGAAACAACCGTAAAAATGGGCCTTTCCCAGGTACCCGAGGGGCGGCATATCTTTCCGCAGCTCACTGTCCAGGAGAACCTCGACATGGGGGCTTTTCTCCGGCGGGATACAGACGGAATCAAAAAGGATCTGCAGAACTGCTTTGATCTTTTCCCCATTCTTGCCAGTCGTCGTTCACAGGCGGGTGGTACGCTCTCCGGAGGAGAACAGCAAATGCTTGCTGTGGCCCGGGCGCTGATGACCAGGCCGAAGCTGCTGCTGCTCGACGAGCCCTCCATGGGACTTGCTCCCCTGGTTATTAAACAGATTTTTGATATTATCAAAGAGATTAACCGGGAGCGGGGCGTCACGGTCTTTCTCGTTGAACAGAATGCCAATCAGGCTCTGCAGGTTGCAGACCGCGCTTATGTATTGGAGAACGGAACAATAACTCTTTCCGGCAAGGCACAGGATCTGCTCAAAAATTCAGATATTCGTAAGGCCTACCTCGGTATTTAAGGAGTTTGACCATGGTAGAAATGTTACGGGCCGCTGTTGTTGGAGTTGGCTACCTTGGCCGCTTTCACGCCCAGAAATATGCCGCGCTGAAAGATGTGAACCTGGTAGCCGTTGCAGACAGCAACAGAGAGCGGGCCGAGGGTGTCGCGGCTGAGTGTGGTTGTGCAGCGTTATGCGATTATCACGAACTGGCTGGAAAGGTTGATCTGGTGTCTGTGGCGGTAAACACTGTCTACCATCGTGACGTCGCAGGGTTCTTTCTTGACCAGGGCATTGATGTCCTGCTGGAAAAACCGATTACCGTCTCCCTCGCCGAGGCCGATGAGCTGCTGGCAAAGGCAAAAAAGAAAAAATGTATTCTGCAGACAGGACACCTTGAACGCTTCAATCCGGCGGTACGGGCCATGCGGGCCCGGCTTGATTATCCTGCGCTCATTGAGACTACCCGGGTGACAACCTTCAAAAATCGCGGTGTTGATGTAAGCGTGGTCCTTGACCTGATGATCCACGATATTGACCTCATCCTGAGCATGATTGACGCTCCCTTGAAGTCTATTGCGGCCGCAGGAGCGGCAACGATAACCCCCAACACTGATACGGCCTCGGCATGGTTTGAATTTACCAGCGGGGCTGTGGCCAGCCTCACTGTCAGCCGCGTTTCTCCGATTAATGAGCGGCGGATGCGGGTGCTGCAGCCTGGGGGGCGGTTTGATGTCAATTTTGCGGAACGCTCTCTTTTTAGTGTGAAGAGTGATGGGATGAAAGATGGCCAGCCCCTTCTCTCAACGAAGGAGGAGCGGTTTGGCAGTGCTGATGCTCTGTTTGACGAGATTTGCGCATTTGTCGACCATGTACGCGAGCGCAGTCGGCCAGAGGTAAGCGGAGAAGAGGGTAGAGCAGCTCTCGCCGTGGCCATCGAAGTTATGGAGAAGATCAAGGCAGGCGCCGTAAGCGAGGCGTTTAAAAAATTCTCATCGGCGGTGTCATGAAAAAGAGCCTCAATATAATGATCGTCACCGGAGAAGCCTCTGGGGACCTGCATGGCAGTAACCTCGTGAAAGCCCTTAAAGAGCGCCGCAGCGACATTCACTTTTGCGGCATGGGCGGGCCGCTGCTTGAAGCGGAAGGAGTGGAGATTCTTTTTGAGGCAGAAAAGATCTCAGTGATGGGGGTGGTGGAAGTTTTAGCGCATGCGCCGGATATCATCCGTGCCCAGCGTATTCTGCGGCGACGGCTGCGGCAGAGTCGCCCCGATCTCCTGATCATTATTGATCTCCCCGACTTCAACCTGCTGCTCGCAAAGGTTGCCAAAAAAGTTGGTATTCCAGTCTATTACTATATCTGTCCGCAGATCTGGGCGTGGCGTACCGGACGGGTAAAAATTCTGCGTCAGCGGGTGGACGGGCTCGGTGTCATTCTTCCTTTTGAAGAGAAATTCTATCGTGAACATGGTTTGACGGCGAAATATGTCGGCCATCCGCTGCTGGATAACATTACGCAGCCAAAGGGTCGGGAGCAGTTCCTGCGGGAACGACACATTGATCCAGCCACTGTCTGTGTCGGACTTATTCCAGGCAGCAGGAAACGAGAAGTGGCCTCACTGCTGCCGATTTTTCTCGCCGCCGGACGGGAGCTGCAGGCGAGACTTGGCACACCGCCGGTTTTTCTCATTCCCCGAGCCTCGACCATCTCCGACGAATTTCTTCAAGAATGCGGTCTGACCGATTTCTCAGATCTTCGTATAGAACTGATGGCTGATTCCCACACCGAAGCGATGGCTGCCTGTGACTGCACCGTTGCAGCCTCTGGCACGGTTACCCTTGAACTGGCCATCCTGCAGCGACCGATGGCGGTTTGCTATAAACTGTCTCCGCTCACCTACCAGATTGGCATTCGCCTTGTTAAGGTGAAACACTTCTGTCTCGTTAACCTCATTGCCGACCGCGAGGTTGTACCGGAACTGCTGCAGGATGATGTAAGACCGCAGCGAATTGCTGATGAGTTGCAGGGACAACTCTTTGATACAGAGAAGCGGCAGGCGATGTTGCAGGGGCTGGCGGAGGTGAAGGCGGCGCTTGGAGAGCCGGGGGCATCGGGAAGGGTGGCTGATGATGTGCTGGCGTTACTTGGGCGGGTTAAGAGAGAGCTCTAATCCAGAACAGCCCTGTTAATTAGTGCATATCGTTTTGGTGGATTCTGGATTTCACTGAACCAGCTCCACCTGTATTCAGGGAACATCGAATAATGGATACCTTGAAGAATCAGTCTTTCGCCCATCTCCTTTGTTACAGTCAAAAAATTATCCTCCGACAAAGCAAGGAACGAGACGTCGAGGTAAGAGCCAGGCTCCGATATCAAGGTGCCCTGTAGTAAATTCCCTTCAGTGCCCTGGGCATGAATGAAATACAAGCTGTTTCCAGGTCTCCGTCGGAGGATCTTTCACCCCATCTGCTCGCACCATGTTGAGATCGATAGAGATAATACGTTTTGCGGGATGCTCAGCCGTCTTTACTGCTCTGGCATGGCGTCTTCCCGGGAAACTCCTTTTTAGATCTTGCTCTTGAACTCACAGCTGTAAAGTTTTCTTACTCAATATTTCACAGGCCACTCTGGGGAGCTCATACGCCCCTTGATCGATAATTTCTGGCACAAATATTGACGAAAAAAGCCATAGTGAAAAAGTCATTGTAATGGTATTTTACGGTATTAATCACGGTAACGGTGAGGACAGCAGAAGTCCGTAAGAACTGCAGTAACTCCATACTGTTACATTTCGCATGTATCTAAACTAAGGAGAAGGTATGAAAAAGATCATCATCCTGGCGGCTGTATTCGTCATGGCTCTTTCCACAACAGCAATGGCAAAGAAGCTCATTGTCGCCTGCGATACCAATTTCCCGCCATTTGAATTCAAAGACCCGGCAACTGGTACCCATACTGGTTTTGATGTGGAACTGTGGGATGCCGTTGCCAAAGAGATCGGAGTTGAATACCAGCTTCAGCCTATGGATTTTAATGGCATCATTCCGGGGCTGCAGTCCGGTCAGCTGGATGTGGGTATAGCCGGTATGACCATTAAACCCGAACGTGCCAAAGTGGTTGATTTTTCAGACGGCTACTATACTGCCGGACTTCTCATCCTGGTCAACAGCGATAATAAGGACGTTGCTGATGTCGCAGGATTGAAAGGGAAGGTTGTTGCTACCAAGCTGGGAACAACCTCTGTTGATTTTGTCAAAGCAAATGTTAAGACAAAAGAGACGAAGCTGTTCCCCAATAACGACGCCATGTTCATGGAGCTTATGAGTGGCGGCGCTGATGCGGTTATCTTTGATTCTCCAGTTGTCAGCGATTTTGTACGTAAAGCAGGTCAGGGCAAAGTTAAAATTGTTGGTCCTGTTTATCAGGGACAGCCCTACGGGATGGGTTTTCCTAAAGGCAGTGCGTTGGTTCCCAGGGTAAACAAAGCTCTCAGCACCTTGCGTGAAAACGGCACCTACCGGAATCTCTATGTCAAGTGGTTTGGCACAGAACCCAAATAAACCTCTCCGGCTCAATCCCTGAGGTGGAAAAAATGGCCGTTAAACTGCAGGTTCCTGTTCTGTCTGTTTAACGGCCATTTTTCCGGGATCCTCTTCAGAAAATCTTGAAAAACCTTGTATTTCGTTCATATTCGAAAAACTGGTTATCCGATATTCCCTTCATTCTTCGCTTAAGCAGAGGATACTGTCAGCCCGATTGGACTCGTATATGGTCCAGCGCATCCTGACAGAAGTCAAAAAACGTAAAGATATCTAGAGACAGTGAAGTGGCGAGGCATGGTATTTTTTTGAGCTTCGACAATACACAGAGGGGCATCAAGGTCTAAAAAACAACGCTGAAGAACTGTTTTTGCCGGTGCCATCTGTTTTTTTAATCTTATTTTGAGGCGATATGGCTTTTCAATTTGAACCAGCCGTAGTTATTGAAACCATTCCCATGCTCATGCGTGGGCTTAAGCTCACCCTGCAAATAACTGCCGGTGGTCTTTTCCTCGGCTTTTTTCTTGGTTCTGCGATAGGTTTACTGAAACTTTCGCGGAATTTTTTCCTCCGAAAACTGGCTGGTGCTTATATCGAATCCATCCGGGGAACGCCGATGCTTGTTCAGGCCATGTTTCTCTACTATGGAGTTCCTATGGCTGCAGGCATTCGGATCCCGCCTATAACTGCAGGGATTATCATTATTGCGGTCAATTCCGGTGCTTATATTGCTGAAATTGTCCGAGGTGCAGTGCAATCGATTAATTCCGGCCAAATGGAGGCCGGGCGTTCCATCGGACTGACCCACAGCCAGACAATGCTCTATATTATCTGGCCCCAGGCCTTGAAGAGGATGATTCCGCCTTTGGGAAACCAGTTTATAATCAGTCTCAAAGATACATCGCTTTTAATGGTTATTGGTGTGGGTGAACTCATGCGAACAGGACAGGAGATTACTGCGGTCAATTTCCGTGCCTTCGAAGTCTACATGGCAGTGGCACTCGTCTATCTGGTGTTAACCCTGTCAATTTCCAAGGGCATGAATGTCCTTGAAAATCGACTCAATATCAACCGAGGATAGGGAAATGATTCAGATAGAAAATCTCCATAAAAGTTTTGGGACCCTGGAAGTGATTAAAGGGGTTGATCTTAACGTGAAAGAGGGCGAAGTGGTCTGCATCATTGGGCCTTCAGGTTCAGGAAAATCCACTGTACTGCGTTGTATCAATCGTCTTGAAGAACCAACGTCCGGTCGAATCATTGTTGATGGCCACGATGTTATGGCCCCGCAAACCAATATCAACACTATTCGAACGGAAGCAGGGATGGTGTTTCAACAGTTTAATCTTTTCCCGCACATGACGGTTCTGGCCAATGTGACCCTTGGCCCCATCAAGGTGCGCTCCATGGCAAAAGCTGATGCTGATACACTTGGAAAAGCTCTTTTGAAAAAGGTTGGACTTGCCGATAAAACCAACTCGTATCCAGGACAGCTTTCCGGTGGGCAAAAACAAAGAGTGGCCATTGCCCGGGCACTGGCTCTTCAGCCGAAAGTTATTCTTTTTGACGAGCCAACTTCTGCCCTTGACCCGGAACTTGTTGGGGAAGTGCTGGAGGTTATGAAAAAACTTGCTAAAGAAGGGATGACCATGGTTGTGGTGACCCATGAAATGGGTTTTGCAAGAGAGGTTGCAGACCGGGTTATCTTTATCGATCAGGGCAAGATTCAGGAACAGGGACCACCTGCTGAATTTTTCACTGCGCCTAAAAATGCACGACTCAAAGAATTTCTTGGCAGGGTCATCGCCCACGGATAGCTGGCATCATTTCCAATGGTCTGGTTTAGAAATAAGAACCTTTCCTTTGTCAAAGTGTACTGATGTTTTTT
>JALNVI010000040.1 GCA_023231425.1 Desulforhopalus sp. | reverse complement strand
GTACTTATCCAGGGCGAAACCGGTACCGGCAAGGAACTGGTCGCCCGCGCCCTGCACCGCCAGTCGCGCCGGAGTACCGAACCAATGCTCTATCTCAACTGTGCAGCCCTGCCGGAGTCTCTTGCGGAGAGCGAACTCTTCGGCCACCGCAAGGGTTCTTTCACCAGCGCCGAACGTAATCGTACCGGAAAATTTGAACTGGCCGACGGCGGCACCCTCTTCCTCGACGAAGTTGGCGAGCTGCCCCTTTCTATCCAGGCCAAGCTGTTGCGCGCCATCCAGGAGGGAGAGATCCAGCCGGTGGGCTCAGAAAAGGTTATCCACACTAACGTGCGCCTCATCGCCGCCACCAACCGTGATCTTACAAGAGAGGTTGAGGAGGGACGCTTCCGCCGCGACCTCTTTCATCGTCTCAACGTCTATCCCATTACCGTGCCTCCTCTCCATGATCACCTCGAAGACATACCTCTGCTCGCCGGTCTCTTCATTGAGAGAACACAGAAACAACTCGGCATCCCCGCCCTGCGCATCAACGAAGGAGCTCTGGCCCTGCTGCAGCAATACAACTGGCCCGGGAACGTCCGTGAACTGGAGAACATCATCTCCCGCGCGGCATTAAAGGCCTCTCTCACCCACCGTGGTGACGGGCTGATCTATGTGGATTCGAGCCATCTCGCCGGTGATATCTCCCCGGCAAATCTCCCGGAGGAACCTGTTGAAAGGATATCGGCAGAACCAGCAGCAACAACGCAACCTGCCAAACGTCGGCTTTCTCTGAGAGAAGAGACGAAGAAGTATCAGATCAAACTGATTGAGGAGGCTGTTCGCAACAACGACGGCAATTGGGCCGCCGCCGCCCGCGATCTCAGCATGAACCGCAGCAACCTGCACAACCTCGCCGGACGGCTTGGTCTCGCAAAAACATCCAGGTAAGGGGGGAAAACATGACAAAATCGCTTACAGACCGAATAAAAGGAGCCCTGCTCGGCGCATTCGTCGGTGACGCCCTCGCCCTCGGTCCTCACTGGTACTACAATCTCGACGAGCAGCGCCGCGATTTCGGAGACTGGATAGATGACTACACCACCCCCAGACCGGACCGCTACCACGGTGGAATGAAGGCTGGCCAGCTCTCCCAGGCAGGAATCATCCTCAAGATGCTGCTTACCTCTCTTACAGAGAAAGGCAAATACGTGGAGGAGGATTTCTGCCGCCACCTTGATGAAGAGCTCTTTCCCCTGCTCGACGGAACTCCCATGAACGGACCCGGAGGTTACACCAGTCAGTCAATCCGTGAGGCATGGCAAAAACGGGTGCAGGAGAAACGCCCGTGGTCTGAGACCGCCGGGCACGCAGACGACACCGAGGCGATAGAACGCAATCTCTCCCTCGCGGTACGCTATGCCTTTCAACCGGGCCTGCTGGCGCAGTCCATCACCAGCAATACACTGCTCACACAAAATGATGAGATGGTGGTAGCCCTGACGGTTTCCTATGGTGCCACACTCGGTCTGCTTATCCAGGGGGAGCCCTTCGACGCAGAGCTGACCGGGAAACTGATGGACGAGGTCGATTCGGGTGCTCTGCCTTTTCACAAAGGAACGGGAAAAAAAGGAGCTGCGGGGGCGGGAAGACCGCAGGCCGGGTTCTTTTCCTCACCGGATGCGCTCATGCTCCCTGGCAGCATGGCCCGTGCAGCCAACGATGCCGGGGTACACATTGAACCGGCATGGAAGGCATCGATCGCCTACGGCATGCCCTGCGCCATTTACTTCCTCCTGCCATCGGCATATTATCTTGCGAGTCGTTTTAACAATGATTTCGAAGCTGCGGTTCTTCATGCCGTCAACGGCGGAGGACAGAATCAGGCGAGAGCAAACCTTGTTGGAGCACTTGTTGGGGCACAGACAGGTCTCTCCGGGATTCCCCGGCGTTTTATCGAAGGCCTTGAAGAGGCAGAAGAGCTGTTGAAACTGGCAGAGAAAGTAGCAAAGCAGGTTACCGCTGAACAGTAAACTCTCTGACAGAGCAAAAAGTCTGAAAAAAGGAAAAGACTTTCAATTGATTCGAGGCAGGAATATTTACGAATTACACATCTTCACCTAATTCCCATAAAAAACGCCCGACATTGAGAGACTCAATGTCGGGCGTTTTTTGTTCAAAGCACACCATTTTAAAAATTTACTTCGGGATACGAATTTTCTGACCGGGATAGATTTTGTCCGGATCTTTAATAACTTCACGATTGGCCTCAAAGATCTTCGGGTAATCGTTAGCACTGCCATAAAATTTTCTGGCAATGCCTGATAGCGTATCACCAGAGGCAATCTCATAAAACTCTACCTCTTCAGTTGCAGCCGGTGCGGTAAGACCATCAAAATTCACCTCACTTACCCCTTTCACATTCCCGGCAAGGAGCACGGCCTTTTCCAGTGCAGCATGGTTATCGGCAGTTCCGCTAAGGCTGACGACCCCTTTATCAATCTTCACATCGAGTCCGCTCACTCCGGGATTATCCTGTTCCACATGTCCTTTAATTGCTACGGGAGCGTCTTCTTCTTTGTTGAAAAGTTTGTGGCCTATTCCCTTTACAAAACCTAAAAATTCCATATTTCTCTCCTTATTTGGCGAAGGCCTGTCCAATAAACTGCACCTTTTCTGGTACCACTCCAAGACAACTTACAAGGAGCTGCTACTGCTGCTCCATGCGGTATCGACCTCAACAGCCAGCAAAGATGCTGCTGAAAGTTGGGCGGTCAGCTCAAGTCTCCCCTCAGCTGATCAGCCAGGGATATCAGCAGGAACAGCCAGCCCCCTCCTTCAGCCCGAGGATTTCGTAAACAGTAACGTTACGAATTATAATCTTCCTGACGGCATAAAATATAATAGCTGGAAATCATGACACAAGTGCCTCTTCAAACAAAAACTACTCCACAACAGGAAGCCCTTTTTTCATCGCTTTTTGAATATCCTCTTTCGGATAATCATAATTGTTGAATTCTCCGGAGGGCATGACAACTCCCCGATACCGGAATAATTCCTTAAGTCTGGCAAAAAAGCCCCCCGCGGCAAAACATTCAAGCTGCTGCAGCTGCAGAGTACCCATGGTAACAGTCGGGAACAAAAGACAAAAAAAAGCCGCAACCCTTAAGGGTTACGGCTTCTGAGGTTTTTTTTGATACTTTTTAAAAAAAATTTGGTGCCGAAGGCCGGAGTCGAACCGGCATGGGTCTCCCCACACGCCCCTCAAGCGTGCGCGTCTACCAATTCCACCACTCCGGCACACAAATAAAAATTATTCATTTTTTTGCTGCGTCACTTTTCTTCTCCACAGCAGGTTCATCTTTTGCTGGCTCGGTCTTTTCAACCTTACCGTCAACAGCAGATGTACCTTCCTGCATTTCGTCTGAGCTTTTTACTGCATTCGAGGCATGTTCCGCAACCTTTTTTTCTACAACAGGTGCAGAATCTTTCATTTTTTCAGCTGTCACCCCGGTCATGACAGTAGACTGACTGTCCTGAGAAGAAATATACGCAAGAGACAGGGACGTCACCATAAACGTAATCGCGGCAGCTGTCGTAATTTTATTCAGCAACGGCATCGGCCCCTCTGTTCCAAAGAGAGACTGGCTGGAGCCACCAAAGGTAGCACCGATATCGGCCCCTTTGCCCTGTTGAAGCAGGACAATGACAATAAGAAAGAGACAAACGAGAATGTGAACGATAAGAAGCAGAGTATCCATACGGTTACGTTGTCGGTTGCTGAAATAAAATCTGGCGGCTTTGCGGAAAAGCAGCCAGAAAGGAATTACTGGAAATTAATGATACTGCCGAAGGAATCCGCCTTCAGAGCGGCGCCACCGACCAGCACACCGTCGATATCCGGTTGAGCCATAAGCTCATTGACATTCGCAGGCTTAACCGAGCCACCATACAATATCCGCGTCGTATCGGCAACATCTTTTTCATATATCCTGCCCAGGAGCCCGCGGAGAAAAGCGTGAACTTCCTGTGCCTGCTCCTTGCTCGCAGTCTTGCCAGTCCCAATTGCCCAGACCGGCTCATAGGCAATAACAATCTTTTCCATCTGTCCGCCGTCAACACCGTCAAGCCCTTTGCGCAGCTGCTCTTCAAGAACGGTGAAAGCCCTGTCTGCCTCCCGCTCTTCCAGCGTTTCACCAATACAAAGAATGATCAGCAGGCCACCGGCGAGACCGCCCTTGACCCGTTTGTTGATCATCCCGTTGCTCTCACCAAAAATCTGGCGACGCTCAGAGTGGCCAACAATAGCAGCCGAGCAGCCAGCGTCTTTCACCATATTCGGAGCGATCTCTCCGGTAAAGGCACCTTTTTCTTCCCAGCAGACATTCTGCGACGCGGTAATAATTCCCTTTCCTTCCAGAGCATGGGAAACTTCGCTGAGAATGGTGAAGGGGGGAGCCAGCAGCACTTCACGGTCATCATATCCCCTGCACTGTGCGGCCACATCTGCAGCAAGACGACAGCCTTCCACTGCGTTCATGTGCATTTTCCAGTTACCTGCCATCAGGGCTTTTCTTGTCGTCATGGTCTCTCCTTTTTTTATTTACGCAGGATATGATTCCCAGCCAGAATATATCTCGGTTCACTCAACTGAGCGCAGCGACACCGGGCAGAACTTTTCCTTCCATCATATAGAGGAAAGCACCACCACCGGTAGACATGTAGGACATATTCTGCTCCTCACCAGCTTTTTTAACCGCCGCGTTAGAGTCTCCCCCCCCGACAATGGAAAGGGCATGGGAAGAGGCAATATCCTGGCACATAGCCATGGTTCCCCGGGCAAAACTGTCCATTTCGAAGGCCCCCATCGGTCCGTTCCAGATAATGGTCCGGGCATCGGAGAGCGCTTCGCGGAAGAGAATACTGCTTGCCGGACCGATATCAAGAGCCATCCAGCCCTCCGGAATATCACGAAAGGTAACATTCATGTGTACGGCATCATTGTCAAATTTATCAGCAACAACAAAATCCACCGGGAAGTAGAGTTTCACCCCTCGGGCGTCGGCATCTTCAACAAATTTTTTGGCGGTCTCAAGCAGGTCATCCTCCACCTTCGATGCCCCGACATTGATCCCCATACTCTTCAGAAAGGTGTTCGCCATAGCCCCGCCGACAATCATCTTGTTCACTTTGTCGAGCATATTCGTCAGAGCACCGAGCTTGGAGCTGACTTTGGCACCACCAACAACCGCCACCAGCGGGCGTACCGGTTCCCCCATTGACTTCCGGAAATAGTCTATCTCTTTCTGCAGCAGGAGACCGGCAGCCTTCTCACTCATCAGTTGCGGCACGCCAACCACCGAGGCGTGGGCACGATGTGAAACAGCAAAGGCGTCATTAACATACACCTCGGCAAGACTGGCAAGCTGTCTGGAGAACTCGGGATCATTCTCAGTCTCACCACTGTGGAAACGGAGATTTTCGAGGAGGACAATCTCTTTGTCTGCAGCCGCATTTATCGCTTTCTCCGCCGCTTCACCAATGCAGTCTTCCGCAAGGGAAACTTTCATGCCGGTAAGGGTCTGCAGGTGAGCGGCAATCGGAGCAAGGCTAAACTCCATATTACGTTCCCCGTTCGGTCGGCCGCAGTGGGAACAGATAATCAGCTTTGCCCCCTTCTTAACCAGCAATTGAATGGTGGGCAGTACCATCCTCATGCGGATATCATCGGTAATGTTTTTTTCTGTATCCATGGGCACGTTGAAATCAGCCCGTAACAGTACCTTTTTACCCTTCACTTCCAAGTCGTAAATGGTCTGCATTTTTATTCTCCTCTAAAATATATCACATATCACTTCTGCTCGAATTCCCTGCACAATACAAGGGCATCGTCAATTGGATCGTCAAAATAGGAGGCTCTTTTGCCTCTCTTCAGAAAACCATTTTTCTGGTAAAATTTCAAGGCGGGGAGATTGCGGGAACGGACTTCAAGGTAAAGCGTGGTGCACTGCCGGGCAACAAGCTTTTCGAGGAGATCTGCAAGGAGGAGGTCCGCATAACCACGCCGACGGCAACTCGCGGACACTGCGATTTTCAGCAGTTCAGCTTCAGGCGGGATAAAAGTAGCAGAAAGCCAGGCGATCACCCTGCCATGCACCTCACCCCCCAGAAGAATCGCCCTCGGATTTTCCAGTTCCTCCTGAACAAGAGGAATCGACCAGGGCGAGGGGTTTTCCACCTCAAGGGCGACAACCTGCGGCAGGTCGTCGCCCGTCAAAGGCCGGATGTTCATCAAAACATTTCTTCACTGATATGTTTGGTGAGGTCTGCGAGCATATTAGTGTAACTGCCGAGTTCGTTGTCATACCAGCCGTAGACAACTGTCTGGGTCATCGGCACATGAAGTATGGGTTCAGCGCCCCTGCTGAGAACGGCCCCGGGAACCTTGCGCAAATCGACCTTGATAGCGGCGGTGCGGGTATGGGTTTCCGTGCCTTCAATAGTTGCGGCTGCAGAAGGAGTCCCGACGATATCGGAAGAAACGTTCTGTTTCTCAGTGAAAACCAGGTAGTCGGTATTTTCCGCATATTTTTTATAGATGCCGTTAATATCAGCCCGATTGAGAGGTGCCTCACTGTTATCCTGGATGTTAAGCACCAGAATGATCAACGAACCGCTGGAGACAGGCACCCGGACAGATTCCGCCATGAAACCAATCCCACTCATCTCCGGGATAACGAGACCAAGGGCCCTGGCCGCACCGGTAGTGGTAAGAATAATGTTATTCATGATAGAACGGTTCTTGCGCATATCTACAGCTCCTGCGGCAGGCAGGCGGTCAAGCACCTGCTGGGAGCCGGTGGAGGCATGGATAGTAACCATTGAGGCGCTGAGAATCTTTTCAGCGCCCAGAGTCTCCAGCATCGGTTTCATCATATAGGAGAGGCAGGTGGTGGTGCAGGAGGCGGCGGAGATAAGGGAGTGTTTTGCCGGATCGAACGTCTCTTCGTTAATGCCCATCACGGCGGTGATGGCATCATCCGGCATATCCAGCCCTTTGGATTTGATTTTGAAGGGCGCAGAAAGGATCACCTTCTCAGCACCTGCCTGAATATGTCCACGCATGGCACCCTTAGGATCACTGGCATCAGTGGTGGGATCTTTGAAGACTCCAGTGGAGTCCACCACCAGCTTGATGCCATTTTCCGCCCACTTGATATCGGCGGGGTTGCGGGCTTCCCGCAAAATGGTCACCGGCACGCCGTCTATTACCATGGAACCCTTTTCTTCATTAAGCTCAGAGATAACCCCTGGGCATTTGTAGCCATGAAGGTAGGAACCGAGCCGGCCATAAGTGGAATCACGCTCAATAGAGGAGGCAAGATCTTCCAGCGAATTACCGACCTCACGACCGATGTTCACAACAATTCCATCGAAATTTTTCTTGGCGATCTGGTTCCACAGAGTGAGTTTTCCAATCCTTCCAAGACCATTAATACCTAATTTCATGACACATGCTCCTGTTTGTTATAAGGCGCCCCGGGAAAGTATCCTGTCCGGTGCATCATCGGAAGGCAGGGACATTTTCGCAGGACCATGAAAAGATGAAGACGGAACTGCCACAGGCTTCCGAACATTTTTATAAGGGTACAGGGCAAGTCTTAAATTTCAAGAAAAATTGCACTGCTTATAAAATTTAATGATTTCTCCGGAGGTATTATTCTCCGATGGAAAGAATCCCTCCGACGAGATCATAGGCATGGGATTCTTCAATACGTACCTGAACAATCTCGCCGGGAGCGGCTGAGCCGGCATTAATATATACGCGACCATCAACCTCTGGTGCCTGAAAACGGGTGCGTCCTTCCAGAAGGAGATCAGTTTCTTCGGAAAAGCCGCTCACCAGGACCGGTTCTACCCTGCCGATATATTTGCGCTGGTTCTCTTCAGAGATCCTGCTCTGGACCGCAAGCAGGTGCTGCTGCCGGCGGATGCGTTCCTTTTTGGGAACCTGATCAGCAAAATGTTCGGCGGGAACACCCTCTTCGTTACAATATGGAAAGACCCCAACGTGATCAAGGCGATGCCGTTGCAGAAAATCTTCCAATTGAAGGAAATCGGCCTCTGTTTCTCCTGGAAAACCGACAAGGAAGGTGGTGCGAATGGCAATATCCGGGATATGCGTGCGCAAACGACTGATAAGATGCTCAAGGTCATCCGCCGTGTGGTGACGATTCATCCGCTTCAGAACGCTGTCACTGGCATGCTGAAAGGGAATATCAAGATAAGGAACAATACGGTTCTCTCCCGTCAGCAGATCGAGCAGGGCATCACTCACACCGCTGGGGTAGAGATAAAGCAGGCGCAGCCACGGAATAGTTGTACGGACGAGGAGTTTCTCCAGCAGGCCCACAATATTTTCCCCGGTGAGGTCATTGCCGTAGGCAGTGGTATCCTGAGCAATGATATTGAGTTCGCGGACACCCAGTTCCTCAAGATGCAGGGCTTCGACAGCAATATCCTCACTTGTCCGACTTCGCAGGCGACCCCGGATGGACGGGATTTTACAGTAGGCACAATGGTTGTTGCACCCTTCCGTTATCTTCAGCCAGGCCATCCCCGTAGTCGTCAACTGACGCGGCGAGCTGCTGGACATCAGGGAGCGGTCGTGCAGGATCACTTTTGGCGTCTTCTCTCCGGTAAAAAGAGCATTCAAGTGAGATGCAATCTTCTCCGGCTCTTCGGTTCCAAGGAAAAGGTCCACCTCAGGTATTTCTAACTCAAGGTCATTTTTATAGCGTTGAGTCAGACATCCCGTTACCACCAGCTTCTTCTGTGGATCCTGTTCTTTCAGAGAAACCATACCGAGAATTTCATCAATGGCCTCTTCTACCGCCGGTTGAATGAAACCGCAGGTATTTACAAGGAGTACCGCAGCATCCGCAGGGTCTGCAACAAACGTCCAGCCAGCCTGCTGCAGCACCCCGAGCATCACTTCTGAGTCGACAAGGTTTTTCGCACAACCGAGGCTGACGAGATGAAAACTCTTTTCCATTACTTCTCCTGAAATACATTGCCACTGCAGAGCAGCTGCAGTACCTGCCGGGAATTTTCCCGAAAAGCTATCGTCCCCTGGCCCGGCTGCCACTTCTCATTCGTAGTAACGTCTGAGACCGTAAGCGCAGCAGAAAATTCCACTCCCCGGAAGGCTGCGGCAGAACAGAGGGCAGAGAATTCCATGTCGACTGCAGTCACACCAGACTCCCGATTGAGGGCAAGCAGGGAATCCCTCTCCTCACGATAGACACCATCAGTGGACCAGATACAACCCCGCCGAACCGGCAGACCGGCATTTTGCAGGAACGAAGCCAGTCGCACAGAAAAAGCCGAAGAAGGGCGGGATTCATTCGTACAGCCATAATATTGCGAAGTACCCTCCCCGACCATGGCGCGATCCGGAACAATAACATCTCCCACCGCCACCGACGCATCCACTGCTCCGCACCAGCCGCAAAGGATAATCTCTTTCGCTCCAAGGGCAATTAATTTTTCAAGGGTCATCACTGCCACCGGCGCTCCAAGGGCAGGCCCGGCGAAAAAGAGACAGCGGGACTCATCGACACAGAGACCACTGTTAAAAATCTTCTGCCGCCGGGCCCCGGCACCAATTTCTCGATCCAGGGTCAACTTCGCCTCCGTGGGATTGACCAGCAGTATGCCACGGGAAGGGATTTCTTTCTCCCCTCTGCCTCGTCTCGGTTCGATAACCGCCATTACATCTCCCCAAAAAACATGAGCAGAAAGCAACGCCGCACTCTGTATTTCTTTTCATCCATCACTTTTCACCCGTCACCATTGCACATGCATAAACAAAAAAAAGGGACTGCAGATATATCTGCAGTCCCTTGCGCAACAAAACACCAATTCTCAAAAATCAACCCATGAGCGGATTTGCATAGAGGAGAATCAGGGAAACAACCAGACCATAAATAGCAATAGACTCAGCAAGAGCCATACCGAGGATCATGAAGACCATCAGTTTCGGTTGTACTTCCGGATTGCGGGCAAGGCCCTGACATGCAGCGTTTCCGATGTTACCAATACCAATACCTGCTCCCAGACCGGCAAGACCGATGGAAAGAGCAGCGCCAATGCAGATGAGAGCGATTTGAAGTTCAGACATTGTAAATCTCCTTGAAAAAGTTTGGGGTTTTGGCCTTCTTCCTTATAACTGCAAAAAGCAGAACGCCCCGGACTCTCCGGGGCGAAAAAAAACTTTGTTAATGAGCCTGCTCTGCTGCCTGGCTGAAATAGACCACGGTGAGCAGTACGAACACCATCGCCTGTACAACGGAAACCAGCACACCGAGAAGTAGAATCGGCAGGGGGGCAAAGAATCCACCGGCCAGCAGAAAGAGGATGCTGAGCAGGGTCTCTTTCGCCATAATGTTTCCGAAAAGACGAACAGAGAGTGAAATAATTCGAGCCAGGTTACTGATAACCTCAATGGGCAGCATCAGCGGAATCAGCAATGGGATGGGCCCTGCGAACTGTTTGAGATAGCCAATTCCGTGCATCTTAAAACCAATAACGTGATGGGTTACCCAAACGATAAGCGTCAACGCAAGGGTCGTATTAAGCGAAGCGGTAGGAGACATGAATCCGGGGATCAATCCGATGAGGTTGGCCACAGTGATAAAGAGTGCAAATGTGGCAATCATCGGGAAATAGCGATCAGCAAGTTCACGGCCCATGTTTTCCGCGAAGAAATTGTCCATGCTGCCGACAACCACTTCCCAGAAATTCTGTCCCCTGCCGGGGATCAGTTCCAGGTCACCAATGGTAACTTTGATGACAAAGAAAAGAAACGCCATTACGAACCAGGTATAGGTCATGTAAGGCGCGCAGATCTGTTCGATGAAATTGCTGCCTACTGCCCCGTGGGGAACAGGCAGGCCTAACTTTTGCAAAACTACTGAGATAAACAGTATCGGATGCTCCATCAGTCTCTCCTCCCTTGATTCTTCTGAATCAGGTAGCGGACCACCACAGCAATGGAGAGTGCCATGAAGGTCACAAAAACAGTTGATAAACCACTTATAAGTCCTAAGATGTTGACCAGTCGCCATTTAATAAGAACAAACAGGGCAACACCTGTAAATATAAATCGAAGCAGAAAGGCAAACTGAAAGCCGCGTTTTTTACGCACAGCCAGTTCTTTCTGCTGCTCTGCGGAAAAATCTCCGGAGACGGCAGCAACCTCCGTCGCTACCTGTTCCACAGCCCTGCCCGAAACCCACAGGTTCACCAGCACCAGCACCCCGCCAGCCAGAACCGACCAGCCGAGAAAAAGTGAACCGGCAAGAGCTGCACCAGCAGAACCAACAAGCAAGACAACGAGAGCGGTGTACCGAATCAGGGAAAAGTTAAACTCACCTTTCATGACGTTCCTGCTCTTCCCGCGCCTGTCGTTTTTCGTCGGCCTGTGCAACCCGGACGACATCAAGCAGAGTCTTGTAACCAGCGGCAATACCAAAGGCAAGCCCTATAAAAGTAAACCACGGGGCTGTTTTGCCATTAAAAACCTTTTGGTCAAGCAGTACACCGCCCGCAAATCCGAGGACAATTGAGGTCGCAAAGGTAAACCCGACATGACCGTAATTGGCCAGCAGATGGACAAATTCTTTTTTTACCCCTGACATCCTGCAACGCCTCACATTCCGCAGTTTCCAAAGGCGGAAAAAGCTCTTTTATAGAACATTTTTTGCCTCTTTGATTCAATTGTATAACCTGTTCTGCCTCAAATTTCACTCATTTTTTTGAATGACGATTCAGTCGCTTTAAGAACAAAATCAAGCTGCTCTTCTGTGTGCGCTCCTGAGATAAAAGCGACCTCAAATTGAGAGGGTGCAAGATAGACACCACTCTCCAGCATATTGCGATAATGCTGCGCGTAGCGTTCAGTATTCGCCGTCATTGCCGAGGTATAATCTGTAACAGGGGTCTCCGTGAAGAAAGCCGTCATCAGACTGCCGACACGATTGATGGTAATCGGAATGCCGGTCTTCACTGAGATTTCCTCGAGGCCATTGGCATAATATTCTGCCTTCGCCTCAAGCTCATCATAAAAACCCGGTCTCTGCAGCAGCTTCAGCGCCGCAATGCCTGCAGCCATCGCCAGCGGATTTCCGGAGAGAGTCCCAGCCTGATACACCGGACCCTCGGGGGCTACACAATTCATAATATCCACCCTGCCGCCATATGCACCCACCGGCAGACCGCCGCCAATGATCTTTCCAAGGGTGGTCATGTCGGGGGTAATGCCAAAATATTCCTGAGCCCCGCCATAGCTGAGGCGGAAGCCGGTGATGACCTCATCGAAGATCAGCACGATGTCCAGCTCCTTCGTCAGGGAGCGCAGAAGCTGCAGGAATCCTTCAGCCGGGGGGACACAGCCCATATTGCCAGCAACCGGTTCGACAATCACACAGGCAATCTCAGCGGCGTGATCGCGCAGGGTTTTCTCCAGTATTTTTTTGTCGTTATAGGGGATGGAGATGGTATTTTTGACAATATCATCCGGGACCCCAGGACTCCCCGGGATTCCGAGAGTGATCACCCCTGAACCAGCTTTAACAAGAAAGGAGTCGGAGTGGCCGTGGTAGCAGCCGTCAAACTTAACTATAATGTTGCGGCCAGTGTAGCCGCGGGCAAGGCGGACGGCAGACATGGTTGCTTCAGTACCCGAACTGACAAAACGAACCTTCTCAACAGAAGGGACCGCCTCTACCACCATCTCCGCGAGATCGACCTCCAGTGGAGTGGGAGCACCGAAACTGGTGCCAAGTTCTGCTGCATCTTTTACCGCTTTTACGATATCCGGGTGAGCATGACCAGCTATCATAGGTCCCCACGAACCAACGAAATCGATATAGCTCGAGCCATCCGCATCCCATAGCGTTGTACCCAGAGCACGGGTAATAAAGAGAGGATCACACCCGACAGAAAGAGCCGCCCGCACCGGAGAATTTACTCCGCCAGGGATCACTTTTTTTGCCGCTTCAAACAGAGCCTTTGACTTGTCAATTTTCATTCCAAACTCCCTGCAACACCTCTGTATTGCCTTGATTTCATGGACTTTGATCGTAATTTTTACAGAAAAAATAATTTGCTTTTACGCAATTATAGCGAACTATCTCAAAAAGTGGCAATATATCACGGTGAGGATTGGCTCGCAATTATTCTATAGTTCTGTTCTGCTGCCAGTCTGAAAAGCAGGTGGCAAGGCAATTATACCAACAGTTCTTTCCTTGATTTTCATCCGTATAAGACACAATTGGTGAATGCGTTTTTGTTCAATCAGAAGACAACCCCAGTAACGGAGGAGTTACACAATGGCAAGCGACAAAGTAGTCCATCTTACAGATGCGGAATTTCAAAAAGCAATTAAACAAGACATGCCTGTTCTCGTTGATTTCTGGGCCCCGTGGTGTGGTCCCTGCAAGGCAATCGGACCGATTATCGAAGAACTCGCTGGCGAATATGAGGGTAAGATTACCATTGCCAAGATGAATGTTGACGAGAATCCGGAGACTCCCGGAAAATTCGGGATCCGCGCCATTCCAACCATGATTCTTTTCAAAAGCGGGGAAAAAGTGGACCAGATTACCGGCTCCGTCGCGAAACCGCAGCTCATTGATCTTCTTGCCAAAGCCAAGTAAGTTCAATCAACTGTTGACGACTGCCTTCCACTGCGGATTCACTTCCGATGTGCGCAAGGCAGTTTTTTTTATATGAACAGGAGATGCAATGAAAGAATATTATGACCTCATCATTCTCGGCGGTGGCCCGGCAGGGCTCACAGCCGGACTTTATGCCGCCCGTGCACGGGTTGACCACGTTCTTATTGAAAAAGGTGCTCCCGGCGGGCAGATCATGCAGACGGACTGGATTGACAATTACCCTGGTTTTCCTGAGGGACTCAGCGGTTTTGACCTCTCTGAAAAAATGCTTGATCATGCAAAACGTTTTGATATTAACATTGAAACTGCATTTGTCTCCGGGATGGATCTCTCCAGTGAGAAGGAAAAAGTGCTGTTTCTCGATGGCGACCGTAAAGTCACCTGCAAAGCACTGATCATCTGCACCGGTGCACACCCCAACATGCTTAATGTTCCCGGTGAAAAAGAGTTTCAGGCACGCGGTGTCTCCTACTGCGGCACCTGCGATGCCCCCTTCTACCGCAACATGGAAGTAGCCGTGATCGGCGGAGGCAATACAGCCGTCGAAGAAGCCGACTACCTGACCAGATTTGCCAGTAAAGTCTATGTCGTTCATCGGCGTGACGAGTTGCGCGCCACCAAAGTTATACAGGAGCACGCCTTTGCCAATGATAAGATTGAATTCGTCTGGAATTCTCAGGTCTCCTCGATTGAAGGGGATGACAGCGGCGTTACCGGAGTCAAACTGAAAAATAAGGATGGCGAAGAATCCCTCCTCAAAGTGAATGGCGTCTTTGTTCTTGTTGGAGTTTCCCCTAACCACGAAGGAATCTCTGATGCTCTCGAAAGCGACAAGTGGGGTTTTTTGAAAGTAGATACAGAGACCTGTACCAATATCCCCGGAGTTCTGGCCGCAGGAGACATCTGCAGCAAAAAAGTTCGCCAGGTCGTCAATGCTGCCGGTGAAGGTGCTGTGGCCATGCTCTCTGCAGAGGCCTGGCTCAACTCCATAAAAGGGTAAAAAATAATGTCTATGCGCACCACGCTCATTCGCTGCTCCATTCTCTCTCTACTGCTTGTTGTCGGAGGCTGTTCTCTCTTTGGCAGTGACACCAAATACACAAAAATTGACGAAGACGGAAAGGTTGTTGAGGGGAGTAATCCTTTCGAGGAAATGCCAGTCAAAGCCCTTCTGCAAAAAGGGATGGATGACTACAACGTGGGAAAATATTTTACAGCTGTAAGCGCTTTTGAAGAGATCCATAATCGTTACCCTTTCACTCATGAGGCTGTGCTTGCTGACCTCAAGGCTGCCGACTGCTACTATTTTATGGACAAGTACGCGCAGGCTCTTTCTCTCTACGAAGCCTTTGAAAGCAACCACCCCACCAATGAGTCCATCCCCTACATAATGTATCAGAAGGGAATGTGCAGTTACCGTCAGATTGACAGAGTTGACCGTGACCCCACCGGCGCAGAGAAGGCCGTAACCAGTTTTCGCCAGCTCATCAAGGCCTTTCCAAATTCCACGTATACCCCTGCAGCGAGAGAGAAGATGGCAATCGCCCGGGAATTCCTCGCCAGACACGAGTTTTTTGTGGTGAATTTTTATCTCCGTACGGAGAAATATAAACAGGCTGAGGCTCGGCTGCGTTACCTCATTGCAACCTACCCCGAGATAAAGATTGTCACCGATGAGGCAAAACCCCTGCTGGCAAGACTGGAGAAGGGAGAAAAGCCCGACCGTGGCTTCTTTTCTTTCCTCCCCGGCATGTTTCACAATGAGGGTTCCCTCCCTGAAAAAGGCCAGAATAACACTCCCATCACCAACGAATCAGGGGATAGTAATGACTTTTAAATTTCTGCATCAGGGTACCTTGAAACAGCTTGTATTTCGTTCATATATGAGGCACAGGAGAAAATTTACCGCAGCCATATGAGTGGTGATATTCTGAGGATAAATTTTTGACTGAAACGAAGAAGATGGGCGATTATTCAAGGTTCCTGTAAGCCAGGCAGTGTTGGGTGGCATTTTTTTCATCGAAAAGAATCCTGACAAAGAAAAGATTTCTATCTGCCCTTTATTTTTCCCCGTTTACTCAGTGAACGGGGAATTTTTTTGTCCCTGCCAGATCAAGGCAACCCTTGCAAGTTCCTGCTCTTTATGTATAATCGGTGGGTTTAATAAAGCGTAACCCCTCCATTTTATCGCGGATCTCAGCATGGAAAACAAATGAACAGATCTCTCAAACTCCGACTTGCCGGCCTTTTCACTGTTTTGTTGATCGCAGTGATAACCGTAGTTCCCTCTATTTTCAAAGATCAGACTCCGGACTGGTGGAGTAAATACCTCTCTCCCGGTTCTATACGCCTCGGACTTGATCTGCAGGGCGGAATGCACATTATTCTCAAAGTTGATCTTGACAAGGCGGAGCAGACAACTCTCGCTTTTGCCGCTAACGACTTGAAAGAGACCCTTGCTGCGGATGGTATCAGCGCAGTACAGACCAAATCCGGCCAGGCAAAAACTGTAGTTTTCACCCTGCCCAACACCGGTGCAATCGACAAGGTCCAGAAAGTTCTGGATAAGGATTTTGCGGATATCGACAGCAAACTTGATGTAAAAGAGGGAAGTTTTCCCCGCATCACGTTACAACTTAATCCCGTTGCGGTTAAAGCGCTGAAAAAGACCGCTGTAGAGCAGTCTCTGGAGATTCTGCGTAACCGTATTGACGAGTTTGGTGTTGCCGAGCCTGTTATCGTACGCCAGGGCGAAGACGAGATCGTCATCCAGCTGCCGGGGGTCAAAGATCCGAAACGGGCCCGTGCCCTCATCGGCAAAACAGCTCAGCTGGAGTTCAAGCTGGTTGCCGACAGCACGGGACTAAACCTGCCAGAGATCGTCCACCAGGCCGAGAACTCGGGAGAATGGCGCGTCGGTGAGCCCATTGCAAAACTCAATCGTGCAATTCATACCCTGCTGCCTGATAACACAACTCTTTATTTTGAAAGTAACACTGATCACGACACCGGCCTTTCAGTACAGATCCCCATACTCCTTGAGAATCGGGTGCTGATGACTGGTGACATGGTGAAAGACGCCAATGTCCGTATCGGTGGCAACTTCAACGAGCCCCTCGTCAGCCTTGACTTCACCAGCCACGGCGGAAAGGTCTTTGCTCAGATCACCTCTGACAATGTTCATCACCGCCTCGCCATCGTCCTCGACAGCATGGTGCGCTCCGCGCCCAATATCCAGGAGAAAATCCTTGGCGGTTCTGCTCAGATCACGGGCCAGTTCACCCACGAAGAAGCATCCGATCTTGCCATCGTCCTCCGGGTCGGTGCCCTGCCGGCACCGGTCAAAATTATTCAAGACGTTACTGTCGGTGCCAGTCTCGGGGCGGACTCCATCAGACAGGGGGTGACCTCCGGTGTCTTCGGGGCAGCCCTTGTTCTCGTGTTCATGCTCATTTATTACCGCCTTCCCGGGTTACTTGCTGATATTGCTCTCTTTATCAATATCCTTCTGCTTTTCGCCGGACTGGCGGTGATCAATGCCACGCTGACTCTGCCCGGGATCGCCGGGATCATTCTCACCGTGGGGATGGCTGTGGACGCCAATGTGCTCATCTTTGAACGAATGCACGAAGAGTACAGCCTCGGGAAATCGGTGCGATCCTCTATTGACAGCGGCTTCGACAAAGCCCTTTCCACCATTGTCGATTCACAGGTCACCACCTTGATTACCGCACTCGCCCTCTTCCTCTTTGGCACCGGACCGATCAAGGGTTTTGCCGTTACCCTCAGCCTCGGGATTATCTTCAATCTTTTTGCCGCTCTCTTCTGCAGCAAGCTGATGTTTGACACCATTAACGCCATCCACCCCATCAAGAAACTCACCTTTATTTCGCTGATCAAAAATATTAAAATTGACTACATGAGATTGACCAAATTCACCTATTTTGCTTCCGCCATCCTGGTAGCTCTCGGCCTGTTTTCCCTTGTGGAGATAGGACTCGGCAAAGCCAATCTCGGGGTAGATTTTACCGGCGGTTCCCTCTTGCAGTACAAGGCCTCCAGCAACTTCACCATGAAGGAAGTACGAGATGCACTTTCCAGCAATGGCAAGGGGGATATCGATATTCAGGAGGTAGAAAACGAACATCGTCTGATCGTCAAGATCAAGAAAGAAGAAGCAGAGGTAAGTGCGGTGGATGAGCAGATCACCCAGATCCTGCAGAACAATCTTAAAGAACGAGGTTTTGTCCTGGAAAGTCAGTCCAAAATTGGCTCCTCGGTCAGCTCAGTACTGCGTAACAAGGCCCTTGAGGCGATCATCATCTCGCTGGCCGGTGTCATCATCTACCTTGCCTTCCGTTTTGATCTCCGTTTTGGTCTGGCAGGCGCTGCAGCCACCTTTCACGATGTTCTTGCCGTACTCGGTATCTGCTGGATCTTTAATGTGGAGATCACCCTGCTCATCGTCACGGCACTGCTGACCCTTGCGGGCTACTCGCTCAACGACTCCGTTGTTGTCTTCGACCGTATCCGCGAAAACATGCACAAGGAGGGCCAGGGCAGCTTTAAAGACACTATCAACACCAGTATTAATGAGACCCTCAGCCGGACGATTATCACGGCGCTGACGACAGAGATGGTACTCGTTTTTCTCTACTTCCTCGGTGGTCAGGTAATTCATGGTTTTGCCTTTACACTTCTGGCCGGTATTTTTGTGGGGACCTATTCCTCCATCTTTATCGCCAGTCCGCTGCTGACCCTTAAAAAGAAAACAGCCTGATGCTTAAACTGATCGTCTTCGACTGCGATGGAGTGATCCTTGACTCAAAAGAGTCAAATGTTCGCTACTATAATGACCTGCTTAACCTCTTCGGCCATCCGCCCATGGACCCGGCCGAAGAGGTCTACAGCCATATGGCGACGGTGGATGGTGCCCTTAAACATATTTTTCGCAATTATCCGCAGAAGAGAACGGAAATAAAACATGCGGCCCGGGAAAAACTGCATTATCCAGACTATCTGTGCTATCTGTCGCTGGAACCGGACCTGATTGAATTTCTTGAACTGGCACAGAAGAAATATAAACTGGCCATTTCAACCAACCGCAGTGACAGCATATACCCCCTGCTCGAAAAGTATAACCTCGGTCACTATTTCAGCAAAGTAATGACGGTGTTGAACACGAAGCCGAAACCTGCACCTGATGGACTGCTGGAAATTTTACAGGATTTGAAATGTTTGCCGGAAGAAGCAGTATTTCTCGGCGATTCTGAGACAGATCGACTGCAGGCAGAAGCCTGCCGAGTCAGTTTAATTGCCTTCAAAAACCCTGCTTTGCAGGCAGAGTGGCACGTTTCCTCTTTCATGAAGTTGCTGCAGCTACCGCCATTTCAGCAGGCAGCCTTATAAGAAATTTTCTCTGAATAAGATAAAAAGAGGAAGACTTCACTCCTCGTCAACCTGTCAGAGACTCTCATGGGTACCTTGAAACAGCTTGTATTTCGTTCAAATTCGAGGAACAGGAAGATGGGCAAAAGCCTGGTTATTTGATGTCCCCTCATGTTCGTTTTTCGAAAACCAGTCACCGTCTGAGGCCGAGGACACTGGCTTTCCCACTGCAGCTGGCATAAGGAGCAGCCACGACCTCTCCCCTCCGTCACGATAAAGCCAACACTGCCCGACAGGAGAAGAGGGAACCTGCCGGTTTTGACATGTCTATGGGAAAACTGAGAAATGCAGTCGCCTGGATGTTTCTAAGAAGTCCACAAACTCAGCCCCTTTAAACCAGCTCCCTGTCCCCCAGGAGAGCTCCTTTCCTGTATAAGTTTTCCCGGAGTCAATATATTAGACCGTATCTCCTCAATCTCCGCAGCCAGATCCCACCGGAGATACGATCAGAGTTCAGTTTGCCCCGTTCAATGATGCCTCCAGTCTCTATCACATAAAACACGTCAAATATCTTTTCAGGGTCCCCTTCAATCTTCTTTGCAGAGATGAATCTGTGGAATTCACAGGTCATGCCAGTGCCAGTTTTACGAGTCAGGACAACATTAATATTTACAGCAGTTACAGTTATACCGTTATACCCACTCTGCGGACAGCAGGCTCTCCCAAGTCCATAACGCAGCTGACACCGTTTTTTATAAGTTCACCGAAAATCCCCCTCTCAGAGACAGAGACGCTTCCCTCTCGGCCAAGAGAAAGAGCAATCAGAAAGTGTTGACAATTCTCCTTTTTCGCAGAATACAAAAGCTGCAACTGTCACTTATTTATGAGAAGATATTAAATATTTTCACAAGTTGTTAACTCATGTTTTCTCATGTGATATACCAGGATAAAGCAGAGAATAGAATTGAGTCGATTCCGGCTGACAGCGTCAGTTTTAAGCAAACAGCAAAGATGCAGGCAAGAATAAAATCAATCCTTGCCAATTGTCCCCTTTTTTTTATTTATTAGATTTTGTATTGTTTAAAAAAAGGAAAAGAAGAGTCCACATCAAACTCATTTTTTCTTGGGAAAGTACTGGCTCTTCCGGCCTCAGGCGTTCAGCAGACGCCATAACTCAGCACTTAATTATCCATGTCTATCACCGCCAGTCAGCTCGGGGAAATTTACGCTCAGATACGAGAGGAATTCCGCTCCAATTCCCTCATATCAGTATCCCCCCTGCAGGGAGATCCTCCGGACAGATACCAGGTAACCTACCATATTGCAGGTAAGAGCCGCAATACGACGGGAGATGTTATTGAGACCCGCGAACAGGTGGTTGAGATAATTATTCCTTTCGGCTTTCCCCGTTTTCCGCCTGGCTGTCGACCGGTCAGTAACATTTTCCATCCGGATTTCGACCCGGGAGCAATCAGTATTAGTGATTTCTGGACTCAGGAGAGCACCCTGCCGGAACTCATTATCAGGATTGGCGAGATGATCAACGGTGAAAACTTCTCCACCGCCGATGCATTCAACCCCGAAGCCGCTGAATGGTATGAAAATAATCGCAACCAGCTCCCAATTGCATCTCTCGACTGGCATGGCGGAGAAACAGGTGTGCCTGTCCTGACGGGACCGGACAATCAGCCCGTCAAGGATGTTTCCATACTCAAACTTGATGATGAGGAACTGACGCTTGAGCTCTCTGAGGCAGATCTTAAGATGGAGCTTGATGCCCTTTCCACCAGGGGAGAAAGCGTTCCCCCTCCGACCTTCCTCTCTTTTGGCAGCGAACCTGACAGCAGTGACGATCGTTACACCTTTCTGCTGAAAATGAAAGAAGGGAAAGAATTCATTCGCCTCAAACATGAAATCGAAGGGCAGTCTGAATTTTCTGAAGACCTGAAGGCCCTGCAGGCAGAGGCTGTCCGCAAGGTAAGTGATGCCAGAGAACGCTATCTGCGTGCAAAAGCAGCAGAGGAAAAAGAGGATATCGAAACAGCCCTCGAACTCTACAGGAGTATAGCCAATTCGGTCGCCGATTTCCCTGCTATTCAGACCGACGTCAGTCGGCTCACAAAAATACAGAAACCTGTGGGCGAAATTGGCAGGGATCCAGAGAACGGCCAACAGAAGAAGAGCGAGGTTGAGAAAAAAAAGCTGGCTCGTGCGAACAGAGCCAATCTGGCAAAAGAGGCAAGATCAGTCGAGAAAACGAGACCAATCGAACACAATCTCTCTAATGACATCCCCACCCGCAGGTCATTTTTGCCCTGGATCCTCGGCTTCCTTCTCCTTGCAATCATAGCGGCCATCCCTCTCGGGCTCAGTTTTTATTCCGCCATACAGCTTGACAAGGCGGCGAACCTCTATGCCGACTGCACCTCTTCCTTTGAGGAGGCCAGATATCAACAGGCAAAACAACTCTGTCTCAAGGGGCTGGAAGCAGCTGAGAGTACCGTCTACTTCCAGAAGGACCGGGCCGCCAGCCTCACCTCCAGCCTGAATGAGATTCTTCACAGCGAACGGTTCAAAGTGGAGCTCAGTGGGAAAAGACTGATTGATGGCAAGGCCTTTAATCCACGAGAAGCCAGAGCAATTCTTGCCTATAAGGCCAAAAAGGATTTCGCGGATAAGCTCTATCTGGAGAAAAATTTTCAGGACGCTGCCCTCAACTATCATGACGCGCAGGAGTTGGTCAAAGAAAGTAGCTATTTGAACGATAAAGACAGACAGGTCCTGGAAAGCCACACGGTTTTTTCACTGCTTCAACACAGTCTGCAGATCGCCAATATTCAACAGGAGCAGAAAGACTGGCCTTCCATGCTGCAGACTATGCAGAGCGCACAGAAACAACTTGATTCTCTGCCTGAGAATGAAAAAGAACCGTTTAGAAATGCCGTCATGACCGGCCTGTTGGACGCCCGGATCGGGCTTCTAAACAACAAGGCCGATCGAGAACTTCAGAGAGAGGAATGGGACGCAGCACTGAAGAGCTATAATGAGATCCTCAGGCTGGTTCAGGATTTCCCACAGGCGAAGAATAAATATGAGGGCCAGGTTCAGGTCAACCTTATTCGTATTGATCTCTATAAAACACTCGCAAGGGGCAATCAAGCCTTCGATGAAGGACGCTGGGACGATACCATTGAGGCCTATGGCAAGGCGGATGCCATCCTCAGTGAAAAGCTTACCGGGCTTGATGCCGAGGCCTTCCAAGGAAGCAGGGAACGTCTTCGCAAAATCATTCTCCGGGCCTCGCTCATCCGCGGTGAGGAATCTGCCCAGGAGCTGCTGAACAAGAAAGAACTGAGCAACGCCCGCAGTACCTATCACTCCCTCCTCAAGCTCATTCAGGACAGCAGCATGAGCAGGGAGGCACAGTTTGTACAAACCGGCAACGAGATCAGAAAAAAAATTGCGGCACTTGATCACCAGCTCTACACCAATGGTAAAATCCGTTATCTGAAGGACAACTACCAGAGGTTCTTCGCACAAGACTATACCAACATCGACCCGAAAATGCTTACAGCTCCACAGGTGGAAGTGTTGGAAGAGACAGGCAACAAAATAAATTTCCGTATTCAATGTACGGAGAAAAAGCCCGGGATACTGCCACTCACCCTTGTTCTAAAATATCAACTTGATAAAAAGACAGAGAAGTGGCAACGCACCATGCAATGAACGGGCTGAAACCTGTGGACTTCAGACATATTGAATATTTTTCGATACGCTTTTTTTATGCCTGCTGCAATTATTACACAAGGAAACGGAACTCTCCCTTCCCAAGCAGATTGTGAAGATGAATAAGCCCTATCAATCTTTTCTCTGAATCAACAATAGGCAGAGCTGTAATCTCATAACGCTGCATGATAGAAAGAGCATCTGCTGCAAGATGCTCATCATCAATACAGACAGGGTTTTCCGTCATTAATTCACGAGCCTTGAGTTGAGTGAGATCTTGACTCTCGGTCCCATTAACCCATGCCCGCCGAATGTCTCCATCCGTGACAATCCCCAGAACCTCCCGTTTCTTCGAAAGGATCAGGACTACCCCGAGATTTTTCTCGTTGAGGGCAAGCATCGCGTCCATGGCAGAGGCATCAGGTCCGACGATGGGAACATTGATTCCCGTATTCATTACCTCTGTTACTCGCACCTTGAGCCGCTGACCAAGGCTCCCGCCGGGATGATTGAGACGAAAATCTTCTGCCTGAAAGTGGCGCCGATTGATAAGCACCATCGCAATAGCATCACCGAGGGCCAGAGTTGCAGTTGTACTGGTGGTAGGTGCAAGCCTGAGAGGACATGCTTCCTCAGGAATATGGATATTGAGAACAATATCTGCCTGGCGTGCAAGGGTTGAGTCCAGTCCACCGGTCATGGCAATGATGGTATTGCCACGCTCACGAATGGCCACCAGCAGTGTTATCAATTCTACCGTCTCACCGGAGTAGGAGATGGCAAGAACCACATCCTCCCCCGCCACTGTGCCGAGGTCTCCATGCATTGCTTCTACCGGATGAAGGAAGGTTGAACGCGTTCCGGTACTGTTGAAAGTTGCAGAGATCTTCTGCCCGATAATTCCAGATTTCCCGATACCGCAGATCACCACCTTCCCGTTTGTGCCCAGTATAGCATCCACAGCTTCAAGGAATTCTCCACCAAGATTACGCCGAACCTCCTTGAGCCCGGCTTCTTCAATCCTCAGGACCTCTTTCGCAGCTTCAATCGTCATTTTTTCCTGTTCTTTGTCTGAATTTCATCGTCCCGCATATAAATCGGCGTTATGGTTTAAACTGTTTTGTTCTCAAAACAAGGCATTAAAAGTAAGAACCTGACCGGTTCCCTTGAAATATCGTAAAAATAGACTATTCTTTGGACCAAATTTGTCGTACGAATTCACCCATACGAAACTACTTGAGGAGATATATTATGTCCAGCCATCTTTTTACTTCAGAGTCCGTGTCCGAGGGGCATCCCGATAAGGTCGCTGATCAAATTTCAGACGCTATTCTTGATGCTATCCTTGAACAGGATAAAAACGCCCGGGTTGCATGTGAGACCCTTGTTACCACGGGTATGGCCCTTATTGCCGGAGAGATAACCACTACCGCCTGGATTGATATGCCGGAAGTTGTCCGTCAGACGATCAGAGAGATCGGCTATCATTCTTCCGACATGGGCTTTGACTGGCATTCATGTGCCGTAATGACCACGATTGATAAACAGTCCGGAGACATTGCACAGGGGGTTGATGAGGGGGACGATAAGGATCAGGGGGCCGGCGACCAGGGAATGATGTTCGGTTACGCAGTTAATGAAACTCCTGTCCTTATGCCGCTGACCATTGACCTTGCCCACCGTCTGACCCGCCGTCAGGCTGAAGTCCGCAAATCTGCCGTTCTCCCCTGGTTGCGCCCGGACGCCAAGAGTCAGGTGACCGTTGAGTATGAAGGCACCGAAGCGAAGCGAATTGACACCGTCGTACTTTCCACCCAGCACGATGAATCAATCTCCTGGAAAGATCTCAAGGAGGCGGTGATGGAAGAGATTATCAAACCGATTTTGCCAGCATATATGCTTGACAGCAACACCAAATATTTCATCAACCCTACCGGTCGTTTTGTCATTGGCGGCCCCGTTGGAGACTGCGGTCTCACCGGCCGCAAGATCATAGTTGACACCTACGGTGGACGTGGCTCCCATGGTGGCGGGGCCTTCTCCGGTAAAGACCCGTCCAAGGTCGACCGTTCCAGCGCCTACTATGGTCGTTATGTTGCAAAAAATCTCGTTGCCGCCGGGATTGCCGATGAACTTGAGGTACAGATTGCCTATGCCATTGGTATCAGCCAGCCGATCTCTGTCAATGTGAACAGCTTTGGAACCGGAAAAATCAGTGATGAGAAGATCATTAAACTGATCAGAGAACATTTTGACCTGCGTCCGAAGGCAATCGTGCAGCAGCTCGACCTTCTTCGCCCCATCTACCGCCAGACGGCAGCCTACGGTCACTTTGGCCGTGAATTGCCGGATTTTACCTGGGAGAAAACGGACAAGGCTGATCTTCTCAAAGACGCTGCAAAACTCTGATTCCCGACCTCACCACGCAGCAGTGAACTTGACCCCGCCGGATATTCGTTTCAGCGGGGTTTTTCTTGCCCTGCGAGACTCACATCTCCGGAGAGAATTTCGTGCAGTTTACCCTGGTCATCGCGCAGAAAAAGCACTCCTTCATCGTCTGGGCCAAGGGCCACACCTCTCACCACGAAGCCATCGGCACTGACACATTCCATCCGTTTTCCCTTGAGATAATCAAGTTTTCGCCATTCATTAAGAATCTGCGGGAATTCCCCCTGCTCGAAGCGCCGAAGCTGTTCCAGTAACACCGTCCTCAATGCCACCGCAAGTTCCTGCGGATCTGCCTGGCTTCCGCTCTCGATAAAAATGGAAGTAGCCTTCTCTCGCAACTCTTCAGGAAAATCATCTCGCCGCTGCCTGATGTTCAACCCGACACCCAGGATAACAAAGGGCTCTTCTGCAAGAGGAGAAGCCTCCGCCAGAATCCCGGCAATCTTGCGCCCG
>JALNVI010000039.1 GCA_023231425.1 Desulforhopalus sp. | reverse complement strand
TAACGACGACCGATACCGAATGCCCGGGGGCGCACCTTCAGACCAAGGGCCGCCTGTTTCCGTTTATACTCATTAATGCGAATTCTGCGCAGGACATCTTCCACCATTCCCCGCTCAAACCCGGCGGCAACAATTTCCTCTATACCCTTTGCTTCCTCAATGGTCATGACAATGATCTGATCAAGCTGATCATAATCGGGAAGCTCATCCTGGTCCTTCTGCCCCGGCTTCAGTTCAGCCGAAGGCGCCTTCTCAATAATGCTCTGAGGAATCACTTCCCCACTCCGATTGGCATAGCGAGAGAGCTCATAAACATCACCCTTGAGCAGATCAGAAATAACCGCCAGCCCGCCGCACATATCACCATAGAGGGTACAGTATCCCACCGCGACCTCACTTTTGTTCCCGGTGGTAAGCAACAGATGCCCAAATTTATTCGAAATGGCCATTAACAGATTGCCGCGAATCCGCGCCTGCAGGTTCTGCTCAGTGACATCCTCATCCCGCCCCGCAAAAAGACCGGCAAGCTGCATATTAAAGGCAGTGAAAAGGTCCCCGATTGGCTGCACCTCGAAGCACACCCCGAGGTTTTGGGCAAGCGCGCGCGCATCATCCATAGACCCCTGCGAACTGTAGGGAGAAGGCATGGCCACGGCAAGGACATTCTCTGCACCAAAAGCCTCTACGGCCAGAACCGCAGTAAGTGCAGAATCAATCCCGCCGGAGAGTCCAAGAACAGCAGAGGTGAAACCATTTTTCCCCGCATAATCTTTCACCCCGAGAACAAGGGCATCCCACATGGCAGAGGTCTGTGTCCGTTCCACAGTTTCATGCAGATCTCCCTCTCCAGTTTCTGTATCGTACACGACCATATCTTCTACAAAGCCTTTCGCCCGTGCAGCAATCTCTCCCTTCGCAGTCATGACAACACTGCGACCATCAAAGATCAGTGAATCCTGACCGCCAACCTGATTGCAGTAAAAAAAAGGGAGATTATGGGCAAAGCGAAATCTATCGAGAATGGCAAGGCGTTGAATATATTTTCCGCGGGTAAAAGGAGAAGCAGATATATTAATAATACCACTGAGGCAACACCCCTGCGCTGAGGCACAGGCAAGGATATCATTCACCGGATTGACATCATATCCGTGCATCTCTTCGGCCCAGATATCCTCACAGACCGTCACCCCAAAGGTGAGGCCATCCACCTCGTAAAGCGAGGTCTGAGTATCGGCGGTAAACCAGCGGGCCTCATCAAACACATCGTAGGTGGGAAGCAGTTTTTTGGTGCTGCGATGAACGACCACGCCTCTGCGATATACTGTGGCACAGTTATAGAGTCGGCGGGTCTCGCCATATTCGGTGTAGATGCATCCCACCATCACATCAATATCCGGCAGCCGTAGAGCGAGCTGATCGAGGGCGCTATCCTGTGCTTTAAGAAAAGATTCGCGCTCAAGCAGGTCCTGCGGGGGATATCCAGACACGGACATCTCCGGAAAGACTGCAAGTCGGCAGTCGGCAGCGGCTGCCTTCTCCGCGCCAAGACGAATTTTCTCACAGTTTCCGGCAAAATCTCCGACAATGCAATTTATCTGAATAAGAGCAACTTTCAAGGGAACCTCCTGGGCCAATTGAATTAAATGTTGCCCCTGGTTTTACCTTTTTTTGAAACATTTTTCTGCCCTTATTTGTGATTTTTACCCGGATCTTTCCTGATAACAGCTGGATAAATAACCACAACGCAATCTCTCCCTGAAGAAAGAGATTATCTTTCGAGGCAGCAACAGCTGATTCTTTATTTATACGACAAGAAAATTTTTAAAAGAGACTGGCAGGAAGATCTGTCGAGTGCAGAAGGCAGTACAACTCAAGGATTTTTACAGCAAGAAGAAAGGCAGTCACCAGCAACCGCAACTATAAGGCGGCGGGAAGCCATCTGTTCCAGAAGGCTTCCTTTTCGATATTGCCCTTTCTCCTGCTCTACCGCTGGAATTTGTTGACTGCATTAACATGATCGCGCAGAGTCTTCGAAAATTTATGGGTCCCATTATTTTGGGAGACAAAATAGAGAGCGTCGGTCTCGGCCGGTTCCAGCACAGCAAGCAAAGCAGCCCTCCCGGGATTGGAGATGGCTCCAACGGGCAAACCGTAAATGACATAGGTATTCCACGGAGTTTTATGGCGAATCAGGGACCGGGTTATTTTGCCATCATAATTCTCTACACCATAGACAACAGTCGGATCGGACTGCAGGCGCATCTTTTTTTCCAGGCGATTAAGAAAGACCCCTGCAATAATCGGCCGTTCAAAGGCAGCATACGTCTCTTTCTCTATCATTGAAGCGAGAATTACCGTCCGGTTGCGATTCGGTACCGGATATCGGCCCGTTGCCAGTTTCCCCCAGACATTGCGAAATGTCCCAACCATCATGGCGATAATTTTTTCCGCACTGCGCATCGATTTGGGAACAGAATAGGTAGCTGGAAAAAGAAAGCCCTCAAGACTGTTCATATTGTACATGCCGAGGCTGGAAATAAACGCCTCATTGTGACAAAGGGAGATAAAACGCTCCTCATCACACCACCCCTTGTCAGCAAAGAGTTGAGCGGTCTCCCTGATATTCTTTCCTTCAGGAATGGTGATGGAATACTCTACCGAGTGAGCGGTAGAAAGCAGGTCGATAATCTCCTCCGGATTAGCTCCGGTCGGCAACAAAAATTCTCCCGCCTGCAGGTGGCCGGCCCGGCCGGAAATTTTCGCCATGAGAAGAAAACGAATATCATCGTGAATCACTCGTTTACTGGCAAGAATTTTCTCAATCTCGCGGACTGAACTTCCCCGTGGAATCCCAACAACCACCGTCTCCGAGCTCATCTTCGGTCCTGGAGTCCATGCATAGTCATAGAACCACAAAGCCCCCCCAACCCCGGCCATAAGCAACAACCCAAGGGTCAGGATGATACTGAAGGCAAAAACACGAAGACGCGACGCCCGTTTCGCGGGTGCGCGCTTCGTGTAATTATGGTCAGACTTTTTGTGCGTGTGCTGCGACGTCATACAGGTCTTTTATCTCTTTCCCCAAGGGCTATTTTCACCACTTCATCCATGTTCTTCACCGGATAAAAAGTGAGTTGTTTGCGGAGTTCCTCCGGGATCTCCACGAGGTCGTTTTTGTTCTGCTCGGGGATAATAATCTTATTGATATCCGCCCGCAAAGCAGCCAGGGCCTTCTCTTTCAAACCCCCGATAGGCAATACCCTTCCCCGCAGAGTTATCTCACCAGTCATGGCGAGATGTCTGCGCACTTTTTTATTGGTAATAGCCGAATAGAGTGCAGTGGCGAGGGTAATCCCGGCAGAAGGTCCGTCTTTGGGAATTGCTCCGGCTGGCACATGGATATGAAAGTCATGCTTTTCAAAATAGCTGCCATCCGCATCAAGACCAAGATCCTCCGTCCGACTGCGACAGTAGGTCAGCGCCGCCTGGGCAGACTCTTTCATCACATCTCCAAGCTGTCCGGTAAGGGTAAGTTTCCCTTTGCCAGGCATGATGTTGACTTCAATCTCCAGGATCTCTCCACCAATCTCCGTCCATGCCAGACCGGTAACCAGCCCGGGCTGCTCAAGGCGTTCCAGCTCGGACTCGGGGATGGTCTTCGGCGGGCCGAGATACTTATCTACATTCCGTTTTGATACGGTGTAGGGACCACGTCCACCTTCTGCCACCTTGCGCGCAATCTTGCGGCAGACCGAGCTGATTTCCCTCTCAATGTTACGCAATCCCGCCTCAGCCGTGTAGTGGGTGATCATATATTCAATAGTGTCATCACTCATCTTCAGCTGGGATTCTTTGAGCCCATTCTGCTTGATCTGTCGTGGCAGCAGGTAGCGCCGCGCGATAACCACCTTCTCCTCAAGGGTGTAACCGGAGAGACGAATTACCTCCATACGGTCAAGCAGCGGACTGGGAATGGTATCACTCATGTTGGCGGTGGTGATAAACATCACCTTGCTCAGGTCAATCGGCATATTCATGTAGTGGTCACTAAATTCGGAATTCTGTTCCGGATCGAGCACCTCAAGAAGCGCCGAAGAGGGATCGCCCCGATAATCGGACCCCACCTTGTCAATTTCATCCATCATGAGAATCGGATTGTTGGAGCCAGTAACTTTCAGTGCCTGAACAATACGCCCCGGCATAGCTCCAATATAGGTGCGGCGGTGACCACGAATTTCAGCCTCATCACGCATTCCACCGAGAGACATCCGGTAGAATTTTCGTCCCATTGCACGGGCCACAGACTTGCCCAGAGAAGTTTTACCAACCCCTGGAGGCCCGACGAAACAAAGGATCGGTCCCTTGGTCGATTTATTCAGTTTGCGCACAGCGAGATATTCAAGGATACGGTCCTTAATTTTCTCAAGACCGTAATGATCCTGGTCCAGCACCTCGCGGGCATGGGCAAGATCAAGAATATCCTTTGTGCTCTTCTTCCACGGCAGATCAAGAATCCAGTCGAGATAGATCCGAATGATGGTCGCCTCCGAAGAGTCGGGATGCATCATGTCCATGCGCTCCAACTGACGTTTGGCTTCTTTGCGCACATACTTCGGCATTTTTTTCTTTTTCAGCCGGGACTGGAGCTCTTCAATCTCCAGACTGCGATCGTCAGTATCACCGAGCTCTTTCTGCAGGGCGTGGAGCTGCTCGCGCAGGTAATATTCCCGCTGAGACTTACCCATCTCCTCTCGTGCCTCGCTCTGAATCCGCGCCTGCACGGTACTGACCTCAAGTTCCTTGGTCAGCAGATCGTTGACAAGGCTGAGTCGAAGTACAGGATCGGTCTCTTCAAGGATGCGCTGGGATTCGTTCACCTTCAAACGGAGATTGGAACCCACGAGATCGGATAGACGGCCCGGTTCCTCGATATTGTTGATGATCATCATCAGGTCGGCAGAGAGGATGCCGCGCAGCGACATGATCTTTTCCGTCTGTTCGCGGACGTTGCGCATCATCGCTTCAACTTCCACGGTAATTTTCCCGCTCTCCCCGTCTTCCAATACCTCAACCGCCACCTTGAAATAGGGGCTCGTGCTGTTATATTCAGTGATGCGAACCTTCGCCATCGCCTGAACGAGCACCTTAAGACGGCCGTCCGGAAGCTTGAGGGTGCGCATAATCATGCAGACCATGCCCACATCGTAAATGTCATCGGCGGATGGATCATCTTTTGAGGCATCCTTCTGGGCGACAAGCATCAACAGCTTATCTTTTTCCATGGCTGCATTCACCGCCTCAATAGAGCTGGTTCGGCCGACAAAGAGGGGAATAATCATATAATTGAACACCACCACATCCCGCACAGCCATCATCGGCAACAGATCAGGAATCTCCAAGTCTTCATTGTTGGTGAAGTCGTCCATGCCAATACTTAATGAGTCGTTAAATTCCACGTCAAAAAACCTCCAAAAATATATCTTAAAACGTCCCTGCGACGTCTACTGACTAAATGTGAGAAACCACCGATATCTTATAAACACAGGGAAAGATGAAGTCAAGCGCAGGCAGCGTAGAGACAGCTCCGTTCAACACCTGCTCTATGAACCCTCTCCCCTGATTTTTCTCTTGAAGGAGAACTTTTTTTTGTCCATACTCAATCACCATTCAAAAACTCAATACATTTAACAGGAAGAAGCCCCATGAAAATTGCAGATTTGTTTGACACCTCAGAATTTGAACACGCCAGCCTCTTTCACCCGGACGGTGAACCCTGGCAGCCCCTCAACGACCTCAAAGAATATATGAGCAGTCTTGTCTGGCCGAAGTGCCCCATCCCAACGGGAGCACCGCTCACTGAAACGCTGGTACTGTACAACGGTGCATGCCTCCCGGCAGACGGCCTGGATATTATTTTCGAGGATGCCACAAAAGCGAAGCTCAAGGTATCAAAAAACGGCAGAGAGCTGCCCGGAGCCTCGGTACTGATGGCAGGTGCAATTTTCCTTTCAAAACAAATTTCTCTCGGGAAAGGAGTGCTGGTGGAGAGTGGCGCGCTGCTGAAGGGGATGAATATTATTGGTGACTGCTGCGAAGTGCGCCAGGCTGCCTACCTGCGAGGGTATTGTCTTGCCGGGAAACGCTGCGTTCTCGGTCACGCCACTGAAATCAAACACAGCATTTTCCTCAACGACGCCAAAGCAGGACATTTCGCCTACCTCGGCGACTCCATCCTCGGCGGCAATGCCAACCTTGGTGCAGGGACCAAATTCGCCAATCTGCGCTTCCTCCCCGGCAACGTCTCCATCAGAGTGGACGGCAAACTCGTTGATACCGGTCGCCGTAAACTCGGCGCCATCCTCGGCGACGGAGCCCAGACCGGATGCAACTCCGTCACCAATCCCGGTGTCGTCATGGGAAAACATGCAGCGCTGCTGCCCAACACCACGGCAAAGCCCGGTTTCCACAAAGCGAAGGCAATCCTGCGCTGACAGCCACCATTCTGTCGGTTCTTGCAAGTTCAGTGATAATGCAGTATTTCTTCATACCTTCAGGTGCTCTCTGTTATGAGCCAAAAGGGAATCCGGTGCAATACCGGAGCGGGCCCATCGCTGTAACCGGGGACAAACTCCATCAATACCACTGAACCGCACGTCTTCGCGCGATTCGGGAAGGGATGGACAGAGAATGATCCGGAAGCCAGAAAACCTGCCTGAAAGCGCTGAGTCAGAGTTCTTCCTCGGCAAGGAATGACGACAGCACTCCGCATAGATTTCAGGTGAAAGGGACACCCCGAATCAGGCCTCACTGGTTTGGGGACTTTTTTTGCCCGCCAGACAAGATCAATCAAAATTTATGAGACTGACTTCATTATGAAAGGAACATTCTACATCGTTGGTGCAGGTCCTGGAGACCCCAAACTGCTCACCCTCAAAGGGGCAGAGGTCCTTGAGAAATGTCCCGTCTGGTTTATCCCCACGGCATTTAAAGATGGCAGCAAATCAATCGCCTTCGACATCGCCTCAGCGATAGTCTCACCTGCTGACAAGAAGATTCTCAATCACTATTTTCCCATGAAGAAGATACATCGAGGCGAGACCATTAAACCAGAGGTGAAATCGGCCTGGGAAAATGGCGCGAAGGCCATTATGGAATATCTTGAGGCCGGACATGACGTGGTCATGCCGACCCTCGGTGACCCGGGAATATACTCCACAGCCCTCTACGTCTGCGAGACCCTGCAGGCCTTCGGTTCCCCCTTCACCATCAACATTATTCCTGGCGTTCCGGCCATTGCCGCCACCGCCGCAGAGGCGCAGCTCCCCCTCTGCCTCGGAGATGATCGGCTGGTGATAATCCCCGCCACCTTTGAAAATGAAAAGATTAAAGAACTCCTCTGCCATGCGGAGGCTGCCGCCTTCATGAAGGTGGGACAGGCCCTTGACCGGCTTATTCCCCTCATAGAAGAACTGGGCCTGATTGACCACACCGTATTGGTAGAACGCGCCAGTCTGCCGGATCAGCGAATATGGTATGACATCCGCAAAGCAAAAAATGAGAAACTGCATTACTTCTCCACCATGCTGGTGCGTTCCGCCCATAATGGAGAACCCCTCGCCTGATATGGAAATTTTTCTGGCCCTCGGCCACGTCTTCTGGCAGATAGCTCGCATGACGCTGTTCATTTCCCTCGGGCTTTTTGTTGCCAACATGATTGAGGCACTCAACTGGAGCCATCACCTCGCCGCCCTCGCACGTCCGCTGATCCGCATCGGACACCTCTCCACGGCGACCGGAGCGAGTTTTTCCCTGGCTTTTTTTTCCGGAGTATCGTCCAACACCATGCTCTCAGAGGCATACGAACGCGGTGAAATGAGCCACCTCGAGCTGGTACTCGCCAACCTCTTAAACTCCCTGCCACGCTTTTTTCTCCACCTGCCTACGGTTTTCTTTCTCACCGTCCCCTTCATCCACATGGGTGCGCTGATTTATGTAGGACTGACATTTAGCGTAGCCATAATACAAACAATCATCGTAGTCCTCGCAGGGCGTCTGCTGCTGCCGCCCTGCGATACCGAAATTGCCACCGTAGACAGGAGCAAGCGCACCACCTTCAAAGAAGCGCTGATAAAAAGCGGTAAACGGCTGAAAAAAAAGATTTTCCACGTCTTTCTGGTAATGGCCCCCATCTATCTGATCTTCTTTGCCCTCGGGCAGTTTGGTTTTTTCCAAAGCCTCAATGATTTTCTTGCCAATAATGTCTGGTTTCTGAGCTGGCTGAAACCAGAGGCGCTCGGCATTATCGTGCTGCACATCACCACCGAATTTTCCGCCGGACTCGCCGCAGCATCCGCCCTGCTCGCTGACAACTCTCTGAGCGTGAAAGAGGTTGTCCTGGCACTGCTGATCGGGAACATCCTCGCCGCTCCCATTCGCGCGGTGCGCCATCAGTTTCCCTACTATACCGGTATCTATTCACCAAAACTGGCTCTCGAGCTTGTGAGCATCACCCAGTTCACCCGCGCAGGCTGCATCGTACTGATCACTCTGTTCTACTTCTTTTTCGGGTGAGACCATGCGAATCTACTTTTCTCTTCTCCTTGCAACCCTCATCATCGTTACCTCTGCAGCCATTCTCATCGCTGCGGGAATGGGTTATATGGAGATTGGTGCCGGGGATATTCTCGCCATTGTGCGCCACCATCTTTTGGGGACCACCCTGCCTGCCGGGCTGGATCCCTCCTCCGTCTATATAATATGGGAAGTACGTCTGCCGCGCATCCTCATGGCCTCCCTGGTCGGTGCGGGGCTGGCGGTGAGCGGCACCGTCTATCAGGGAATTCTGCTCAATCCTCTGGCCGACCCCTACACTCTCGGCATCTCCAGCGGAGCCGCCTTTGGCGCCAGCCTCGCCCTGCTGTTTAACATCACAGGCAGCGGGATTCTCGGTGCCGCAGGCTGTCTTTCCACACCAATTTTCGCCTTTGCCGGAGCTGCCGCCACCCTGATCCTTGTCATGCGTCTTGCCAGTTTCGGCGGGCAGATCTCAGCGGAGACACTGATTCTCGCAGGGGTAATTGTGGGAGCCATCCTCTCGGCAGGGATCAGCTTTATGAAATATATCGCCGGCGATCAGGTGGCGGTAATCATCTTCTGGTTGATGGGCAGCTTCGCCTCCGCCACATGGCAGGGGACCGGCGTCATGCTCATCACCCTGCTTTTCTGCCTTGGCATCACCAGCTTCTATGCCCGCGATCTTAACATTATGAGCCTTGGTCGACGCAGCTCCGACGCCCTCGGCGTAGAGACAGTAAAGGTACGCAAGATTCTTCTGCTCACCGCCTCACTGCTGGCTGCGGTCTGCGTCTCGCTCTCCGGCATCATCGGTTTCATTGGACTGATCGTCCCCCATCTCACCCGCTATCTCACCGGGCCGGATAATCGCCGTCTGCTGCCCGTTGCATGTCTCATTGGTGCCCTGCTGCTGCTCTTTGCAGACACCCTCACCCGTGCGGTCCTGCCTCTTGAGGTCCCCATCGGAGTGCTGACCGCGCTCATCGGCGGTCCATTCTTCTGCTTGATATTTCGCAAGAAACAGCAGGGAAGAAATTATGATTGAACGGGCACAGGAACTCCGCTGTGAAAATCTCACCTTTGCCTACGGCAATGCCCCGCCGGCAGTGCGAGATATTACGGCAACCTTTGCTCCCGGAATATTCTACGGAATCCTCGGCCCCAATGCCTGCGGCAAAACCACTTTTCTCGACCTGCTCATAGGTTCAAAACAACCGGCAGCTGGCAGCGTCACCCTCGGCGGCGTCAGTCTGGCAGAGATTCCCCGACGGAAGCTGGCGCAGTCTATGACCCTCGTCCCGCAGGAATATGACACCAGATTCGGCTACACCGTGGAAGAGATTGTACTGATGGGCCGCCATCCGCACATGGCCCGCTTTGCCAGCCCCTCCGCAACCGACCTGCAGGTGGTGGAAGAGGCGCTGGCCGACCTTGATATCACCAGCCTCCGCCATCGCCAGATTTCCCGTCTCAGTGGCGGCCAGAAACAGCGGGTGGTCGTAGCCCGGGCGATGGCTCAGCAGTGTGCCATCCTGCTCTTTGATGAGGCCACCTCCAGCCTTGATATCAGCCATACCCTGTCCATTTTCAAACTGGTCCGAAAACTTGTTGCCGCCGGACAGACGGTGATTGCCGTCATTCATGACCTCAACCTCGCCGCCGCCTACTGTGATCAAATCCTCTTTATCAAAGAGGGGTGCCTGCAGTGCGCAGGCAAAACCGCCGATGTCCTCACCACAAAGAACATCGCCGAAATTTATGCCGTACAGAGTGAGATTGTTCAGGGACCTCCTCTGCGAGTCCACTTTTACTATGGGAGTTGAGTATGAAATTGCGTGCACTTTTTTTTACTGTCCTCTTCATTCTTCTTCCGCTGAGCAGCTATGCTGAATCCACTGCCGACGGCATCACAAAGCCCTTTACCCGGATCATCTCCCTCTACCCGGCTCACACTGAAAACCTCGTCCGCATGGGGGCATTGAAAGAGCTCGCGGGGGTCGGTATAGAAGATGATTACCCCCCGGAAATACAGGGCAAACCCCGTTTTTCTTACCATGAAGATGCTGAGAAGTTTATCGCGGCAAAGCCGGATCTCGTTCTTGTCCGCCCAATGATCGAACGCTCCCAGCCGCAGCTCGTCGCCAAACTGCGTGCGGCACATATCACCGTCATATCCCTGCAGCCCCACGGCATGGAGGGTCTCTCCCAATACTGGAAGGAACTCGGAAAACTGAGCGGCCATGTCGAAGAGTCCCAAAAAATGAGCGCCGATTTCCATGATGAAATCTTCCGTCTGCAGCAGGAGATAACCAGCTGGCAGGGCAGCCACAACCTCTTGCAGCCAAAGGTTTATTTCGAAGTCATGCACAGCAAATCGCGCACCATCGCCGCTGGCAGTATCGCCGCCTATGTATTGAAAGAGGCGGGGGGAATCAACATCGCCGGGGACGCAAAACAGGTCCGCACCACCAATATCGCCTTCTATCCGACGGAGAAACTTCTCAGTAAAGGCAGCCAGATAGATATCTTCATTGCCCAGCAGGGGCAAATGAACGCCGTCAACCGGGAGATCATTGAACAGGAGCCGGGGTATAATGCCATCCGTGCTGTCCGGGAAGGGAAGATTTATCTGGTTCCTGAGGAGCTCGTCTCCCGGCCAACCATGCGCATCCTTGAGGGGATCAGCGCCATCGCCCGTATCCTCTACCCCGGAATCAAACTATGACTGCCACCCCCGCCTTCGTTCTTTCCGGCGTTTCCTCCGGCAGCGGTAAGACCACAGTCTCCCTTGGATTAATGGCCGCTTTTTCCCGCCGCGGCCTGCAGGTTGCACCCTTTAAGTGCGGACCAGACTTCATCGATCCCGGCCTGCATCACTTCGTTACCGGCAGGATTTCACGCAACCTTGATCTGTGGATGGGGGGAGAAGAATTCAGCCGTAACAGCTTCCTGCGCAACAGCGCCGGGGCGGATATCGCCATCGTCGAAGGAGTGATGGGAATGTTTGATGGCGGGCTCTCCTCCTCCGGCGTGCTGTCGCGGGAGTTTACCCTGCCGAATATCCTCGTGCTTGACGTACGCTCCATGTCGGAGTCGGCGGCGGCAGTGATTAAAGGGTTTGAGACGCTGATGACCGGGGTGACAGTAACAGGCGTTATTCTCAACCGCATTGCCAGTGAACGCCACCTGCAACTGGTGAAAGACGCGGTGGAGAAGTATTGCAATGCCGAGATTCTCGGCTATCTGCCGCGCACCATGGAGTTCTCCATCCCCAGCCGCCATCTCGGCCTGCTTACCGGTGACGAGGCACCCCTCTCCCCCGAGGCACTGCAGCTCCTTGCAGAGAAAATTGAAAGACATGTCAACCTCGACCGAATTCTCGACCTCTGTTCCCCCGCAGCACATCCGCCTGCCGCCCTGCTGCCCGTTCCTGCACCGACGTGCCGAATTGCCGTAGCACGGGACAAAGCCTTCTGCTTTTACTATGAAGACAACTTCGACCTGTTGCGGGTCGCGGGAGCGGAACTGCTCTTTTTCAGTCCACTGGAAGACGCAGAAATGCCCGCAGCCGACGCGCTGTATCTCGGTGGCGGCTACCCCGAGCTCTACGCCGATACTCTCAGCGAAAATCACTCCATGCTGTCGAGTATTCGCTCTTTCATCGCTACTGGCAGACCGGTATTTGCCGAATGCGGCGGTTTCATGTATCTCACCGAAGGGATTGAAGAAGAGGACGAACGTTTTGCCCCGTTGATTGGCCATTTTCCGGTGCGGGCCACTATGAATCAACGCCGTACAAGTCTTGGATACCGCGAGTTAACCACCCAGACAGAGAGTTTCTTCGGCCCTGCAGGCACAGTGTTGCGCGGTCATGAATTTCACTATTCAAAGATTTCTGCGATGCCGGATGAGATCGAGCGAATCTTTGCCGTCAATAAACCAGGAGTCGGCGAACTTGCCCCTGAGGGGTATCGCAAAGGCAGTGTAGTCGGCGGTTATATGCATCTGCACTTCGGCAGTACCCCGGCGGCGGTAAAGAAATTTGTCGCAGCGGCTATCCGTTCATCTTAAAAATAATTACAGGGAAATCTCATGACAGTACAACTCACCAAAATCTCCGCCGGTGACATTGAAGCGGAGTCTTTTCGTATTATTGAATCTGAATTTAACTATACCAAACGCGCCGAGCTGGACTACCCGACCTTTAAGGTTATACAGCGGGTAATCCATGCCACCGGCGATTTCGCCTTTGGCGACAACATGCGTTTTGCCTCAGGGGCAATTGCCCGCGGCATTGAGAATCTCAAAGCTGGAAAGAATATTCTCACCGATGTCACCATGGTCGCCTCAGGGATCAGTAAACCAACCCTTTCCAGATGGGGCGGACAGGCCATCTGCAAAGTGGCTGATCCTGAGATTGCCGCTCAGGCGAAAAAGCTGGGGAAAACCCGCTCGGAAACCGCAATCAATGAGCTGCTTGATGAGAGCATTGGTATTGTGGCCATCGGCAACGCCCCGACCGCTCTGGTGGAGGCTGTACGGGTGGTGAAGGAGCGGTTTCCAATAAATCCTCCGTTGATTATTGGCGTGCCGGTGGGATTTGTGAATGCTCCGGAATCGAAGGACCTGCTTGTTGATGAAAATAATTGCTATATTACAGCGCTTGGCCGTAAAGGGGGAAGCCCGGTGGCTGCGGCTATCGTAAATGCCTTGATGAAGCTGGCAATGGAATAACTCCGGCAGGGTTTGTTCTGCCCGCTTCTCCTGTTCCTTTCCCGCAGGAGAGAAAGTATTGTCTTTTCAACGGTTATTCGTAAACAACAAGGCAGATCATCACGACATTCCTTCACCGTAAAGACCTGCCCCCCCTCCCAGGAGAGAGGGCCCAAAACACAAAATGGCAAAAGAAACCAAAAATCTTCGCTCTGGATTTACCACCGGAGCCAACTGCGCTGCAGCCACAAAGGCCGCCCTCACGGCAATCATCACCGGTAAATGCCCGACCACCGTCGAAATTCCCTTTCCCGGAGGAAAACGCCACAGATTTACCCTCACCGGCTGCACCCTTGATAAAGCAACTCAAACTGCGACCACCAGCCTGATCAAAGACGCCGGCGACGACCCTGATGTAACCCATCTCGCCGAAATCAGGGTAACTGTCAGCCTGAAACACAACCCGGACATTACCCCGCCCCACTGTCTCTATCTCGACAATATTCAACTCTGCTCCGGCAGGGGTGTCGGCCATGCCACCAAACCCGGCCTCGCCTGCAAACCGGGAGAACCGGCCATAAACCCCGGTCCGCGGCAGATGATAAAGATGGCTGTTAAAGAGATCCCTGAGGTTACCGGCAAAGATATCTGTGTGACCCTTTCCATCCCCAAAGGGGAAGAGCTGGCGAAGGAGACCCTCAACGGACGCCTCGGTATCGTCGGTGGCCTCTCAATCCTCGGTACCACCGGCATTGTCCGGCCTCTCTCTGCCGCCGCCTGGCGCGCCACCGTCGCCGCCAGCCTGAAAATGGCAAAAGAGTCCGGCCTGCGCGAGGTTGTTGTCTCCACCGGCCGTACCAGTGAAAAGGCAGCCCGGCAGTACCTTCACCTGCCCGAGGCTGCCTGTATTGAGATGGGGGACTTCCTCAAATTTACCCTCAAGGCTGCTGGCCATTTCAAATTTGACGCCGTCCACTACAGCGGCATGTGGGCGAAGGTAACCAAGGCCGCACTGCGGGTTCCACAAACCCATGTACGTAACGGCGCCCTGGAGATGACACAGGCGGCCGCGCTGCTGGAAGAGCTGGGCGCCAGGGGTGAGCTTCTGCACACCCTGCAGGGCAGCAATACCGCCCGCGAGATGTTTTATCATCTCATCGAAGCTGGCCGTGACGACATCGTTGAAGCCGTTTGCAGACGGGCAAAAAACTACTGTGAAGAACTCTCCGGCCTGCCGGTGCCGTTCTATCTCGTCGACCCCGACGGGAACATTCTGGTAAAGGTATAGACATGGAACACGACATTATCGTTATCGGCATCGCCACTCCCGAACTGAGCCCTGAACAGCAGCATCTGCTTGCAGGGTGCTGTGCCGTTTTTGGCACGCCCCGCTTCAAGGCACTTGCCGGGAACATCGAGTATCACCTGATTACCCCGCTCGAAGAAGCCATCGCAGCCATCGCCAGCGCCCGTAAACTCGGGAACGTGGCGGTATTTGCCAGCGGGGACCCGCTTTTCTACGGCATTGGCCGCACCCTGATGCGCAGCTTTCCCCGCCAGATTCTGCAGTTCGCGCCAGCCCTCTCCTCCATTCAGCGTGCCGCCGCCCTTTTCCGCCTTCCCTGGGAGGACGCCCGCCTGCTCAGCCTTCACAACCGCAACTGCGACCACCTGCCAGGCCTGCTCCTGAGTTCCCCCAAGAGTATACTGCTCACTGACAGTAAAAACAGCCCGAGACATATTGCAACCCAGTTGCTTGACTACCTGGAAAAAATCGACTTTACCATTGAGGCGTCCGCCTGGCGGGTCTCTGTAGCAGAAGATATTGGCAGTAAAAAAGAGAAGGTATTCAGCGGAACACTTGCCAGGTGCGCGACACAAAAGTTTACCCCGCTCAACGTCTTCTGCCTTCATCGGGAAGAGACCGAACCACAGACCTGCCCATGCGCTTTCGGGCTGACAGAAGCGGAGATCCACCACAGTCGCGGCCTGATAACTAAAAGCGAAGTCCGGGCGGCCACCCTCCACGCCCTGCGCCTGCCGCGACACGGCGTCTTCTGGGATGTGGGAGCGGGCTCCGGCTCTGTCTCCATTGAGGCTGCGCGGATGAATCCAGATCTCACCGTCTTCGCCGTGGAACACAAAGGAGAGGAGATTGCCAACATCAAGGCCAATATCCGTCGCTTCCGCTGCTTCAACATAGTACCGGTCTTCGGTCGCGCCCCGCAGGCGCTGGCGGACCTGCCAGCGCCGGACCGCATTTTTGTCGGCGGCAGCTCAGGTGCCCTTGAAGATATCGTGAAAACGGCAGCGAAACTCCTGCCGGAAGATGGCCGCATCGTCATCAACGGCGTACTTGCAAAAACGGTGGAAGCTGCCCCCTCCCTGCTCTCGACCCACGACTTTGCAGTCGAATCAGCAAGACTCGGTGTCACCCGTGTAAACCGCGCCGGAGAGGCAACAGAGTTAAACCCGATAACCATAACCACAGGAATCAAGTAATGGAAAATAGAGTCTATTTTGTCGGCGCAGGTCCCGGCGATCCCGAACTTATCACCATAAAAGGACAACGCCTTCTGAAAGATGCCGATGTGGTCATCTACACCGGCAGTCTCGTACCGAAAGCACTGATTGAAAATTTACCGGGCGAAGTAATCGACTCCGCTGGACTCAACCTTGACGAAGTCTTTGCCATTGTCCTGAACCGCTGGAAGTCAGGGAAAAAGGTGGTACGCCTGCATACCGGCGACCCCTCCATCTACGGTGCCATTAACGAACAGATGATGCTGATGAGACAGGAGAACATTCCCTTCGCGGTAGTTCCAGGAGTCAGCTCGGCACTCGCCGCCGCAGCCGCACTCACCACCCAGCTTACCCTGCCGGAGGTAAGCCAGACCGTTATCTTCACCCGTATGGCCGGGCGGACACCGATGCCCGAGGGAGAAGACATCAAATCGCTCGCGGCGCACCAGGCGACGATGATGATCTTCCTCAGTGTCGGTATGATAGAGAAACTGATCGCCGATCTTGTTGCGGGGGGCTACCCCGAGAACACCGCCGTTGCCGTAGTTGAAAAGGCGAGCTGGCCCGACGAGAGGAAGGTCCGCGGAACCCTGGCCTCCATTGTCCAGCAGGTGAAGGAGGCAAAAATTACCCGTACGGCAATAATCGCCGTGGGTGATGTGCTCGTTGAAGGTGATCCGCCAGCACTCTCTAAACTCTACGATAAAACCTTCACCCACGGATATCGCAAAGGGACAAGCTGAAAAACCTTTTCTCAGGCCTTGAAAGAACAAAGAGTTCATCGAAATTAAAATGCGAAGGCCGGGAAAAGCGAAAGGCAGTAAAACAAAGACTGGATTGCCAACGAAACACGCTAACCATGCGAATTTTCTCTATATAACATGCCATTTTCTTGCATGTTTAGAATATTTTTTCGTTAGCAAAAAATCTTTTCGCTGTTCCGTCTTTTGCTTCTCCCTTTTTGTCTTTGTCTTTTCCCATAACTTTTTGAGAAATTACTCTGAATGCTGGCTACAACAATAAAGGGGACTTTGCTGTGAAAATTGCCATTCTCGCGCTGACCTCCGGCGGTATCAAGCTGGCACAGAAACTGGCTGACAAGCTGAACGCCTCCGTCCTCCCTAAAAAAAGAGGGGAAAAACTCTTCGAGCGGCTCGCCCTCGCGTGGCCGGAATATGACGCCTTTATCTGCATAATGGCCACCGGGATCGTGGTTCGCGCCATCGCCCCGCTGCTCAAAGACAAGGCGATTGACCCCTGTGTACTGGTGATGGATGAGAAGGGAAACAATGTCATCAGCCTGCTCTCGGGACATCTTGGTGGCGGCAACGCCCTTACGCTGAGAGTGGCAAAGGTGATCGGCGCGAATCCGGTCATAACCACGGCATCGGACACCCTTAAATTGACGGCACTCGACCTCTGGGCACAGGAGATGCGGCTGGTACCGCCGCCCCGCCCCCAACTCAATGCGCTTTCAGCCCGGCTGGTCAACGAGGGACAGCTGCGGGCGTGGTCCGACGTGGACGTCGCCGGAATGCCGCGAGGTCTGGAAATTGTGACGCACGTAAAAGATGCCGATTTTCTTGTTTCACACCGCCTCTACGCCGTTAATCTGCCCCAATTTTATCCACAGAATGTTGTTATTGGCACCGGCTGCAACCGGGACACGCCAGCCGAAGAGTTTGAAACAGCCCTGACCGAGATGCTTGCCGGTCTCGGCCTTGCCCGCCAGAGCATCCGTAATCTGGCCAGTATTGATGCCAAAAATAACGAAACTGGTCTGCTGTACTTTGCTGAAAAGAACCGGTGGCCCATCGATTTTTTCAATCGAGATACCATCAATACCCTGAAAAATCTTGAGATCTCTTTTGCCGCAATGAAGGCCGTGGGAGCTATCGGTGTCGCCGAACCCGCCTGTCTGTTGAGCGCTGGAAGTGAGGTCCTGCTATCGAGGAAACGAAAATGGAAAAACATAACAATGGCAGCAGCACTGGCACCCTTTACGTTATCGGTACCGGCCCTGGAAGCAAAGGATGTATGACCTTTGACGCCGCAGCGGCCATGAAAAATTCCGATATCATCATCGGTTACAAAACCTATCTTGAGCTTATTCCTGAATTTCTGGAGGGAAAAGAGGTGGTCTCTTCACAGATGATGAAAGAGGTTGATCGCGGCCGTGAGGCATTAAATCTCGCTGAAGAAGGGAAAACGGTATCTCTGGTTTCCGGCGGAGACCCCGGCATCTACGCCATGGCCGGGCTGGTACTGGAACTGGCACAGAAGGCGGATTGTAAATGCAAAATTGAGATTATCCCCGGTCTGGCAGCGATCAACTCCTGCGCCGCCCGCCTCGGCGCACCTCTGATGCACGATTTCGCAGCCGTCTCTCTCTCCGACCTGCTCACCCCGCGGGAACTTATCTACAAACGTCTCGATGCGGTGGCCGGTGCGGACTTCGTAGTGGCCCTTTATAACCCGCGCTCGAAAAAACGCACCGAACAGATTGTCAAGGCCCGGGAAATCTTCCTGAAATACAGGAGTCCCGACAATGTGGTGGGTATTGTCACCAACGCTACCCGCGACAATGAGACCATCATCCTCACCACCCTCGACAAGATGCTTGAAGAGGAGATCGGCATGCAAAGCACAGTCATCATCGGCAACAGTCAGACATACCGCTGGGGCGACCTGCTGGTGACACCGCGCGGCTACAGTGAAAAATACGAAATGTAAGGACCTTTTTCCCTGTCGTCGTCTCCGGCGATGGGGAAGAAAGACCTTCCCTCTTCTCCCGATCTTAAGTCTTTTCCTTCGCGATCTTTATTCTTTCCAGGAACCTTAAAGAACCTTGTATTTCGTTCATCTTCGAGGTGCAGGAGGAAATTTACTGCAGCCTGTATGAATTGATATCTCGACGTCTCGTTCCTCGCTTTGTCGGAGGATAAATTTTTGACTGTAACAAAAAAATATGAGCACTTCTTCGATGCTCCCTTCTATAAAGCCCCTGTTCTTCTTCCCTCCTCCAGCCTTCAGCTTTACATTTCTGGTTGAAAACAGCGACCATTCCGCGTACTTTCTTTAGTTCATTCAATGTCGTGTGGAAATGGCAGGATCTGTTTAATCCTTGAATTAAATAATATCGAGATCAATCCCATGATTTCTTCAATATCCCGCCTTTTCGCTCGTAAAGAGAAGAGTTCCTTCTTCTGGAGCAGCCCCCCCGGACACCTGGCAAACCTGCAAGGTGACGCCCCTGAAGAGTTCCGTTACCTCTCCCTTCATGTCCACACCCCAATGCCGAATCTGCTCGCCATCAGCTGTAATGCTATTGACATCCAGAAAGGCCGGGAAGGGGCGTGGAAATTTCGCTTTAATATCCCCAATACCCAAAAAACCTTCGAAACCCTCCTCAGACCCGGTCTGAGGAAGGGCGCGGGAAACGAGTAAACATGGACTACACTACCCGACTCAAACCTTCTCGCTGTCGCACTTCCGCCGTTCCCGGACGCAGTTTCAACGAGGAGATGGAGAGTGATCGTGGCCGTGCCGTCAACTCTGCCGCCCTGCGTCGGCTGCAGCAGAAAACTCAGGTTTTCCCTCTGCAGATCAACGCCGCCGTGCGCAGCCGTCTCACCCACTCCCTTGAGGTACAACAAGTCGGAAGACACATCTCCAAGATAATTCTTGCCAGGCTTTCCACAGCTGGCCAGCTTGACACACTCGGACTCCACGGACTGGAAGAGGGCTTTATCTGCGCCGTTGAAACGAGTTGCCTGTTGCACGACGTCGGGAATCCGCCCTTTGGACATTTCGGTGAAAAGGCGATCAACCTGTGGGCCGAAAAGGTACTGTGCAGTGAATATCACCGCCGTTTTCCCGGGACGCGCGAAGATTTGCTGCGCGACCTCTGCAATTTCGAGGGCAACGCCCAGGGCCTGCGCATCCTGCACCATCTGCAGGCGCTCAATCTCACCCACACCCAGCTCGCCTGCCTGCTGAAATACACCCGCTCCGCCGCAGAAGAGGCCCCGGCACACACCGCCCCCTTCAGTTATCTGAAGAAAAAACCCGGTTACTATATCTCTGAGATCCCACTTATCAAGGAGATCGGCCGCCATGTTGCCATCAGCCCGGACTGCCGCTTTCCCCTCACCTATATCATGGAGGCAGCAGACGACATCTCTTACTGCATCGCCGATATTGAAGACGCCGTAGACAAGAACATTCTTACCGTCCAGCGTCTGCATCAGCTCATTCTCTCTACATGGAGGAGTTTTAAAGAAGAGAATCCTGAGGTTATCGCCGCCGACTACCTGCCGAAGATCAGCGAAGAGGCCTTTACCCACTTCACCGTCGAGGAATTCAACAAAGACAGCGCCTACATCCTTGGACTGCGTACGAAACTGGTGAACGACCTCTGCGAATATGCCGCCCAGCGCTACATTGACAACCACGAGGCGGTCTTTGCGGGAAATTTCGACGAATCCCTGCTCGACGGCTCCGATGAATATCACTTCGCCACGGAAACTCTGCGCCGCATAGCCCTTGAACACGTCTTCTGCACCCCGGAAGTAGAGAATCTTGAGCTCAAGGGCTATGCCGTCATCTCCGGCCTGCTCAACATCTACTCCCCACTGATTGAACTGGAAGGATTTCTGTTCGAACAACTCTGCCACAACGGAGACCTGCCCGACCATCCCATCGAATCGCGCCTCTTCCATAAACTGCCGAAAAAACACAAAGAGGCCTACTCCCGCGCGATAGACGAACTTCCATCCTCTTCCTCGGCACAGTGGGAATTCTACCATCGCTGTCGTCTGATCATCGACTACATCAGCGGCATGACCGATGGTTTTGCCCTTGCGGAGTATCGCCATCTGAAGGCCATCGACTGAAATCCCCGTACCACCTTAATCTTGCGCAGAAACTTTTTAATATCCAAAATGAACCAGAAACAATTCCCTGAACCCGTCGTTGGTGCTTTTATTTTTAATAACGAAGGCCAGATCCTCCTCTTGCAGGAGGCAAAGTTTAACGATCAGTTTGTCCCCCCTGGAGGACACATCGAGATGGGAGAGAGCTTTGAAGAAGCGCTGCGGCGGGAGGTTTGGGAAGAGACCGGGCTTGCAATTGATACTGTCCGGGTCATGGCACTGCAGGATGTTATTCTGCCTGCCGGAAAAATGCCTGCCCGCCATTTTGTCTATATAGGCTTTGGCTGTACAGCACGTTCCACCGAGGTTGTTCTCAACGAAGAGAGTCAGAACTACGTGTGGGTATTGCCTGAAGATTCTCTTCAACTCCCCCTGCATCCTTACACCCGCGCCTTTATAACCGAATATCTGTGTGGAGAGAATTCCGCCTGCCGCACCACACTTCTCTACAACTACCACGCCTCCCACGACACGCCTTCGGAATAGGTTTGCAGCAAAACGCTCAGTACGTAATGAGAGGTGTCTTGCCAAACTGTGTTGGCTCTTTTATCTGACTGAGGATAAAGTCGGCAACGTCAAGACGGGATATCCGGCGGGCCGTCACCCCCGTGAGATCATTTATCACGCGGTATTTGCCCGTACGTTTGCCATTGGTGAGACCGGCAGGGCGTACAATCAGCCAGTTGATTCCGCTTGCTTTAATGATCTCTTCCTCCCTGTTCTTGTCCACATAGATGGTTTTTAACAACAGAGGCTTAAATATCTTATCATAGAGAAACCCGCCGTGTCCTTCCGTGTCCCCTGCCCCAATACCGGTAACTGCGATAAGTCTCTGGCCTGGATTTTTCTGAACAGCTGCAGTAGTATTTTTTGCCGCCTTTGAAAACAGCTCAACAGGTTTAAACGTTATTGGAGAACCTGTACATGAGCAGATAACATCCTGATCTTTCGCTAAATATTCAACGTCCCCACCGTTGAGGACATCACCAGCAACAATGCGCAGTCGGGAATGGATATTCTCTATTTTTTCTGGATATCGTGCCAAAACAGTGACGTCGTGATTATCCGCCAGCACAGTCTCAAGCAGGGCTTTACCAATACCGCGGGATGCACCTATGATCGCAATTTTCATCTTTGTTCTCCTGCTCCTTGTTAGAGGTTACGTACCTGGAAAAAAGGGGAGAGATTCTAAAGGCAACACATGTCTGTATCAGTGCCAAACAACCCCGAAACTGGTGGGCTGCTGATTGTAAATATTATGTACGAATTCGCAAGATTGCATCTTTTTAGAAGTAAAGCGATGCCGCCTCAAGCTCTTCTGCCCTGCTGCCTGCGGTTACCATTCCCGTTAAGATTGGCGTCACCGTAGAGACAAGGCATGCCTTGTCTACACCATCGCTGGAACCATCGCGTCGTGCTAATTTTTCCAAATGGCAATGCAACCCCACCGTTCCCCCCGTAGTAACAACATCCTGTTGTATCATTGCCAGGGCAAAATGGTTAATCTGTCTTCATTCACTGGAAAACAAAAGAAGTCTGCCCGGATTTTCATTCTGGATGGTTATATAATCAGGATGCAATTCCTCTCTGGGGAACCTCGTATATGAACGAGATACAAGGATCTTCAAACTCCCCATAGCTCCACAAGACAAAATAACTGCAGGGAAATTATGTCAAATATTCTGATTCAGGCTGAAAATCTCTCCAAATATTACCATCTCGGCGACCAGAAAATCATGGTCTTAAAGGATATATCACTCAGTATTAACAGGGGTGAGTTTGTGGTTATTGCCGGCAACAGTGGCAGCGGCAAAACAACCCTGCTGAGCGTGCTCTCCGGACTCGACCGGCCGAGCAGCGGGAAAATAATCATGGGTGATAAAGATATCACCGAGTTGACTGAAGACCAGCTGGCACCGGTGCGCAACACAATGATGGGGTTTGTATTTCAGGCCTTCCATCTCATCCCCTCACTGAACGCTATTGAAAACATCATGTTTCCAGCGGAGTTGCGAAAAGATCCCAAAGCCCGGGAGAAAGCACAGTCGCTTCTTGATCAGGTTGGCCTGCATGATCGGGGAAAAAACTTCCCGGAGCAACTCTCTGGCGGAGAGCAGCAGCGGGTTGCCATCTGCCGGGCGTTGATCAATGATCCCGAAATTGTTTTTGCCGATGAACCGACAGGAAACCTTGATTCCGAAAACAGTGCAGGCGTAATCCAGTTACTGGTCGATCTGCATAAAGAGAGGAATGTTACTCTGGTTATCGCCACCCACAGCCAGGCTCTGGCCGGTCGCGCCGATAGAATCGTACGCCTTTATGATGGCAGTATAGAGGAGGGGTGAATCGATGAATATTCGGTTTCTGATACGAGAGATATTGCATGGCAAAAGCCAGGCGATCGTTTTTATACTCTGTGTTGCATTGTCTCTGGTGAGCATTGTTGCCATTAACAGTTTCCGCGGCGACGTCCAGCGTTCCATTGCCAGTGATGCACGAGACCTGCATGGCGGTGATGTTATCGTTCACTCCCGTTATGAATTTTCTCCCGCGTTGCAGCAGGAAATTTCCCGGCTGGCGAAACAACCAGGAATCCAGGCTGTGCGTACCTGGGAGTTTTATTCTGTTGCCAGAAGAGCAGATGGGCAGGATTCACTGTTCAGCAATATCAAGGCGGTAGAGGCAGGCTACCCTCTATACGGGAAGGTTGATTTGCTCTCCGGCAGAGATTTTTCTGCAGTTCTACAACCGGGCAAGGCTGTTGTTGCGCCAGAACTGCTTGACCGCCTGGGACTTGCTCCCGGCGATAAACTGCTGCTTGGGGAGAGTTCTGTAGAGATTGTCGATACCATTCGCCGAGAATCGTTACGCCCTGTCGATTTCTTCAGCTTTGGGCCAAGAATCCTCGTTTCTGCGGCTGATCTTACACAAATGAATCTGGTTCAGCAGGGCAGCAGGATTCAATATGAAACTCTTTTAAAAATTGCTGATCCCAACCAGATCGAGAAGATTTCCACCACATTGCAGTCTCTCGCAATTCCCGGGCAGGAACGTATCTCCACCTCTACAACAGCCAGTTCCCGGGTAAAACGGTTCTTCGACAACCTGCTGTTCTTTTTATCTCTTATCTCCGTTTTCACCCTGCTGCTGGCGGGAATCGGCATGCAGAGTTCTCTTGCCGCGTTCCTGCGCCCAAAAGAAAAGGGCTTTGCCATCCTCCGCTCTCTCGGGGCCACCGGATCATTTCTGCTGCGTCACTACCTGGTGATAGTCTTTATGCTGAGCGCCATCGGATGCGCCATTGGCATACTCTCCGGGCTGCTGCTTGAAAAGAATTTTTCCACCCTCTTTGCCGGACTGCTGCCAGAGAATATAGTTCTTGGAGGTTCGCTTTTAGACGTGCTGGAAGGAGTCGGGCTCGGGCTGGTGGTAGTGAGCTTTTTTACCTTTCTCCCCTTAAGCAGAATACAAAACGTCAAGCCGGCGGCCGTATTCAGAAAGGAAATCGAGAGCGGGCGAGCGAATCGCAGCGCTTATGTGCTGACAGGCTGTGGCCTCATCCTGCTGAGTGGACTTGTCGTCCAGCAACTTGATGATCTGCGTATCGGTTTATATTTCCTCGGCGGTGTTTTGGCTCTCATTGCAGTAATTTCGGTGTTGATCAGCATACTGTTGCGGCTGCTTTCCCGGTTGAAGATTGCTTCCCTGCCATTGCGGCAGGCAGTGAGAAGTCTGCTGCGACCGGGGAATGCAACCCGGACGATTGTCGTCACCCTTGCCTCGGCCCTCTCGGTGCTGCTGACGATTTACCTCATTGAGTACAATCTCCATGCCACCTATATTGCATCCTACCCCGAGGATGCCCCAAATCTTTTTTGTCTGGATATTCAAAAGAACCAGCAGCAGGACTTTTCAAAACTCGTCGGCGAGGATGTGGAGCTGTTCCCTATTATCCGCGCCCGCCTCGCTTCTATCAATGGTGAAAAGGTTCGCAGAACAGCTGAAAGGAAAAAGCGGGGAGACAGCCTTACCCGTGAGTTTAATCTTACCTATCGCCAGAAATTGCTCAGTGACGAAGTTTTAATCAAGGGAGACTCTCTCTTTGGCAGGGTGAGTAAGCAGAGTGACCTGATTCCAGTTTCTATTCTTGATACTGTGGCTGATATGGGGAATATGAAGATGGGCGATGTGTTGGTGTTTAATGTACAGGGCGTGCCAATGAAGGCTGAAGTGAGCTCTATACGCAGTCGCACGAAATCAAAGCTCTATCCGTTTTTCTATTTTGTTTTCCCGGAAGAAAATTTGCGTGCTGCGCCGCAAACCTTTTTTGGGGCACTGAAGGTGCAAAAGAGTGAAATAGCTCAACTGGAGAATACCATCGTCAACCGTTTCCCCAACATCAGCACGATCAATGTGGGTGAAACGGCTGCTGAACTTGAAAAAATTCTACAGAAACTCTCTGCAATCATTAACTTTTTTGCTTCTTTTTCAATTCTGGCCGGTGCCTTAATCCTCGTGAGCTCAGTATTGGCAACACGGATGTCCAGAATCAAAGAGGCGGTTTACTACAAGGTTCTCGGCGCGAATACCCGGTTTGTACTGCGGGTCTTTTTTCTTGAGAACTTCATCCTCGCCCTGTTGAGCAGTGGCTGTGCAATCCTGGTCGCTCAGGCGGGCAGTTGGGCGATCTGTCGCTTTCTCTTTAACATCGAGTACGATCCGAGCTGGCAGATGAGCTTTATCATGCTGCTGCTCACCGTCTGTCTGGTTGTCACCCTGGGACTGCTCAGTTCGGGATCTGTTTTACGTCAGAAACCGATAGGATTTTTACGAGAGCAGTCATGATGCCAGAGTCAAAGGCAGTGGAACGGGAGACAGGAAAAAGCAAAAGGTCTTTGTAGAGACGACCAATTTGGGCGTCTCCAGCACAACGGGCGTTTCATCCCACAACAAACGTTTCTACAATGAGATCAATTTACATCCTGTTTATCCATTCATGGTTACAAACGACAAAAGGAACCACGAATGGACACGAATAAACACGAAT
>JALNVI010000038.1 GCA_023231425.1 Desulforhopalus sp. | reverse complement strand
CTTTCGCCCATCTTCTTCGTTACAGTCAAAAATTTATCCTCGCAATATCGAATATATAGCTCCGGTAAATTTTCTCCTGTGCCTTGAATATGAACGAAATACAAGATTATTCAAGGGACCCTTTTATATAAAGAAATTTTCGTGTGTTTCATTGGCCATCCAGTTTTTGGTTTTGTCATCTTCCGCCTTTCTTCACGTTCTTCGCGGTAAAAAAACGCCCTGCCGCCTTTTGCTTTTCCTTTTTTAACTTCAATGAACTCTTTGTTCTTAACTGTTTTTTTGTTTTCTACGCCAGTTAAAATCCCGGAAGTTCCGGTGGTTCTTCAAGAATCATTTCGGCAATGGTTTTCTGCACTTTTTCCATCAAATGTCTTTTATTACAAAGGACTTCATTTTCCAGTTTTGCCAGCCGTATCAGCATTGGTGTGCGGTTGACGGTGGGGGCAAACTCTTCTCCCTGCGGATAGCGCTTCCTGATTATCTCCTGACAGCGAAAGCAGCCGGGAAAACGCAGCAGTTTACCATCGGGCCGTTTCATGCGCGCCGGAACACCGTGGGTCCGACAGACGAGCAGACGGTGTTTATAAAGGCTGCAGAGGCCGTCCTCCAGCAGCGGACAATCCACCTGCGGGCGTTCTCCCCGCTGTTGCGCGGCACCACAGGCAAGGAGATAATGAGTGGCGCGGCTGCGCAGTTCCGCCTGCCTCTCCTCAGTCAGTTCCGCCAGTCCCTCGCGAAAATAGAGCCACTCCACGTGGCTGTGATGCTGAAACCAGGAGTCGCAGCAGTTATCGGGACACCCCTCACAGCTGAACTCCATTTCTGTCGCCACCCGGTCATACCCCTGCTGCAGAACGTTGTATATCTCCTCAATCTCACTTCTCTGTGCGTCACTCAGTTGTAATTTCACCACTCCACCCCCAACATCATGCAATTGATTCCGCTGCCGATGCCAAGCATGGCAGCCTTCTCACCTTTATTAAATTTACCCTGCTCCATGCCCATGGCCATGGTGATGGGTGCAGAGACAGAACCTATATTGCCAAGAACCGGCAGCGTTTGAAAATTTTTCTCCGCATCAAGACCAAGAGAATTGAAGAGCAGGCGGGCGTGAGCGCTCCCCACCTGATGGCAGAAGAAGCGGTCTATCTCATCAGCTCCCCAGCCGGGGACGGCGGAAAACTTCCCCCAGGCGGCTTTCGCCGTCGCCACTCCGGAGTGCAGCAACTCTTCAGAGTTGGTGTCCATCAGCGTCCCCTCCCCCCCTTGACCACCCTTGCAGAGATTGCTGTGCCCGGTGTGCGCCCGCCAGGCACCGTGAATGAGACGCGGGCAACCATCTCCATCCTCTGCCCGGGTCATCAGCAAAGCCACTGCGCCGGAACCAATGGTCAGCGAAGCAAAGGCAGGTTTTATACTCTTGCGAGTGATGGAAGGATCAGCAAGGAGTGTGGAGAGAGTCGACTCAACCAGATCCTCTGCCGTTTCTCCAGAAACAACGAGGCCGTTTTTAACCTGCCCCAGCTCAATCATTCCGGCGAGCATCATCATCCCGTCGAGAAAACCGAGGCATGCGTTAGAAATATCCATAACGATGGCGTCCGAAGAGAGCCCGAGAGCGTTATGAACAAAGGATGCGGTGGCGGGCTCCATAAGGTCGCGGCTCACTGAGGTGAAAAACAGCGCCTCCACCTGCTGCGGGTCGATGCCGGACTTCTCCAGAACGTTTTTCCCGGCAAGAGCTGCCGCTTCACTCGGGCGGGTGCCGAAGTTCCACAATCGCCGCTCGCGGATGCCGCTCATCAGTTCAAGACGACCGGCGGGCAGGTGAAGACGTTCATAGACCGGTGCAAGCCGGGTCTCAATGGCCTCGGAGGTGAGGACGTTGGGGGGAAGCTCATAGCCGAAGGTATGCAGAGATACTTTACTGAATTTCATCACAGATATAATAGGTTGCAGATAAATTAGGTTCCACTTTTGGGGCCAGCGATCCCGCTGACAATCAGCAGCAGACAGAAAAGACGCAAAAGGGTGCGTCGTTTACCCGGAAAAAAAAGACAATGCCGGGCACCATCGCAAAGACAAGCCACCCATTAAGACGCGGACAAACATCAAACCGGGCAAAGCAGTGTCCAGGCCACGGCTACTCCTGCAAACGAAATTCCCAGCAGTGGTGAACCTTCGTATTCCGCTGAAAATCCTGCGGAATGGTGGCCGCACTGATATCCTTGACATCATATTCTTCCAACAGCTTTTCGTCGAGAACGAAGCGGCGGAAGTTGGTGGAAAAGAGCAGGACTCCGCCCTGTGCCAGCCGCAACATGGAGAGATGAAGCAGCTCCCGGTGATCGCGCTGGATATCGAACACCCGATTCTCCTTTTTGGTATTGGAAAAGGTGGGCGGATCGAGAAAAATAAGGTCGAAGTGGTCGGTGCAGTCGCGCAGCCAGGAAACGCAGTCTGCTGCGACAAGATGGTGCCGCAGCTCCGCGAAACCATTAAGGGCGAGATTTTTCCGCGCCCAGTCAAGATAGTTGGCGGAGAGGTCAACAGTGGTCGTCTCCGCTGCCCCGCCGAGGGCCGCCTGCACAGTGACGCTTCCGGTGTAGCCGAAGAGGTTGAGAAAACGCTGTCCCTTCGCCACATCAAAGATGCGCTGCCGCAGCGGCCTGTGATCGAGAAAAAGCCCGGTGTCAAGGTAGTCCGTGAAGTTGACCAGCAGCGCAGCCCGTCCTTCCCGCACCTCCTGGAATTTCGGTTTGCGCTTTTCTCCCCGACGCTCATACTGCTTCGCCCCACGCTGACGCTCGCGCCTCTTGACAAAGATACGGTCGGAACGGACACCAAACAGAGCCTGAATCCCCTCCTGCGCAAGACGCAGACGTTTCACCGCCACCTCATCACTCACCGTCTTCGGCGCGGCAAACTCCTGCAGGTGGAACCACTTGCCGTAGAGATCAAGGGCAACGTTGAATTCGGGCAGGTCTCGATCATAGAGGCGGTAGCAGGTAATCCCCTCCTTTGTCGCCCATTTCTGTAATTTTGTGTAGTTCTTTTTCAACCGGTTGACGAAATCCTCCGCTTCGGGATTAATCTGCGGATTCTCTGGCAGGCTCCATATAAAAGGCTTTTCCTGCTGACCGGTCAGGCTGGTGCAGAGCAGGCGACAGGCAATAGGACCGTTGAAGAGCCGCTCGCGCCGCTCCCAGCGCAGCGTGAAACTTTCAGTGAGATCCGGGTTGGAAATAAAGACCGCCAACTGCCAGTCGGGAAAACGCTCCTTGCAGATGCGCCCGAAAGCGCGGTAAAGCCGTGTCACCACCTCCTGCTCAGAGAGGCGCTCCCCAAAGGGCAGGTTGGAAACCAGCGTTCCCTCTGCTTCGGGAGGTTCGAGGGTGGCCAGCTCCGCCTGTTTAATCTGAATATGGTCGGAGAGACCGGCACGGACGATATTTTTCCGCGCGGCTGCCACCGCCTTTGGATCAGAATCATAACCAAGCAACAGCGGCCAGTGACGGTCCAGTCCCGCCTCTTCACGGCTCACCGCCTCCTCAAGCAGACTGTCCCACAGCTCCGGCTGATGTCCATTCCATGAGAAAAAACCAAACCATGGACGGGATATTCCCGGCGCCACATCCCCGGCGATCATTGCCGCTTCAATAAGGATGGTACCGCTGCCGCACATGGGATCAAGAAGCGGTCCTTCACCCTTCCAGCCGCTGAGGGAGACGATGGCAGCGGCAAGAGTTTCCTTCAGCGGGGCAATGGAGCCCACCACGCGGTAGCCGCGGCGGTGCAGACTCTCGCCGCTCATATCAAGATAGACGGTGGCCTCGTCGCAGTCGCGGCCCTCTTTAAGATGCAGGTGCAGTTGCACTCCGGGGCGAGTTCCCTGCACCGACGGCCGTTCATCAAGCTTGTCGCGAAAGTGGTCTGCAATCGCATCCTTGAGTTTCAGACCGGCATAGCGATTATTGTTGATGAGGGTCTTGCCACTCAAAGTGGTGTTGATGGCAAAGGTCGCCTTGACATCAAAAACTTTGAGCCAGTCAAAAAGGCGACCCTCGCTGTAAAGTTCATCCTCATTGCGCACTGTGAACGCAGCCAGCTGGAGAAAAATACGTGAGGCAAAACGCGACCAGAGACAAGCCCGGTATGCACTCTCCAGAGAGCCGCTCCAGTGGACTGTACCGACTTCGATCTGCGGGTTTACAACGCCAAACTCTTTAAGTTCTCCTGCAACAAGGAGTTCAACTCCTGCAGGGCAGGTGGCAGTGAATTTCATGTGCTCCATTATTTTATTAAGGCAGAATTAATTTTTTTCGTTACTCTTTCATTACCAATTCGCACTGTAAGGTGCTGCAAAAGGGTGAAAAACCTGTTGAGACTTGGTATGTTACTTTGATTTTTACATTTTCGCCCTTGAAAACAAGGCAACCGGGGGAACTCTCTCCTCCGGTTGAACGAACCTTAGACGTATCGACAGGAGAACCCATGAAAAACAGTATTTTCAACACTATCCTTGTTACACTCAGCATATCTCTGCTGCTTCTGCTGGGAGGCTGCGCCAAAACCATCGCTCCCCCCACCGACACCAATGGAATGGCTTCCGGTTCCGATCTTGAATATCCCGAGAGTAACAACACAGGGGCGACGGGTGAGGGAGGCTTCTCTGAAGACAACCTGCCAAGTGAAGGGTCACTTGATGATAACTCCCACAGCATCAATGACTCTGACATCATGAACATGCCGGAAGCCTACAAAATTGAGCATGGTCGCTCCTCAGAGGGCTTTTCCCCTGTCTATTTTGAATTTGACCAGTCCAGCATCAGCCCGGCAATGATGGCTGTTATCGAACAGAACGCTACTCATATGCAGAGTAATCCCTCCACAAATCTGGTCCTCGAAGGAAATACTGATGAGCGCGGGACTGCAGAATATAACCTTGCCCTCGCTGAACGCCGGGCTATGAATGTAAAAAGAAACCTGACCTCCATGGGTATCCCCGAAAATCAAATCCGCACCATTTCTTATGGGGAAGAGCGGCCGTTGTTTCTTGGCCAGGATGAAAATGCCTACAAATACAACCGCCGAGTGGATTTCATCGCTGAATAACAAAGCTTGAAATTGAAGAGAACAGCAACGCCCCTGACTTCTTAGTGAAATCAGGGGCGTTTTTTTCTTTCAAAACCTGCTTTTAAAAAAGTACGGCTTCCCTTAGAAGGAATTACCAAGAACCCGATTTATAATCTGCGCAGTCACCCCTGCAGCATCCACCGCGTCAGTGGAGATAATAACAGCATCCCCCGCCGGAACCAGCGGGGCAATATCGCGGTGGGAATCCTGGTAATCCCGCTCAAGAGTCTGGGCGAGGAGATTATCAAAATCCACCAAATCTCCCCGCTCCTCAAGCTGATCAAAACGTCTGCGGGTGCGTACCTCAGGGCTGGCATCAAGAAAAAACTTCCATGCGGCCATGGGGAAGACCACCGTACCCATGTCCCGACCTTCCGCAACAATATTCTCTTTTTCACCATATCTGCGTTGCATTTCAGTAAGAAAAGCGCGCACGGCTGGAATTGAACTGACCTGCGATGCAACCATCGACATCTCCTGTGTACGGATCTCTCCACTGACATCCCGTCCGCAGAGGATAACCCGTGTATCGGAGTTTTCGTCTGCAGCGGGGAGCAGTTCCATCTCAACCTCGGCGATGCGGGCGGCAATGCCAGCCCTGTCATCAAGCGCCACACCTTGTTCGCTCATATAGAACCCGACAGTACGGTACATGGCACCGGTGTCAAGATAGGTGAAACCCAGCTCAACGGCGGTCATCCGCGATACGGTTGATTTTCCAACTCCGGCAGGGCCATCAATGGTAACAATCCTGCGACGGGACATCTCAGCGCTCCATCATGCCGAGACACTTCTCAAGGGCATTAAGACAGCGAATGTTTTCCTCTTCCAGTCCAACGGAGATACGAACGCAGGTGGAGAGTCCGTAGGAGGTCATGGAGCGGATAATAACGCCCTCGTAAAGCATGGCATCATAGAGTTTGTCAGCATTGCATTTTACATCTACAAGGATAAAGTTGGTCTGAGTCGGATAAGGGGCACAGCCGAATTTACGCAAACCTCCAGAGAGATAGTTTATACCTTCCCGAGTGGAATCCAGCATGTGCTGATATGCTTTTTCATCACCAAGAGCGGCAACGGCGGCCACCTGGGCCAGCATGTTAACGTTGAAAGGCTGGCGTACCTTGTGCAGACAGGCAGCCACCTCTTCGTGCATCAGTCCGTACCCGACACGCAGTCCCGGGATACCGTAGGCCTTGGAAAAAGTACGCAGGAAGACCACCGCCGCCCGGCCTTTGGTATTGCGCATTAAAGAAACCGAATCAGGGCGGGATTCATCGTCCATGAAATCAGCATAGGCCTCATCAAGCACGACAATCACGTCCTCCGGCACATTACTGAGAAAAACAGAGAGATCCCCCGGAGCAATAATACTGCCGGTCGGGTTGTTGGGATTGTCGATAAAAATAAGGCGGGTGCGGTCGTTGACAGCAGCGGTGATGGCAGCAAGATCGTGGCGCATCTCCTTCATCGGCACCACGCGATTGATACCGCTGCGAACCTGTACACATTTTGTATACATCAGGAAGGAAGGGTGGCTGGAGATAACCTCGTCTCCCTCACTGACAAAGGCCTTCACAAGACAGTCGATAATATCATCGGAACCGTTGCCAATAACAATCTCAGTGGAAAAAACGCCGAGCTTGTCAGCAAGACTTTCCGTGAGATAATAACAGGAACCGTCCGGGTAACGGTTGAGCTTCGGCAACGCCTCTCTGACAGCCCGCAGAACAGCCTCCGAAGGAGAGCGGGGATTCTCGTTGGAGGCCAGTTTTATAGAGTTTTTGACACCATACTCCCGCTCCAGTTCATCCTGCGGTTTCCCCGGCGGATAAGGAACAATGGTACTGATGTATCTGGGTATTTTCAGTTTCAAGAAGAGCCTCGTCGTGTTTGGTTAAATATCAATTTTCCCTGCGGGGAGCTGCAGTTCCTGCTCCAGATTCCACCCTGCTCTAAGCAGAGTCTCCTCGGCAAAATGGGTCCCCTGAAGTTGTACCCCAACCGGTAGACCACTGGAAGTAACTCCCCCCGGAACCGATATTCCCGGAACACCGGCAAGGTTGGTGGAGAGGGTGAGAATATCGGAGAGATAAGCCGCCAGAGGGTCATCTTTGTATTCACCCAGCTTCCAGGCTGGAGTCGGGCAAACCGGAGAAACAAGAACGTCACATTTTGTAAAGGCGGACTTGAAATCGTTGAGAATCAGGGTGCGTACCTGTGAAGCTTTTTTATAATAAGCATCGTAATATCCGGAAGAGAGTGCATAGGTACCAATAAGGATACGGCGTTTTACCTCTGCACCAAACCCTTCGGAACGGGTATTTTTATACATTTCCAAAAGATTTTCACCCTCTTTTCGGAAACCGTACACCACGCCGTCATACCGGGCGAGATTGGAACTGGCTTCAGACGGAGCTATAATGTAATAGGCGGCAACACAGTACTCGGTATGCGGCAGGGAGACCTCAACGATATTCGCCCCACGGGCCTTCAATGCCTCTATGCCATTGCGCACAATCTTCTCCACTTCAGGGTCAAGCCCTGCGGTGAAATACTCCTTTGGCACCCCGGCCGTCATCCCGGAGAGTCCTTCAGTAAGGGCAGCCGAGAAATCAGGCACCGGCTGCTGCACCGAAGTGGAATCCATTTCATCCCAGCCACTGATCACCTGCATCATTCGCGCGCAGTCGGCGACGTTACGGGCAAAAGGGCCAACCTGATCAAGGGAAGAAGCAAAGGCGGTGAGCCCATAGCGGGAGACCCGGCCGTAGGTCGGTTTCATCCCCACCACACCACAGAGAGAGGCAGGCTGACGAATGGAGCCACCGGTATCCGAACCAAGAGAAGCAGCACATTCCAGCGCGGCCACGGCTGCTGCTGAGCCGCCCGAAGAACCACCTGCCACATATCCTTTTTTAACAGGATTGCGCGGTGCACCAAAGGCGCAGGTTTCTGAAGCAGAACCCATGGCAAACTCATCCATACTCGCCTTGCCAAGGATTACCGCTCCTGCCTGTTTAAGTTTTGTCACTGAAGTCGCGTCGTAGGGAGAGATAAAGTTCTCCAGCATCTTCGAGCCACAGGTATTTTTCAGGTTTTTTACATTGAGCAGATCTTTCACTGCCACCGGGACACCGCAAAGGGATCCGGCGCTGCCTGCGGCGCGATTCCTGTCGGCCGCCTCCGCAGCCATCAGTGCACCCTCACTGTCAACGGTAATAAAGGCACCGATGTCACCGTCCACCTTTTCAATCCGCTCCAGACAACTCCTTGTCAACTCCACGCTGGAAAGTGTGCCTTTCTCCAGAGCCCTGAGAGACTCCTCAATTCCTAATTCGTATGGCTGCATTTCTGCTCCCCTCCGATCAAATAATTTTCGGAACGAGGAAACTCTCCTCATCCGTCTCCGGGCCGTTTTTCAATGCTTCCTGCTGTTTCAGCGAAGGCCGCACAATATCTTCCCGAAAGACGTTACTCAAGGGAAAAACATGGGTTGTGGGGGAAACTCCGGTGGTATCAATCTCATCAAGTTTATCCACATAGGAGAGAATCGTGTCGAGCTGCCCAGTCATGGTGGCGAGCTCCACGTCACTGAGACGCAGCCGGGCAAGATTCGCCACGTGCTGTACATCTTCCTGCGAAATTTTCATATTCATTTTATTTCATTTCATCCCGAGTTCATCGAGATTTTTCATAGTATTTTCAATATCCGAGGGGTGAAGTCCACATTCTTTTTCGTGAAAGACTTTACCACGTCTCCATTAAACTGGGAACCACTGCACCTGTGAAGTTTTTGGATCGCCCACTGCATGGACCTGCTGGTTTTATATTTTCACTGAGAAATCATGGCATCGTAACTGTGGCAGTGCAGCTTTTTTTCTGTCGAGGGGACCTTGAATAACCAGCACTTCGCTCCTATTCTTCGTTACAGTAAGAATTTATCCTTGTAATATCAGCTATATACCTACATTCATTTTTCTTTTTGTTCCTTGAATATAAACGAGATACAAGCTGTTTCAAGGTACCCTTAAGTCTGTTCCGACTTTGCTGAAAACAGGCCATCAATTTCCCTTTTGGGAACCACTTATCACTCTCTAACCCGAAAGGGAAAAAAGAAGGACCTCCCACACAAAGAAGAACCATTTTGACCTGTGGAACTGCTGATTGAGAATGGTTCCTCGATGTTCTAAAAAGTTTATATAACCACCCTTGAAGCCTTTTCCTTGTTTTTAAGAGATGATCTCTCGACGTTCCGAATCTCCCCTTTTTTCTCCACAGATCTGTCAAACAAGGGCCTTCATCAAGATATCATGAATCTCCGGACGCATCCTGCGGATCCCGGAAAGATCTTCCCCACAGTATACTCGATTAGTTAAAAGCACAATTCCTGCACCTCTCTGCAGATCTATCCACATTGATGTTCCCGTAAAACCGAGATGACCGATGGTGAGGGGAGAAAAAAGATGACCACTGGAGGACGTTCTGCCCGTAGGAATATCAAACCCACAGCGCCTTTCTCCAAATTTTCTGTTAACACTTTCCTGAAACAACTTCCCTGGCAACATATTCCCCTCCCCGTGATATTCATTATAGAACAACTGCGCCATATCCAGCACTCCGCGACAATTCCCGAAAAGCCCGGCGTGCCCCGCAACACCGCCAAGAATACGACAGTTATCATCATGAACACGCCCCACAAGCTCCTCACCCTGCCCTCCTGACAGCCCTGTAGAAACAGGTATAATTCCTTTTCTTCGCATCTCATCACCGAAGAAAAGGCTTTTTTCAAGGCCACATGGTATCTGCAGCGCCTGCTGCCAGAATTCTTCCAGCCCCTTTCCCGTCACTTTTTCTATAATGCTGCCGAGCAGAATATACCCAAGGTCACTGTAAATTTTTTTTTCATCAGGTCCTGCCTCTACTCTCTCCGCCAGAATGGACTGCACTACCACTTCAAAACGCTCTTCCTCCGCCACATTAATCAACGAGCTATAATACGATCTATGTGCAGGTAAACCCGAACTATGGTTCATAAGCTGGAAGAGGGTAACCTCCGCCAGGGGAGAGGGTGTCTTCGGGTAAAAATCAACAATTGGCTGTTCAAAATTAATTTTTCCTGCTTTGGCTAGAAGAAGGAGGACTGGAATTGTTACCAACACCTTGGTAAGCGAGGCCAGGTCAAAAAAACTTTCTTCTCCCTCCAATTCACGAACTGTACAGCGGCAGGTATCCCCTTCCTTCCTGCAGTAAAAAAAACCTGTTTCACTCCCTTCTTCCCCTCTCTTAAACCAGCCTGTTGCACAGTTCGTAAAGACTCCCTCACGACAGTATTTATCCAGGACATTGAAAAACAGCTTAACTGTTGATTTTTTCATTATTCCTTCTCCCTCTCAGAACCCTTAAAAACTTGAATTTTTGAACAATTTGTTATATAATAAACGTTATTTTTCTCTCTAAAAAAGAGATCTTGAAAACCATATCTTCAACAGCTGGAAAACAAGGCTCATTATATTCGTTTTTCATCGTAATATCAGGAATATAGATCTTAGATGCTTTTAAAGATCTCCGCAGTCAGAATGAACACTGCTCTCTGCAGGTCAAGAATATCGAAGTTATGCAGGGATATTCACTTTTCCACATCTCTTCCCACAACAAACCTACACCTTTTCAAGAGTTCTAAGAGAGCTTCTGTCAACATTGTGAGGAAAAATATACGATAACTCTGTCAACAAACCTGTGGAAAACTTTTTTTACACAAAAAAGAGGCGTTTTTTACGATACTAATGTTTGTTAAAATAAACAGAAAAACAAAGAGATAAAAGCTTTTCAACACTATCAACCCCACTAATAAAAATAACCTAAAAACATATAATAAGAGGAGAATCATGGCACTGAAATGTACCGTCGAAAGAGATCACTTCTACGAGGGCCTCAACAGCCTGCAGAACATCACCAGTAAGAAAGGAACTTTGGCCATCCTGCTTAATGTCCTCATAGAAACAAGCAACGATGGACTCATCCTTACCGGAACAGATATGGAGATAGCCCTCCGTATAATCATCCCGGCAAAAATCGAGGAAGAAGGGACGATTACTATCCCCGCCAAAAAAGTGTTCGAAATAGTCCGCGAATCGGGACCAGACAGTATTACCATAGAAGAAAAAGAGAACAGCTGGGTCCATATTGTCACCGGACAAAGCAGCTACAACCTCGCTGGCATGCCCGGAAATGAATTTCCTCAATTTCCCGAATACGACGAAGATAATTTTGTTTCCATAGAGAGTTACATCTTCCAGGAACTCATAGAGAAAACGATCTATTCGATCGCCGGTGAACAGGAAAGCGTCTACACCCTGACATCCGTCCTGTTACGCAAAGAGGTTGTCGACGACAAAACAAAATTGAAGATGATTTCCTCTGATGGTCACCGTCTCACCGTCATGGAAAAGGATATCCCTGACAGTCTTGATAATCTGCAGCCGGGAGAGACCACCCTGATTCCTAAAAAAGGAGTTCAGGAATGGAAAAAGTTTTGTGATGCCCATGACAGCTTTGAGATCGCACTGGAAGACAAAAAAATCATTCTCAAAGACGATAACGCCACCATGATAATCCGGCTCAAAGATGGAGAATTCCCCAATTACAAGGCGATAATAGATGCGGTTAATCAAACATACTGCATGAAAATCCGCCGCCAGCCCTTCCTTGAATCCCTGAAAAGGATAAACCTCTTCACTGAAGATCTTTTTCATACGATCTCCTTCGAGCTGGAAAGTGATCACATGATACTCTCCTCCCAAAACGTCGAACTCGGAAACGCCCGTGATGAGATGAGCGTAGAATATAACGGACAACCTCTGAAACTCGGTTTCAACTGTCGCTATTTCATTGAAACTCTGCAGGTTATGGAGGGTGAAATCGTTAATGTTTATGTCAATTCAGATGCCAGCCCCTGTCTGCTCAATTCTGATGAGGATCAGGGTTTCACCAGTATCATTATGCCCATGCATCTTTGATTTTCGACTCCACAAAGACGCAAAGAGCTGTACAAGCTTCATAAACAAGGGATCAACGAAAGGAAACAACCGTGACTGACCCAAAAGAAAACGATGTGCCTACGGGCCATTATGATGCCGATCAGATTCAGGTTCTTGAAGGACTTGAGGCTGTACGCAAACGTCCCTCAATGTATATCGGCAATACCTCAGAAGAAGGTTTGCATCACCTTATCTGGGAGATTGTCGACAACAGTATAGATGAGGCTCTGGCGGGCTATTGCTCCAAAATAAGTGTAACTATCCACGAAGATAATACCGTGTCCGTGGAGGACGATGGTCGAGGAATACCGGTAGATAAACACCCCACCGAGAACATGACGGCGCTGGAACTGGTTATGACCACCCTGCACGCCGGTGGTAAATTTGACCACAGCAGCTACAAAGTCTCCGGCGGTTTGCATGGTGTCGGAATTTCGGTGGTCAATGCCCTTTCCAGTGAAACCATTGCTGAGATACATCGTAACGGCAAGGCTTACAGGCAGAGTTACCAATATGGCAAAAAGGCCAGTGAGCTTGAGGTTATCGGAGAGAGTCAGCATACCGGTACCATCATCCGTTTCAAGGCTGACCCGGAGATCTTCACTCAGACCACGGTCTACAACTACGAGATAGTGAAAAACCGTCTCCGTGAGCTGAGTTTTCTCAATAAAGGTCTGAAGATCTCTTTGAAAGATGAACGCAGCGGTGAGCAGGATAAATTCCACGCTGAGGGAGGCATTGTCTCCTACGTTGAGTGGCTTAACCGTAAACGGACTCCCGTTTTCCCTGATCCCATATATCTAAGCGGCGAAAAGGATAACGTGGAGGTAGAGATCTGCATGCAGCACTATGACGGCTATAACGAACGTCTTTTTTCCTTCGTTAACAATATCAATACCCGTGAAGGTGGCAGTCACGTAGCGGGCTTTCGTGCTGCACTTACCCGCTGCCTTAATCGTTACGCCAACGACGACATTATTCCCAAAAACATGCGAGAAAAAATGGGCGGCGATGATATTCGAGAGGGGCTGACCTGTGTTATATCTGTACATGTACCCAATCCGCAGTTCGAAGGGCAAACGAAAACCAAGCTGGGCAACAGTGAGGTTAAATCGATCGTGGAAAATATATGCGGTGACAAACTGACCGTTTTCCTCGAACAAAATCCGGCAATTGCTAAAAAAATTCTCTCCAAGGTGGTTGACGCAGCCCGTGCTCGTGAGGCAGCAAAGCGTGCACGGGACCTCTCCCGCAAGAAGGGTTCAACCAGCTTGATGATGGCAGGAAAACTTGCCGAATGTCAGGAGAAGGACCCGGCGAAACGTGAAATATTCATAGTGGAAGGTGATTCCGCCGGTGGTTCTGCCAAACAGGGTCGTGATCGTACCAATCAGGCCATTCTGCCGCTGAAAGGCAAGATCCTCAACGTGGAGAAGGCTCGTTTTGACCGAATCCTCTCCAGTGACGAGATTAAACATCTTATAAGTGCCCTTGGCTGCGGTATAGGTAAAGAAGATTTTGATCAAAAAAAACTCCGTTACCACAAAGTTATCATTATGACTGATGCCGATGTGGACGGGGCACATATTCGTACCCTGCTGCTTACTTTCTTCTACCGTCAGATGACCCCGCTGCTGGAGGCCGGTTACGTCTACATTGCCCAGCCACCGCTTTATCGATTAGGAAAGGGTAAGCAGGAACGCTACTTTCTGAATGACAGTGAACTCAACAATTATCTTTTTACCGAAGCGAGCAAAAACTATCAGCTCAAAGCAGAAATAAACGGTGATATGCAGGATATAACGGGTGAAAAATTCATCCATCTCCTTGAACACCTTTCTATTTATCAGCGTATCACTGCCTTCATGAATCGCATGAATGTCTGGGATGACATGCTCTACTTCCTGCTGGATAACAACATTCGTTCTGCTGACCAGTTCAGGGATGATGAGTGGGTACGGGGTCTGAAGGCAAAACTTGACACTGATAAACTTATTCTCAGTGATGTAAAAAATTGCCCGTGGCGGGAAGACTGTTACGAGTTTAACGTTGCTATTCGCGGTAAGGTTCAGATCATGATGACCGTCGGTCCGCGTATACCGTTGATTGCCGAATACCGCAGTGCACTGAATTTCTTTGATGATATAAAACCCTATCTTACTGCAAAATTTGTTCTCTCCACCGTTAATAAGGGAGAAGTTGGGGAGGAGCGAAGCGCAGCCAGCTGGCAGGAGCTTATTAACGTAATCCGCGACGAGAGCTTCAAGGGAAGCAACCTGCAGCGCTATAAAGGTCTCGGTGAGATGAATCCGGAACAACTCTGGGATACGACCATGAACCCGGAACACCGTTCCATGCTGCAGGTACAGATCGACGACGCTGAACAGGCCGATGATATTTTTGTAACCCTGATGGGCGACAAAGTGGAACCACGCCGCGCGTTTATCCAGGAACATGCCCTCGAGGTAACAGACCTTGATATCTGAAAAGCGGCGGCCTTTTCTCAATTGAAAGAGAAAAAACCGTTTTTCTTACTTCGCAAATCTGAAATACAGCGGAGTTATAAAGTCTTATAAAAGATAAAAAACCATGACAGATACAGAAAATAACGATATGGAAGCTGAAAAGTTTCCTAGAATTTCCGTCGAGAAAGAGTTGCAGAAATCTTATCTCGAATACGCAATGAGCGTCATTGTTGGTCGGGCTCTACCCGATGTGCGCGATGGGATGAAGCCGGTTCACCGGCGCTCGATCTTCGCCATGCGCGAGCTTGGTGTCTCCTTTAACCGTTCCTATGTTAAATCGGCGCGTATCGTCGGTGATATCATTGGTAAGTATCATCCCCACGGTGATACTGCAGCCTACGACACTATCGTACGTATGGCGCAGGATTTTTCCATGCGCTACCCGCTGGTGGATGGCCAGGGGAACTTTGGTTCCATGGACGGCGATTCAGCTGCTGCCATGCGTTATACCGAAGCTCGAATGACCCGGATTGACCGAGAGATTATTGCCGATCTGGACAAGGAAACAGTGGATTGGATTCCCAACTACGACAGCTCCCTGCAGGAGCCGTCAGTTATGCCCACCAAAATTCCTAACCTGTTGATCAACGGTTCGACGGGGATTGCGGTTGGCATGGCGACTAACATTCCGCCGCACAACATTACCGAGGTGCTTGATGCTCTCATTGCCCTGATCGATAACTCTAACCTCACCGTACATGATTTGATGGGAATCATTACCGGACCGGACTTCCCCACCGGTGGCCAGATCTGCGGCCGCAATGGTATCCGTGAGGCCTATGAAACGGGTCGCGGGGTTATAATCATGCGGGCGAATACCCATGTGGAAAAGAGTAAGGATGGCAAGCGGGAGGCGATCATCGTCACCGAGATTCCCTACCAGGTAAATAAGGCTAATCTGGTACAAAAAATCTCTGAACTGGCCAAAGATAAAAAAATTGAGGCCATTTCCGATGTGCGCGATGAATCAGATCGCCGTGGACTGCGCATTGCCATTGACCTTAAAAAGGATGAATATTCCGAGGTTGTACTCAACCAGCTCTTCACCAACACCATGATGCAAAAGAGCTTTGGTATCATCCTGCTGGCCATCGTCAACAACAAGCCGGAGGTCCTTAACCTCAAAGAGATTCTTGAACACTTCGTTATCCACCGCAAGGTGGTGATATATCGCCGCACCGCTTTCGAATTACGCAAGGCTGAAGAGCGAGCCCATATTCTCGAAGGTCTGGTTATTGCACTGAACAACCTCGATGATGTAGTGCATCTCATCCGTGATTCTGCTAATCCGCAGGAGGCCAAAGAAGGGTTGATTCAGCGATTTGAACTGAGTGATATCCAGGCTCAGACTATTCTCGACATGCGCCTGCAGCGTCTCACCGGTCTTGAACGCGAAAAGATAATGCTGGAATACACGGAAATTAAAAAGGAGATTGACCGGCTGCGTGAAATTCTCGGCAGTGAAGTAATGGTGATGAATATCATTAAGGATGAATTTACTGAGCTCAGAGAAACCTACGGTGATGACCGACGTACTGAGATTGTCGACGCCACCGATGATATTCTACCGGAAGATCTTATTACCCCTGAGGATATGGCAGTGACCATAACTTATACCGGGTATATCAAACGTAACCCGTTGTCACTCTATCGGGCGCAGAACCGTGGTGGCAAAGGCGTTACGGCGGTGAAGGCATTGGAGGAAGATTTTGTATCCAGTCTTTATGTGGCTTCCACACTGGATATATTCCTCTTCTTTACCAGCTTCGGCAAGGTTTTCTGGCGCAAGGTGTATCAGCTGCCGCAGGCAGGTCGCGTGGCGCGGGGCAAGGCCATTGTTAATCTGCTTAATCTTGAAGAGAATGAAAAATTGGCTGCGGTGCTGCCGATTGCCACCTTTGAGGATGAGAGCAACGCCAAGACCATTCTCATGGTGACCAGGTCAGGACGAATCAAGAAAACCAGTCTGCAGGAGTTTGCACGACCGCTCTCCCGCGGCAAGCGGGCACTTACTATCAATGAAGGGGACGAAATAATCGCCGCCCATATCCTCAATGGTAACGATACTGTGCTGCTGGTGACCAAAAAGGGAAAGAGTATTCACTTCGATGAAAATGATGTCCGCACCATGGGACGTACGGCCGCAGGTGTACGGGGAATTCGCCTCGCTGAAGATGATGAGGTGGTGAGTGCCATCGTTATCAATTCTCAGAATTCTGTTCTTATTGTTACCGCCAACGGTTTCGGCAAGCGTTCACCGGTGGCAGAGTATCGTGTGCAGGGACGCGGCGGTAAGGGAATTAAAGGAATTGCTGAATCGGAACGTAATGGTGACGTAATCGGTGCCACCCAGGTGAGCGATGATGATCAAATCATTATCATCGCTGATTCCGGTAAGATGATTCGCATGAATCTTGACTCTGTACGAGTTATTGGAAGGGCAACTCAGGGTGTTCGACTGATTAACCTTGGTGACGACGAAAAAGTGGTCAGTTTTGATACAGTGCAAAAAGAGAATGAAGAGGATAATGAAATTTCTACTGCAGAAGCTGAGGAACAGCAGTCAGACGATACTGATAACGGTTCTGAAACGGATGCTTCTCCAGCTTTAGAACCGGGTGATGGTGACGACGGAGACCAATAATGGTTGAGAAAACCTCTGATATAGCTGTAATAGGTGCAGGATCGTGGGGAACAGCCCTTGCGCTGCTCCTTGCCAGTAAAAGTTTGAATGTTGCTCTGTGGGGCCATAGAAAGGCTCATGTAGAGGCTCTGCGCAGTGAGAGGGAAAACCGGGTTTACCTGCCCGGTTTTCCCTTTCCGAAGACTCTCCATGTGGAGAGTGATCTGGCCAGGGCTGTTTCCAGGGCGCACACTGTGGTGATGGTGGTGCCGTCACAAAGCTGTCGTGAGGTTTTCAGGCAGATGGTTGCATCTCTGCGTCCCGGAGTACGGATTATTTCTGCTATAAAAGGTATTGAAAACGAGACCCTGCAGACCATGAGTCAGGTTATTGTTTCAGTGCTGACAGAGAGTGGATATTCCGGAGATATTCCGGTAGGTGTACTCTCTGGTCCCTCTTTTGCGCTGGAGGTGGCAAAAAAGTTGCCGACAGCGGTTTCTATCGGTTTTGCGGATATTTATGTGGCACAGGAGCAGCAAAAGCTCTTCGGCACCTCATTTTTCCGTGCCTATACCAGTGTGGACGTGCTGGGACTGGAGCTCTCTGGAGCGTTGAAAAACGTGATAGCCATCGCCACAGGAATGTGTGACGGGTTGAAGTGTGGTCTCAATGCCAGAGCGGCACTTATTACCCGTGGACTGGCTGAAATTCAGCGCCTCGGTGTGAAAATGGGGGCGGATCCTGCAACTTTCGCTGGACTCAGCGGTATGGGTGATTTGCTCCTCACCTGCACCGGCAGCCTGAGTCGTAATCGTACGGTGGGGCTTGGTCTGGGAGAGGGAAAAAAACTGGATGAAGTGGTTGGTGACCTGAAAATGGTAGCCGAAGGGGTAAAAACAACCCGCTCCGGCTATAATCTTGCCCGCCGTGAAGGGGTGGAAATGCCGATTCTTGAGGAAGTCTACAAAATACTCTATGAAGACGAACCGTGTCTTGAAGCGGTACGTTCTCTGCTCGGGCGGGAGTTGAAAGCGGAGTAGAAGAGACCTGTTCTCCTGCTCCGCAAATTAATATTTTTTACTTTTGGCCGGACCAGTCATCATCCATAAATTCATTATGGTCCGGCTTCGGTGGTTTCATCTCCAGGAGGCGCTGTTCAAGCCACTTTTTGATTTTTTCAGCTTCTGATTTCACCTCTGCAAGGGCCTTGCCGCGGTGACTTACCTTTGCCTTCTCTTCCAGGGTCATTTCGGCAAAAGTCTTCCCGTACTCCTCGAAGTAAAAGACCGGATCATAACCAAAGCCATTCTCACCCCGTTTTTCATCAATGATAATACCATCGCATTTTGCTTCATAAGTGAGTGCCGCGCCTGCAGGTACGGCAATGGAGAGAACGCACTGAAAAGAAGCTTTGCGGTTTTTCACACCTTTAAGCCTGTCGAGAAGCTTTTCAAGATTTTCAGCATCGGTGGCATGTTCCCCGGCATAGCGGGCGGAATAGACCCCCGGTTCACCATTCAAGGCTTCAACAACGAGGCCGGAATCATCGGCAATGGCTGGAATTCCGAGTATTTTTGCGGTATGCAGTGCCTTCTTGTAGGCATTGTCATCGAAGGTTTCGCCATCCTCAATTGCTTCAGGGATGGGCCCAAAGTCATCCAGCGACTTGATATCAATATTCAAATCTTTCAGCAAATCCTTAAATTCCCGCAACTTGCCTTTGTTTGTCGTTGCTATCACTATCATGGAGAGCATTTTTTAGTCCTTGTTGTCTTTTAAATTCTTTTTTTCGCCGTTTTTTCCAGCGGTTGTCATAACGTTCCTGTTCACTGTAAATACAACCACAGTAGGGTTGTCTATACATCTCTTCCTCAATGGAGCGGTCAATTCCCTCCTGCCAGCCCATACTGAAATCTTCGTAGAGCATCTCCACACCATACTTCGCAGCCATCTTACTGCCGATCTCTTTCATCAGTTTGTGGTTCTGATATTTGCTGTAGAAGAGGGTCGTTGTGAAAGCGGAAAAGCCGAGTTCAGCGGCGAGACGGGCCGTATCCTCCAACCGCATTTCATAGCAGACAGCACATCTGGCATTCTCATGAAAAACTACTTTACGCAGGTATTCAGTGAGCCCATAATCCCGTTCAACAATAAGCGGCAGGGATATCTTTTCAGCATAAGTCTCAAGGGTATCAAGGCGCTGGCGATACTCTTTCCATGGATGTATATTTGGATTATACCAGCGGCCGGTGAGGTCATAGCCTCGTTCGCGCAACACTTTAACTGGATAGATACTGCAGGGGCCACAGCAGATGTGGAGCAGAAGTTTCATATTTTATAGTTTCGGGGATTAATGTCATATTGATGGATCTTGTAGTTGATGATGCGCAGACTTGTTTCGAGATCCTTCGCTGTTTTGGTCTGATTTCCATTGTTGCGTTTCAGGCCTTCGATGATAAGTTCTTTTTCAAAATTTTCTACCGCCTCAGTAAAAGAAAGACTTGTCTTTTTCTTCGAGCTCCTGGAGGTCTGCAGAGTAGGGGGAAGGTGAATGGAACTTATTGTATCTGTGTCACAGATTAATACAGCCCGTTCCATGCAATTTTGCAGCTCGCGCACATTGCCCGGCCAGTGGTACTGAATGAGCATATCAATAGCAGAGGTGGATATGCGGCTGATGTTTTTATTATTCTCACGGGAAAATTTTTCAAGAAAAAATTCAGCAATAAGAAGTATATCGGTACGCCGTTCCCGCAAGGGAGGCATATAGATAGGGAAGACGTTAAGGCGGTAGTAGAGGTCCTCCCGGAAGATTTTCTGTTCAATGGCACTCTCGAGATCCCGGTTGGTGGCGGTAACCAGGCGTACGTCGCAGGTTATTGGTTTGGTCGAGCCAAGGCGCTGGAAGGTGCGTTCCTGGACTACATTGAGAAGTTTAATTTGTACTGAATTGCTAATTTCTCCTATCTCATCGAGGAAGAGAGTACCTCCTTCAGCCATCTCAAAACGACCAATTTTCTGTTCGATGGCGCCGGTAAAAGCACCCTTCTCATGACCGAAGAGTTCGCTTTCCAGCAGGGTTTCCGGCAAGGCGGAACAGTTAACGGAGACAAAGGGTTTATTATGTCGTTTGCCGTTGTAGTGCAACGCCTTTGCAACAAGAGTTTTACCCGTTCCTGATTCTCCGCGCAGGAGAACGGTAGCATTGCTGTCGACCACGCGGTGGATCATCTCGAAGACATCCTGCATTGAACTGGAGTTGCCAATAATGTCATTTATGCGGTTTTTTTCCGAGAGTTCCCGTTTCAGTTTGCGATTTTCAATGTGGAGCTGTTCTGTTTCCCGGTTGACGGTTTGTATTCTGGTAACTGTCTGGGCGATGATTGAGCTGAGGACGGTAAGATACTGCAGGTCAGTATTGGCCTGTTCGTCTATTCCTCCAGGATAGGAGCAATCTACTGAGAGGGCACCTATAATGTTCCTGCCATCTTTAATGGGCACGCAGAGAAAAGATTTTTTTTTAAGCTGTTCGCTTTTCCGCGCGCCCGTACGATTAAGAAACAGCTGTTCTTCAGATATTTGGGGAACAATGACCGGTTCACCGGTGGAGACTACCCTGCCGGTGATTCCTTCACCTATCTTGTATGTGCCACGTTTCATATTTTCCGGATCAATCCCGTGGGCAATCTCTATTTCGAGTTTTCCGCTGAGTGGATTGACGATGGTGACTGTTCCATTTTCCATTTGTTTTTTTTCATGGAGGACCTGCATGGCCTTTTCCAGGCACTCTTGCAGATCCAGTGAAGATGCCAGTTCTCTGGTGATTTCATAGAGAGCTGTTACGTCCTCAAGTTTTTGACTGATGGAGTGTTGTTCTGTCATTATATGCCTCTATAAGAGGTTAAGAGGTAAAAATTTTTAAAAATATGTCAAAATTGGTAATTTTTTGTTATTTTATTACAAAAATGTTTAGTTTGCAACCATTATAAAAAGGTCGATAAGATTATTGACAAGTTCTTGATTGAATGGTAAAAAAAGCGCTCACGGAGGAATGGCCGAGTGGCTTAAGGCGGCGGTCTTGAAAACCGTTGTACGAAAGTACCGTGGGTTCAAATCCTACTTCCTCCGCCATATATAAACAAAGATTTGAATGATGCGTGGAGAGGTGACCGAGAGGCCGATGGTGCTCGCCTGCTAAGCGAGTGTGGGGGTCAGACTCCACCGAGGGTTCGAATCCCTCCTTCTCCGCCAGCATATAAAAGGGCCTGTAATTTATTTAAATTACAGGCCCTTTCTTTTTTACACGGTCAGGGCGTTCACCATAATTGTGCTGCTGATCTTTTACTCGAATCTTTTGTCCGATTCCTTTTTGTTACAAGGGGTATTTTTTACTTTAGGGAACATCAAATAACCAGTCTTTCGCCCATATTCTTCGTTACAGTCAAAAAATTATTTTCCGACAAAGCGAGGAACGAGACTTCGAGATATCAAATATATAGCTGCAGTAATTTTTTTTTCTGTTCCTCGAATATGAACGAAATTCAAGCTGTTTCAAGATCCCCTTTACTCTCACAAAATATATTGATTTATTTTTGTGTTACTCTATACCCCAGACCATGTTTTTTTTAAGCCATCCTTTAATCCCTGATTCGTGTTCCACTTTGAGCCAGCCATTTTTTTCTTCAAACCTGCTTAAAACTACGCCATAACTTGCCTGACTTATAATTTTTCCATTCTCACTCGGCTGGCTTCGGATATTGACTTTGTTATCTGTCCCTTTATTTGCCTTGATAATAACGTGGGGCGCATTGGACAGCAGAGAATGATATATCCATCCCCTGTCTCCCTCAAAGTCAATGACCTCCACCCATTGATTTTTTTCATTGATCACTTTCAGTGGGAAACCTCTGTCGTAGGCCCAGATAATAGAATTGTCTGTTCCCGGTCCTTTCCGCATGTTCACATTGTCACCTTTGACTGATACCATTTTCGCCCATACGGGGCTGGATATCAGAAAAAAGATTACTGTCATTTCTAAAATATAACGTAAATTCATATATATCCCTTTTATTTATTGATAAGGAGAGAATAAACTCTGTTCAAGTCATCCTCTGAGGAGTATTCGATCTCAACTTTTCCTTTGCTTCCGTTCTGGTTGATGAAAATTTTAGAATTGAATCTATTGGTCAATGCTGTAGTCAGTGTTTTTATATAATTGCTGGAGATAGTCTCTTTTTTCTTTTCTTTTTTCTTTGCTGTCTTTTTTTCAGGGGAGTTTATAGCTTTTATAAGCTGTTCCGTCTGACGGACTGATAATGATTCTTGTATTATCTGTGCTCTTACTTCAGTAAGAAGTTCAATGTTATCCTGTATTTTTATGAGGGTACGTGCGTGGCCTTCACTTAGTGCTCCTGCCTTGATATCCTGTTGAATGTTTTTTGGCAGTTTAAGGAGTCGCAGTGCATTGGTGACAGTGGTTCTTTTTTTGCCGACTTTTTTAGCTGTCTGTTCCTGGGTATAATTGAATTTCTCAATCATGTTTTTGTATGCCTCTGCTTCTTCAATCGCATCTAAATCTGTTCTCTGAATATTTTCTATCAGGGCCAGTTCCAGAAGAGAATCTTCATTTTCAACTTCAATCAGTATGACAGGAACCTTCTTTAATCCGGCAAGGAGAGATGCCCGCAATCTTCGTTCTCCGGCTACGAGACAGTACTGATTTTCTTTTTCTCCTGCTGTTACGATTAATGGCTGAATAATACCATTTTCTTTAATAGAATTACTTAACTCTTCAATATCATCCTGGTTAAATTCTGTCCGGGGCTGGTATTTGTTCGGGATTATTTTATCGATGCTGCAGTGAAAATACTTCTTTTCAGTAACGCTGTCATTGCCACCGAAGAGAGCATTAATTCCCTGACCCTGAGTGACTTTTTTTTTTGCCAATATCAAACCTCTCTCTCTATAAAATTTTTCGACAGTTATAAAAATGCTTTAGTATCGGCAGAAAAAGGTGAAAGTTTTTTTCATATCTCTGGCGAATTCCCGCATAAGGGCATTCTTTTTATCATACATGGTAAAAAGCAGGTTGTTGTTTTCCCGCTCTGGAGGAGTTTTCTTTTTACGGTTCTCCACGTTTTGATCAACTGTGAAAGTCCTTCCATGGCGAAAGAGTCGAACTGCATGGGAATCAAGACTTCAGGGTCCCTTGAAGTATCAGCCTTTCGCCCGTCTTCTTCGTTACAGTAATAAATTTTCTTCTGTTCCTCGAATATGAACGAAATACAAGCTGTTTCAAGGCCCCTTATCTCACCTGCTGAATCGAGATTATTCTTATACAGCTTATAGAGGAAGGTGTCATCTTCAAGCCCTCACTGGCTTTATTTTCGTAGAATATAACTTTTCTCCGTGTTTTTTTCAGCTCTGTTTTCATGTTTCACGTGAAACAAATGTAGAGTTAACGGGAATACAGGGAAAAATCATTATGATGTATAAAGTATATAATATCTTTTTAAGGTTCAGCACTTTTTAGTGTATTGATATTTTTTATATTTTGTGGTATATAATTTTATAGCTTTAATTCAAATAAATAACAATTATGATGTATTAATACATAAAAAATAAAAAATGATAATAACTATAGGAAGTCAAAAGGGTGGGGCTGGCAAAAGTACTGTTGCCATAAATATGGCATTGATGATCGCCAGCAGCTCCAAAGATTACCATGTGGCACTGGTTGATACTGACAAGCAAGGGAGTTGTATTCAGACGCTGCACAACAACGAAAGAGAAAATCTCAACCTCTATGAAGTGCAGAATAAGCCGAACCGTTTAATTCAGGAGCTGAAAGAGGATATTATCATTATCGATACTCCTCCTCACAGCCACGAAGTTATGCATCTTTCTGCTGCAGTCTCAGACGTCGTTATAATTCCCATACAACCCTCTCCCCTGGATATCCGCGCTGCCCGGGAGACCGTGAAAGCTCTGGAGGTTATTGTTGCGGAAGTCAACCCCCGCCTGCAGTGCCGTTTTCTTCTCAATCGTCTTAAAGCTGGTACGATTCTCGCTAAGGAGATCAGGGAAACGATTCTTCGTCTCTATCCCTTTGGTATCCTTGAAACGTCGCTTTTCGATCGCCAGGCGTATAAGCAGAGCCTGATCACTGGTCAGTCGGTTCTTGAGTTTGACAAAAACAGCATGGCCTCGAAAGAGATGGCTGGACTGGTAGTAGAGATACTAAATCTTATGGCATAATAATAATTAAAACATCAAAAATATATTAAAGATTTTTATACATTTTTAATGTTTGAAAAAGAGGGAGATTGTGATGACAGCAAAGAAAGGAAGAGCTACTTTCTCAGCGATGGATGAATTTGATATAGAAAAAAAGATCAGTGAAGCAACCCGCAATTCAGTTGATACAACAGATATCGTGTCAGAAGTGCCTGCGGAAGGAGCTTTAAGTCGTCCGCAGCAGAACAAAGTGGCATCTCTGAAGAAAAGCTATGCCGCTGAAAAAAAAGAAAAGCCCCTCGGCCGTCCAAAGAAGAATCCCTACGCTGACGAAAAGAAGCTCACCATTCGCATGCCGGAAGCCCTTCATCGCCAGTTGCGTTTTGCCAGTGCAGATACTGGAAAACCCATGGTAGAGATAGCTGTGGAGTCTCTTATCCGCTATCTTGTTGAATATGAGGAAAAATAATGACTAAATACAAAATTGGCAGAGTGCTGGTAAGTGAAGAAAAAACGAAGGAAGTAGTCGAAAGGCTTGGCAGACAGATATGTGAAGATTTCAGGGAGAGCGAGAGAGAATTGATTATTGTAGGCCTGTTGAAAGGTTCCTTTATTTTTATGGCTGATCTTGTCCGAGCCATAAATTTACCTTTGGCTGTTGATTTCATAACCGTATCAAGTTATGGCGATGGCACAGTCTCCAATTCTAATGTGAAACTGGTTATGGATCTGGATACCTCCATTGAAGATAAAGATGTCATTATCGTGGAAGATATTGTCGATACGGGGCGTACCTTCAAAAAAATCATCCAGATGCTGAGCAACAGGCGCCCTCACACGTTGAAATCATGTTCCTTTCTCAGTAAACCGAGTCGCCGCGTTGTTGAAATGGAAGTGGATTATATCGGTGTTGAGATAGAAGACGAATTTGTTGTTGGCTACGGGATGGATTACGCTCAGAAATATCGTAATCTTCCCTGCGTAAGTGTGCTCGAAGAGTATTAAAAAAGGGTTTTCGGTGGATAAAGAATGCCGGGAACCCTCTGTAGTCCACAGGGTATTTTATTGCCTCACGTACTTCAGGGATGGTCAGATACCTGTTCTTTTGATTCAGCCCCATGGAGTAAATGTTGCCTTTTGCATGGTCATTATGTTGATATCAGGATTGTTTCTAATCGCTTTGAGATCTTCGGGTTGAAGGTTCCGGGCAATGTCGATATCTCCTTTCTCAAGCATCATCCACTGTTGCGCTGATTCAGCTATGTGCTTGATAATGACCCGCTTCAACGCCGGTTTCT